>JBIMKP010000012.1:0-108446 GCA_051861545.1 Bacteroidia bacterium | reverse complement strand
CAAGATTCTATTTTATATTCAAATTGCCTTAATTCAAAGGCATAAATCAATTTTAAAATGTTTAGAATTTTACTAATATAAATTACTGGCAAACATGCGGATATTCGTAAAAAGAAATATCCATATTGGTATATTTCAGTATATAGTTTCATAAACTAAAAGAAAAACAAAATCTACGACTAAAATATGTCATAAAATCAGTATTCTCTTTGCTTAGAATTGTTATTTTTGTTTACTGAAAAATAAACAGCCAAATCATTATTCATGAAAAAAATAGTTATTGCTAACCGCGGTGAAATTGCTCTAAGAGTAATGAGAACTGCCAAAGAAATGGGAATAAAAACAGTTGCAGTTTTTAGTGAAGCCGATAGAAAAGCATTGCATGTACGATACGCTGATGAAGCCATTTGTATTGGTCCGCCTCCTAGTAATCAAAGTTATTTATTAGGTGATAAAATTATTGAAGTTGCTAAACAAACTGGAGCTGATGCAATTCACCCTGGATATGGATTCTTAAGTGAAAACGCAGATTTCGCTAGAAAAGTAAAAGCAGCTGGATTGATTTTCATTGGACCATCAGCAGAATCTATGGAAACCATGGGCGATAAAATTAGTGCGAAACAAGCGGTAACTAATTTTAATGTTCCATTAGTACCTGGCACTAAAGAAGCACTTAAGGATATAGCAGCTGGTAAAAAAATTGCAGATGAAATTGGTTATCCAGTTTTGGTAAAAGCATCGGCAGGTGGCGGTGGAAAAGGAATGAGAGTTGTTTGGAAAGAAGATGAATTTGAAGAATCAATAAAACTTGCTCAATCTGAAGCTTTAAGTGCATTTAGTGATGACAGTGTTTTTATTGAAAAATATGTAGGTTCACCAAAACACATTGAAATTCAGATTTTAGGAGACCAGCACGGAAATGTAGTTTATTTATTTGAGAGAGAATGCAGTATCCAAAGACGTCACCAAAAACTAGTTGAAGAAGCTCCTTCAAGCTGTTTAACTCCAGAAATTCGCAAAAAAATGGGTGAAGCTGCTGTAAATGTTGCAAAAGCTTGTAACTATTTTGGTGCTGGTACTGTTGAATTTTTAGCTGATGAAGATTTGAATTTTTACTTTTTAGAAATGAATACTCGTCTTCAAGTTGAACATCCTGTTACCGAACAAATTGTTGGATTAGATTTAGTTAAAGAACAAATAAGAGTGGCTCGTGGTGAAACTTTAGGATATACACAAGAAGATTTAAAAATTCATGGACATGCTATTGAATTAAGGGTATGTGCTGAAGATCCAATGAATAATTTCCTTCCAGATATTGGTAAACTAAAAACCTATAAAACTCCACAAGGATATGGAGTTAGGGTTGATGATTCATTTGAAGCTGGAATGGAAATTCCGATTCAATACGACCCAATGATTGCCAAATTAATCACTTTTGGAAAATCGAGAGAGGAAGCCATTGAAAGAATGATTAGAGCAATTGAAGATTATAAAATTACTGGAATTGAAACTACCTTATCATTTGGAACATTTGTAATGAAACATCCAGCTTTTAGAGAAGGTCATTTTGATACAAAATTTATTGAAAAGTATTTTGAACCAGAAATGTTAAAATCATCGAATCCAGAATTACATGAAGCAGCTGCTTATGCGGCTGGTAGCTTATTTTTCCAAAAAGAAAGTACTAAACAAGCAACGAGTGAATCGAAACAACAAACAAGTAATTGGCAATTAAAAAGAGGATAAATTAACAATTACCATAAAAAAGAGGCCGGAATCGCATGCGATTCCGGCCTCTTTTTTATGGTTGAAAATCGAATCTATTATTCGATAATCATTTTTCTTCTTATAATACCTTTACTTGAGTTTACTTCAAGAATATAAATTCCTTTTTCTAAATGTGCAGTTGAAATAGTTGGATTTGAATTCAACTTTTCTTCAATTAATTGACCATTTAAAGCATAAATGCTATATGATTTTAAATCTGCATTTAATTCAATTTGTATTGATTCTTTTGCAGGTTGAGGATAAAGATTGAAGTTAAATGAATTAAACTCATTAATACCTGTTGTTGGTTTATTTTCACCATCACCACCAGTTATTGGTCTTATGTTTAATACATCGACATCATAACCAGCTTTTAGAACAGTTAATTCATCACCAGCAGAATTTACATTTATTAAAAACCAAACATACATGGTATCATTAGACATTGGAAATACGATTCTAGTTCCAATATACTGATTACCTTTACCTTTAAAATTATTTGTAAAAGTTAAGTTGTTGTTATGCAAGAAAATTGGATTTCTGATATATGTATTAAGATTTGTAAAATCTGTATTGTTATATAATCTAATAGGAGCATAATTTCCTCCTCCAATAGGTTCAGCAAGAACTGTACTGCTGAATTCGGTTGAAACTTTTCCTATAAAAGAAATGGAACCTGGTACAGCAAAATAGTTTAATTGGAATATGCCAGCAGCAAAATTTCCAAATTTTAAATCTAAACTTGGATTAGCCGCGTTTAATTTAAGGTCTAAGGTTTCAACAAGCAATGAAGCTTTAGTTGTTTGGATAAAAAATGATAAAATAATAAATGTAGATAGGAGAATTTTTTTCATATAGATATTGTTAATACTGCAATAATAAAACTCTGAATCACTTGTTACTACTTAAAAATATTTAAATTACATAAAAGGCCGTTAATTTTAATAAAAATGCCTTTTATGTACCTATTGAAATACACAAGAATATCTATTGTGAACAAAGAACCCCGTTTAAATTTCAGAATATTAGCAGAATATAACAAATTTGAACAAAACTGAATTCCCGTAGTTATGCGTAAAATTATATTCATTATTTTATTGTTAAGTATCTCAAAAAACTATTTGTTCGCTCAAACAAAAACTGTTCTCGATTCTAAAGCACTGGGATTATTTTGTCATGACCAATTTGATTTAGGAGAATATGGCTTTATTCTGATGTTCAATAAATTCAAAGAAGATGTTGCAGGAACTAACAACTTGAGTAATGTTCAACAAAACTTTTTTTATTACAGCAAAGATTTACAAAAAAAAGCAACATTTAAAATGAATGCAGTTGGCGAAATTAGCATGTACGCCAATAAAAATTATATTTTGGTAATCGACAGAGATGCAAATATTTATCATCTAAAATTATATGATTATATTGGTAGAGAGTGGGCATCAAAAAAGTTAGATTTAACTAAATATGGATTAACTCAAGCTTTAATTGAAAAAATAAGTTTAGCACCAAACAATCATTTTTTAGCTGAAGTTTATGACCCAAGAGGTGAACTTCATTTATTTGATTCTGATTTATTAAGTAAAGATGATTTAGGATTAATTGAACTTGATTTTCCAATTCCTAGTTCTAATCCGTTTTTAAACATGAAATCGACTGGAAATTGGAATTTTATGACTGCTTATTCAGGATATTACTTGTTTTATAAAAGAGGATCGAATGCCGAATTTGAGCCAACATCATTAGCATATCATTTAACATTTTACGACGAACAATACAGTTTATTCAAAGAATTATTAATTGATAATATATTAAAAACGGGTGAATCACTATATGGAAAAGAGGCTAGTGTTAGTATAAATACCAATTTACAGTCGTTTATTGTAGCTGCTATTATCAAAAAGGATAACCAACCAATGCTATTGGTTTGTAACTATGGGATGAATCCTAATTCTAGCGTTTTAACTTTGTTTTGGCGTCAAACTTTTCCTTTAATAAACAATAAAAAACACCATTTTACAGAAGATGACGGAATTACAATGCCACTTCCTCCCATCATTAGAAACAATGGAAGTAGGATAGAAATTAGTGTTATTAAAACTAGGGTTTCAGTTGAAGAAGAAGCAATCAACCAATTTGTAACATTTGATGCCCAAGGAAAAAATACTCTTAACCAAGTTCAAATGGGTAATTATGAACAATTAAATCTTGATGGATTTTGTGTTGATAATGAAAACCTATATTCACGAATTAAGACACTACAAATGAACAAGTTACTAAAATCATATTGTGAAAAAACTGGTTCTGAAGTAATGGATATTTACTATAGTGATAAAGCTGATGAAATGGCGATTATTAAAGATAATGCTTTAAAACAAATCATCATTTACACTTTTAAAGGTAAAACAGAATAATTGTTTTGGGTTTTAAAGATCCATATAAAACATAATATCCTCAAAATAAATGATCTATATTTCTTTAAAAGGAAATTTAAACAGATTATGATTCTGTTTGTTTATGATTCAAAACTAGCTTTTATTTGTAATCCTTTTTCGTATGAATCAAACAGAAAAAACAATAGAAAAACCTTTAGAATGTCCAATTCCTCATAAGGAAAGAAAAACATTCATGACTTGGATTAAAAAACTTGGTTTTTGGGGATTTATGTTTTTTCTAATGAAGGGTTTGATTCTCTACATTTTCATACCTTATCTCATTGCAAAAGGCTTTATTGGAAAATAAATTTCAACTTGTTTTGGTTTTAGTGTTTCTGTCCTCTTTAGTTAGCTGGGTAGAAAGAAAACCACTTGCAGAATCAGAGTATTCTTCTCTTTATTATATTGATTCAAATCTGGTTCCATTTTATCCTCAGATAATAGTTTATACAAAACCAGCATTCGACTCTAAACCTCTATTTAAGACTAAACACTTTAATAATAGCTTCAGGCTGGTTGAAATATTAGAATTTCCTAAAACGAATTTTCATGGCATTTTAGGTAGATGGTATAGGGTTTCATTTAAACTAGGCGGAAAAAAATTCAATGGATTTATACCTTCTCAATCAATAGCAAATTGTGTGGTTAAAGAATCTGGTAAAACTTATCTAGTTGGATTAAATTCATATCTCCCTAAACCTATTCAAAAATACCAAGCATCTTTAAAAATTATTGAAAATGGTTTGCAGATTAAAGAGATTCTTTTTGAACCTGTAAGTCAATATAGTAGCAACGAAAACGATGAAAAAAGCGGTGAATATGCTTGTTATAGTCAGATTAATATTTTTGATAGTTTAGGATTAAAAGGAATTGATAGGATTATTGAAGTTAGCACTGGTGTTGAAGCATGTGGTTATGAAGGTGGAAGCAATTTTTTCCTTATAAAAAATAATAAACTAATGAGTCACCTTAAAAGCTTTGCAACAGCAGATGGTGGTGAATTCTATGTTGGTTTAGAATATATTTTTCCGAATGATACTTTAGGAGCAAAAGACACGCTCCTTCTAAAATATAACAATTACGAATCAATAAACGATTCTCAAGGAATTGATGAAACATCAATTGTGAAAATGAAATGGAATGGTGCGAATTTTCTTAGAACCGATTCAACTTTCAAAAAAGAAATTGTTAAGATTCAATCAGAAGAATTTGAAGAAGATTAAATTCTAATTTCATTATCATTGTGTAATGGAAATGATTGAATTAATCAAAAAACTTGCTTCCCAATTACAAGAAGATTTAATTAACAAAAGACGGTATTTACATGCTAATCCTGAATTATCGTTTGAAGAATATCAAACTTCTGCTTATTTAAAGGAAGAGCTCAAAAAAATTGGAATTCAAAATTTCGAAACCAAAGCCAATACTGGATTTACAGCCTTAATTGAAGGAAAAAATCCAAGCAAAAGAATTATTGCATTAAGGGCAGACATGGATGCACTTCCAATTACTGAACTAAATGAAGTTTCGTATAAATCTAAGAATATTGGGGTTATGCACGCATGCGGACATGATGTTCATTCAACTTGTTTAATTGGTGCAGCAAATATTCTATTTCAATTAAAAGATAAATTCGAGGGTTCAATCAAACTAATTTTTCAACCTGGAGAAGAAAAATTACCTGGAGGAGCAAGTTTAATGATTGCCGATGGTGCTTTAGAGAATCCTAAACCAAACAGTATTTTTGGTCAGCATGTTATGCCATTTTTACCAGTTGGTTCTGTTGGTTTTAGAAAAGGATTATACATGGCAAGTTCCGATGAATTATTCTTTAAAGTAAAAGGAAAAGGCGGACATGGTGCAATGCCACATTTAAGCTTAGACCCCGTTCCAGTTGCTGCACAGCTAATAACGGCATTACAAACTATAACTTCTAGATTTGCAAATCCCTTAACTCCAACTGTATTAACAATTGGAAAAGTTATTGCTAATGGTGCAACGAATGTAATCCCTGAAGAAGTTTATATGGAAGGAACTTTTAGAACCCTAGATGAAGCATGGAGAAAGAAAGCTCATGAACATATTGAGAGAATTAGCAATGAAATTGCAAAGGCTAATTCTATAGAAATAGATGTTGAAATAAGAAAAGGATATCCGTTTTTAAAAAATGATGAAATAATCACTCAAAAAGCAAAGGATGCCGCAATTGCTTATTTAGGAGCAGAGAAGGTAGTTGATTTAGATATTTGGATGGCTTCTGAAGATTTTGCTTATTATTCGCAAGTTATGCCTGCAAGTTTTTACCGTTTAGGCACTAGAAATGAATCAAAAGGTATTGTTTCAGGCGTTCATACTCCAACTTTTAATATTGATGAATCTGCATTAGAAATTGGGGCAGGATTAATGGCTTGGTTAGCTTTAAATGAACTACAAAACTAATTTCTTATAAAACTAGGAATAGCAAAACTCAATCTTAAAACAGTACTCTGGTATGAATTTGCCTTAAAATTGGAAAATACACCAATATCAATAATTCGAGAAATATTACTTAAACCATATCCTAATTCGTAGTAAACATCTCTTTCTGGTATTTGAATAATATTAAAATAAATGTTCTCCTTAATTTTTGTAAGATTTAAAATAGGTAATCTTAAAAGTAAAAAACGTTTTAATGTAAAATTCATTTGGGCAGAAAAATAACTCGACTTATTTGAATATTCATAATAACCCAAGTTCATAAATCTATCATTTAAATTTTCAAGTAATATCCAAGAATTATTGCCTGCATGCATAAAATAGTCAGGAAAATAAATGTTTCTAGTACTTAACATTTTTCCAAATTTAATTCTATAATTCAAACCCAACCAATGTAATGGTTTTGAATTTTGACTAATTGCAAATTCAAGCTTTGTAAAATCATTAGTAGCACCAAAAATTGAAGGAATAGCCTTAGTAAATTTTAATGAATACAATGGTTTAGAATTAAAGTATTCGATTCTTGACCCAGATTTTATTCTATAATACTGAGCTGGCTTATAACTAATTAGTACATTAAAAGACAAAGATGTATTCGGACTAAAATCGGCAGGAAGTCCCTTGGTTTCTAAATCAGGCTGATTTAAAGTATACTCTGAATTGAAACCAATATTAGATTTTAATCTTGGGTTAATTTCTAATGCATTTCGGTCTGAAAACAGTAAATTAGTTTCAATATTTAATCCACGATAAATTGTTTCGGAATAAGTAAATTTAAGATAATCATCTTGAAACATTTTAACCATGTTTCTTTTATAAAACAACAAATAAAATGCATCTACAAATGGACCGGCACCGTTTGGGTTAAAATCAGAAATTAAACTTCCTGCCTCTAATTTAAAATGACGGAATGAGAATGGTTTCTGACAATAATCTACTAAGATATTTCCATAAAAAGCCTTCCTTTCAAAAGGAAAAACCAGTTGATTTTTTATTGAAATATTTTTTTGATCAAGCCTATTATTTCCAAAAGCAAACTTAAGTTTATAAGCCCATGCATCAATAGCATTAAGGTTTATTCCATTAATTGGTGAGTTAAATAAAAAGTAGAACTTTTTATTTTTACTTAAAATAGAATCTCCATTAATGAGAAAATTTGTTAAATCAAAACGTGATTTTACTTTCAAAGAATCGCTTTTCTTACCTGCAAAATTGTTATAACTTTTTACTTCAGATTCTAATAAAACTATTGGTCTATTTTCGTTCCAAAAACTTGAATCTCTTTTTTCAGCCAATGAATCAATAAGCATTTCACTGCTATCAATAATATTGGGATTATTTTTTAACAAGTCGGATTCGGCTTTAATTTTACTTGTTAATTTGAGCATCTCAAATTTAGAAAGATTCTCTTTTTGCATTAGTTGCTCAATTTCCTTTTGTCGTTTACTTGGCTTTACAGGAACTGGCTTAAATTCTTGAACTTCAGGATTTAAATCTTTTACATTTCCTTTTAAACTTTGTCCAACAAAATAAGAATGGTCTAAATTAGGATTGATTTTAATTTTATAATTGGAGATAGAAGCTAAATACCTAAATGAGCCTGAAACTCCAAAAAAAGAGCCACTAATCTGAAAATCGTATGTTTGAGGTAACCAAACAAAATTAAATCCATTAATTGGTTCAAATCTAATTTTAGTTGAAACATCTAAAGAATTAGATTGATAACTAACATCAACAGAATGTAAACACCAAAGTCCATCAATAATAAAAATTGTACCTTTATATAAATCCCTTCCTTTTCGTTTAGGAGTAATTTTAATTTTATTTACTTCCCTACCCTCTTCATAAAAAGTGCCCAACAATTCGAATTGGTAAACAGAAAATGCTTGAGGTGATAAAGGGGAAATCAATTCTGATGAACCTGTATAATACCAATTTCCTCTTACCATTGACATGGGTTGCGGCCCCTCATTCGACTTAAAGGAACTCTTCAAAGAAATAACTTTTTCTTTGTAAGTTGAAGGTTGAGTAAAGCTCAATTCATTGATACTTTCTGTTAGCATTGTAACACCTTCTTTGATGTTTTGGTCTGCTAAAGTTCCTTTCAGCAAAAATGGAATTTTATCAACTCTACCTGTTCCTTTTAAATAAACTTTTGCCTGATATGCAAGAACTTGACGTCTGTAATAAGGTGCTGATGCAATTGCCTTTCTCATAATAAAATCGGCAGTATTTTTGGGATTTGACTTTACTTTAAATTCAGATAATTCATATACCTGTTGCTTTAATATAATTTGAAGAGGTTGTTTAGAATCTTCCTTTACTTCAACTTGAACAATTTGAGTTTGGTAATCAATTGAGTGAAACCTAATCTCGTGTTGACCAGGTTTTATTTTTAATTCAAAATCACCTTTTTCATTGGAATGAGTGCCAGTCTTTTCTTTTAAGCAGAAAACATTAACGAAAGAAATATCTTCTCCTTTTTCGTTTTTAATGTTTCCCTTTAAAATAAGCTCTTGAGCAAAAATTGAAGGAGAAAATATTAATATTCCTAAACAAAATAAAATTAAAAACTTAGTCTTTTGATTCATAAGTAAATCACAAGCTAAAGTTTTTAATCCTTATTGAAAAATATAAATCAATTTTTTAGTTTCAAAAAACTCCTCTTTGAAATATTCTGACAATGGAACTTCCTGAATATGAAGTTTTCTATTGATTTCTTTTAAGGCTTTAAATTCTTCTTTTAAATCGCCACCTTTTAAAAACAAAAACCCATTGATTTTACTATTAAAATCTTCTTTTATTTCTATATATCGGTGTGTCCATCTATATAATTGCTCTGTTGCAGCAACAGCTCTAGCCGTTACAAAGTGAAATGGTTCATTTAACTGCTCAACTCTACCTACTACGAAATCGGTGTTTTCAAGTCCCAAGCTTTCTGAAACTGATTCTGCTACTTTAATCTTTTTTGCAATCGAATCAATCATAGTAAATTCTGCTTCTGGAAACATAATTGCCAATGGAATTCCAGGAAATCCACCACCAGTTCCCAAATCTAAAATACGAGTACCTGGTTTAAACTGAATGAACTTAGCAATTGCTAAACTATGTAATACATGCTTCTCATAAAGTGCATCAATATCTTTTCGTGAAACCACATTTATTTTCTCATTCCATTCTGTATAAAGCGATTTTAAGTTTGAAAATTGCTCCTTCTGATGATCAGTTAAATCAGGAAAATAATGAAGAATCAATTGCATATCTGTTAAATTTTCCATTACCAAATTTTCCTTTTTTTTGTAACAAGCCCCTTAATCCCGAAAATATAAATAAAGAATAAATAGAGAATATCAAGTAAGGGTAGAAACCACGTAATATTTTTCCTTTTTAATTTATTGAATGCTGCATAAGTTATACCGAATTGAACAAGAATTTTTAGTCCATATAATGATAGTATAAGTCTCCAATCAATCTGAAAACCTATACATAATCCTAAACCAATATAAAAAAACAACAAACTAGAATATATTCCACCTAATAAAACTTGATGTTTTAATTTATAAAATTTACCTGTACTATGATGTCTTGATTTTTGTCTAGTCCATTCTTCGTAAGTTTTTTTAGCATCAGTCAAAACAAAACTTTCTGGATTTAATTGAATTGAAACATTTGTTGCAGTTGCAGCATCCCTAACAAATAAATCATCATCACCTCCTAAAATATGTTGGTGACCAGCAAATCCTTTATGTTTAAAAAATAAGGTTTTGGTATAAGCTAAATTTCTGCCAACTCCCATAAACGCATTATTAGCTATGGCTGCAGAGAAATAAGTCATTCCTGTAATGGCACAATCATATCTAATAAATAAATTTAATAAACCAGAAGTAGGTCTATCGGGAGAGTAACCCAATACAATTTCTTTACCGTTTCCAAAACCAGAAGCCATGAGTTTCAACCAATTTTTCGAAGCTGGTGTGCAATCAGCATCTGTAAATACCAAATGCTCGTGAGAAGCTGCTTTAATGCCAATTGTTAATGCAAACTTTTTACCTGTAGGATATTTTTCTTGCTCAATGATGTTGCAAATTTTAAGTTTTGGATATTGCTCTTGGTAATACTCCAATAATTTCTGGCTATCATCCCAACTACAATCATTGATTACAATTACTTCAAAATCTGGGTAATCTTGTTCTAAGATTGAGGTTAAATTTTTCTCAAGATTTTCGTATTCATTTCTAGCTGAAATAATTACACTAATAGGAAAACTAGGACTTTGGTTTTCCACTGGCAATTTGTAAAAAGCCAATTTCGAAAAAAAGAAAAGGTAGTATCCAATTTGACCTAAAATCCCAATTGAAAAAATTATTAAAAATAAAATCTGTAAATCACTTAATTCTAACTGCATCATCTCCACAAAATTAAGGAAGCTTAGTAACGACTTTCTCAACCAATATCAACAGGGTGTTAATTAATATGTCAAAAAATAGCTTGAAAATCTAAAAACTAGATGAATGTGCTATTCAAAACCCAATTGTTTTATAATTTGTTCAATTTGCCAATCTTCAATGGGATCAAACTCTTCTTTTAAATTAGAGTTAAAAACTTTCGCCATTCCTTGCCAATAAATTGCTGTAAAATTACCTCTATAGGTTTGAAGAAGTTCGTAGGTAGTTTTACCTGTCTCTCTATAAATCAATTTAATTAAAATACGACCTTGACTTTGAGTCATATTTAATAAATCATCCATGAACTGGTCTTTTATAGACTTTTCGGTTCTTTTTAAATATTCTTTTCTGGCACTTTCTGATGGCAATAATTGCAAATTTTGCTCCATCATTTGAAACCTAAAACTAGCCATTTTAGCATATGGTAGTGCTTTTTTAACATTGTTTACCAGCTTCTGATATTTCTTTTCATAATCAGGATCTTTTTTAGCTTTGATAATAAAATCTGGCAAAACCACACTTTTTAAAGTATCAGTAGCAACCTCAGTTTGGGCAAACAATTGGTTAAAACCCAAAATTGAAGTAATTAATAAAATTAGTTTTAAGGTTTTCATAGTTTTAGTATACCAAATATTATTCCAACTTATTTTTAAATCGAGTTTTCATATAAAAAACTCCAATTACACCCATCAAAATAAAAACGGAAGATATTATTTCTGCTTGTGTTATTCCATGACCAAGGATATTATAAGTTGTATTTACTCTTATTTTTTCAATTGTGAATCTTTCAATTCCATTTAAAATTAAATAAGTAAAAAAGAAAACACCAGGCGTTTTAAAGTTTTTTCTAGAAAACCATAAAATCAATGCTAAGCCAATACAAACAATCGCTTCATATAATGGAGTTGGATAAACTGGATTTGCTAATTGTGCGCAATGTGGACCGTCGCAACCTGGAATAGGAATACCTTCACCTAAAACGTTATGAGGGTATTTATACGACCAAAACCAATCTGGAAGAAATGCTAAAGCTTCTGGTTTGGGACTAAGATTATCAATTCCCCAATCACCATCACCACTTAAATGACAACCAATTCGCCCAATTCCGTATGCTATCATTAAACCTACCGCAGCTGAATCAATCATGTGGTACCATTTAATTTGATGTTTTGAAGTATAATATAAAATACCAATAGCTGCTACTATTAAGCCACCATAAAAAGTCAAACCACTAAATGAAAGTAATGACCCAATTGGATCGGCAGCAAATTCATCTAAATTCTCTAAATTATGGAATATTTTAGCTCCAAGAATTCCGCCAATTGCAGCAATTCCAACAATATTTCCCATTAATTGGTAAGGATGAGCAATCTTGGTAATTGTTGTAGGTGTTTTTCCCTCTAGGGCTTTGGCTTCTTTTGAGGTAGAATAATAACCATAAACTCCACCAGCTAATGCTCCAAACCAACTTCCTTTTCCTGAAAGTAAAAACTTCTGAGGATTTGCCACCAAAGAATCATAATCTAAGAACATTTCTAATAACTTAAAGCCAACAAATGCATAAATTATAGATTGAGTTATAAAATCAACTATTGTTATTTTTACGTTTATTTTTTCTTTAATAGTAAACGATTTTAGAAGCCCATTTGCTTCTCTTTCTTTTAATTCTTGGGATGTAAACCAATATGCCGCAGCGAAAGACAAAGCCATAAAAAAACCAAAAGTTTGAATTGGCAGTTGTAGGTTGAAACCAAATAAATCTAAAAGTAAATCTGAAATTGTTGGATACATGTAAGAAAATTTGAAGCGAATTTCGTTTATTAGCTTGTAAAAAAAACTGTTAAAATTATATTCCTTTGCCAATTTATTAAAAAACATTGGAATCATTGATAATTAAGCAGTTTCTTTCCTTTAATATTTATAAAACTCATGAATACAATTTTAAATGTCGATTTACGCTCAGATACTATCAGCCTTCCTTCAAATGAAATGTTGGAATACATGCACAATTTAAATTTAAATAAAATTGGAGATGATGTATTTGGTGAAGATAAATATGTTACTGAATTAGAAGAACTTGCATCTGAAATTTTCGGAATGGAAGCCGGATTATTTTGTCCAAGTGGCACTATGACAAATCAAATTGCTATTCATTTACAGAGTGGTGCAGGAAAAGAGGTGATTTGTGATGCTATTTCACATGTATATATATATGAAGGAGGTGGAATTGCAGCCAACTCAAATGCATCTGTTCGACTTTTACAAGGTGAAAACGGGAAATTTACATCTGATGATGTAATAAAAAACATCAATAAAGAAGATGTGCATTTCCCACGAACATCCTTGGTTTGTATAGAAAATACAGTTAACAGAGGCGGTGGTGCTTGTTGGAATTTCAATGAAATTGAAAAAATAAAGGAGGTTTGTGATTTCAATAAAATTAATTTACACCTTGATGGTGCTCGAATCTTTAATGCAATCATTGCAAAAAATGAAAATCCAAAGAATTATGGAAAGATTTTCAACTCAATATCTATTTGTTTGTCAAAAGGTTTAGGAGCGCCTGTTGGTTCGGTTCTATTAGGTTCAAAATCATTTATTGGAGAAGCTAAAAGAGTTAGAAAAAGATGGGGAGGCGGAATGCGACAAGCAGGATTTATTGCGGGTGCAGGTTTATTTGCTTTGAATAATAATATTGAACGCTTAGCAATCGATCACAAAAGAGCCAAAGAAGTTGGTGATGTATTAAAAACCAAAACCTGGGTTAAAAATGTATTACCAATCGAGACAAATATTGTAATTTTTGAACTAATTGAAAGTGTCTCGTTTGAGTCATTTTTGAATAAACTAGCTGAAAACGGAATTAAAGCAATCCATATTGGCGACAATAAAATCAGGTTTGTATTTCACATTAACCAAACCAATGAAGATATTCAGTATTTAAAAGAAATTCTGCAAGAAACAGCCTGAATTTGAGTCAAAAATAAGGTTTAATTTTTCACAAGGTGTCTACAAAATACTTCGTTTGCACCTATGGTGTGAATGTTAAAATTTACTAAATGCCTGATGTCTATTGATAAAAGCATTAAATTGTGCAGATATTTTAATTGTGATAAAACCAATTTATTCAAAATGAATAAAAAAATACTGTTGGCATTTCTGCTGTTTGTGAGTCTAAATTCCTTTAGTCAGCCATTCACTAATGTGATTAGCAGCAGCGGATTGGATGCTAATCAAGCACAAATTTTAGATGTACTTGATTATAATAATGACTCTTGGGAAGATGTGATTATTTTAAATGGCATATCTTCTTCCCCCAAATTATATCGAAATTTAAATGGAACATTTAGCGATGTTACCAGTTTAAGTGGCTTAACAGGAGTTAACTCTGGGAATGCTACATTTTCTGCATTTTCTTTCGATTATAATTCAGACGGATTTCAGGATATTATGTTCGTTAAAAATGAACCATCTGGATTCATGAGATTATTCAAAAATAATTGCGGAAACAATTTTACTGAAGTTACAAGTGATTTAAATATTCCCCAAGGAATTAACTTCATAACCTCAAATACAACTGGTGATCCAAATATTCAAATTTCAGATTACGATGAAGATGGTGATTTGGATTTGGTGTTTGCACGCGTATTAAATACAAATGAAAGAAGAATTTCAGTGCTCATTAATGATGGGGCAACTTTTAGTTCAATTGATGATATCGTTACTGGATTTGGTTCAACAGTTGATCCTATTATTGTTATGTTTGATTATGATAACAACTTTAATGATGATATTTTAGTTATTAGAAAATCAGCACTGAATGGAACAGATCAAATAGACTTATACGAAAATAATAATTCAGGTGGTTTCTCTATTTTAACTTCAACTGGATTAACAAATAGCAGTAATATAGGCTTTGCTAATTTATGGGATTTTAATAGAGATGGTTTTATTGATATTTTGCTTGGAACAAAGGATGTTCTAAATCCTGGACCAGGAAATCAGAAAAATAAGGTATTCAGAAATAATGGTAATGGAACTTTTACAGACCAAACTAGCACAGTAAACACTTTCGATGCTACAAATAATAATACAGTTAATTATGTTGGTTCATACATTTTTGACTTAGAAAATGATGGTGATTTAGATGTATTATGGCAAACAAGAACTTCCGGATTAGTAAATGATATTACAAGACCCTCAATAATGAGTAATAATGGAAGTAATGTGTTCACTTCTGTTCAAAATACCCTTTTACCTAATTCAGAATTTGGAGGAGCCTCTTTATCTAAATTTGCTGTATTTGATTATAACAACGATGGGTATCTAGATATTTTTAAATTTGGAAGTAATATTGTTACAAATGATGCTGTTTTATACAAAAATAACGCAACAGGTAACAATTTTATTTCAATTACATTATTGACATGCTCTGGTGCCGCAGATCCAAGAGGTGCTAGAGTTAAAGTTACAGCTGGTGGAATTTCAACTACAAAATTTTATGGTTCAAATTCACTTGGATCTGTAACAAACTATGGCTCTGAAAAATTATATTTTGGAATAGGTACAAATACTGAAATTGATAGTATTGTTGTTTTCTGGCCTGATGGAACAACTACAACAGAAAACAATGTTTTTCCAAACCAAATCGGATATATTACAAATGATAATTTTTGTAATTTAGGTAATCCACTTGTTGTTGATTTAGGCCCTGATACTTTTACAGTTTGTAATACTGATAGAGGAAACCTAAGTTTAACTGGTTCTTTTGATTATTATATATGGAACACCACAGAGACTTCTCCAAGTATTGAAGTAACTAAAGAAGGTTGGTATTCTGTTACAGCAGGAAATTTAGGTTCAGGTTGTTTTGCAAGTGATAGTATTTATGTAGTTTTTGGAAATGCAGACATTCTTCAAAATGATACTTCAATTTGTGTTGGTAATTCAGTAAAACTTGATGCATTGCCACGATATGATTGTAATCCATTTGGTGCTCCGGTTGCTATTGGCGCGTATACTACTGGCCGACCAATTACCGGATATGATTATTTAGGTGAATTCAATGGCCACTATTATTATATGGCTAAAACAAATGGCACTTGGTCAAAAGCTGCACAAGATGCTTTAAATGCCGGTGGTACTTTAGCTATTATTAATTCTATAGAAGAACAAAATTTCATACAATCTTTGGCTACTGTTAAAGATAATCTTTGGCTTGGAATGTTAAGGGACCCAAGTAATAGAGAATTCAGATGGATGAATTGTGAAAATGTAAATTTCCAGAATTTTGGTCCTGGTGAACCAACTGATGTAACTGGCGAAGATTATGTATTTATGAAAAATTCAAGTTGTCCTGATGCTGGAACTTGGAAACAATGGGTAATTGATGATAATGTTAATCCTGATGCTTGTTTAAGCAATATGTTTGGATTAATGGAAATAGATGTAAATGCTTCGAACATAAAATACAAATGGTCTAGTGGAGAAACAACAAGTAGTATTACAGTTACTCCTTCAACTACTACAAGTTATATGGTTGATGTTACAATTGGTAATGCAACATGTTCAGATGCAGTATCAGTTCTTATACCTGATTTAAATGATATATTCCCATCTGATTCTTTAAAAACCTGCGGTGGTGATAGTTTATTTCTGTTTTCAATTGGCGGTATGAAAAATTATTCATGGAGCACGGGTGAAACAGGAGAATCTATTTTTGCCAAATCAAATGGCTGGTATAAAGTAGAAGTAATTTCAAATGGAGGTTGCTCTGGAACTGATAGTGTATATTTAATTATCTTCAATGCAGCTATAAGAACACCAGATACAAGTTTGTGCTGGAATACTCCTTTTACATTAAGAGGACCTAGCACTACATTAAGTTATTCAGAATATTATTCAGAAACTTTTATTGGACCAGCTCCTTTCAATGGTTTTAGTAGAAATTCAAATTTTACTTTTAATGGTAGTAGAGTTTTAGGATTCTTTCATAATGACTCTGTTTTCTTTGATTTAAAAGGCTTACCAAGTCATGATTCATTAGAAATTTCTTATGACTTATATATTCATGATACATGGGAAGGCGATTGTTCACTTACAGGTAAAGATGAATTTAGATTTAGAGTTGATGGAGATTTATATTTGGATAACACATTCTCAAATAATCCTGGTTGTACGCAATCATATCCAATAGCTGGTTCTGCAAGTAAAACAGGTGCAACTCAAACAGGATTAAGTAATCGTTGTTTTTCAGATGCTTCTGCAAGTTCTACAAAATATACTATTACAAAAAGAATTGGTCATACGAATGCAGACCTAAATTTAAGTTGGATTGGTTCATTAAATGATACCGATTTAACAGCTTGTAATGAAAGCTGGAGCTTAGAAAATTTATCAATTAAAATTAGAAAAACTGCAAATATTCTTTGGTTTCCAAATGGTGAAACAACACAAAATATTTTTGTTCCAGGATTAAACACAAGCCAAGATTATTGGATTCAGGTTGATAATGGAGTTGATTTTTGTTACGATACTGTGAGAGTTGAAGTTGGACCAACACTTAAACTCAATTTCTTACCTGATACATTATATTCTTGTGCAACTGGTTCAATATTCATTACAGCACCAAACGGATACGATACTTATACATGGAGCACAGGAGATACAACACAAAGAACAAAAATCTCAAATTCAACTTGGTACAGATCTCATGTTAGTTTAGGTGGATGTTATGGTCTTGATAGTATATTCTATGCTGGAAACAAGGCTGTTATCGCTCAAACTAGTCCTTACGAAGTTTGTTTAAATCAACCAACTTATATAAACATTAACTGGAAGGATAATTGTAATCCTTTTGGCTCTCCAGAAAATACAGGTTATGTAAGTGGAAGCCCAATTTCAGGATATACTTGGGTAGGCGAATATTTAGGTCATAATTACTATTTAGCAGATACAAGAAGTAATTGGTCGACCGCAGCGCAAAATGCATTAAAAGCTGGAGGACATTTAGCAATTATAACAGATACTGCTGAACAAAAATTCATTCAAGATATAACTACCAAAAATGTATGGCTTGGATTATACAGAACTCCTTCAGGAGCATTCACGTGGATGAATTGTAATGATACCAGTTATACAAATTGGTATTCTGCTGCACCATCGGCCAATGCAGGAGAAGATTATGTTTATATGATGAATGCGGCTTGTACTGAACCTTATAAATGGAATACATTAATTGATGACGATAATGCTTCAACAGACCCATGTTTCTCTGAAATTTATGGCTTATTAGAAATAAGTGAGGTAAAGAAAATTATCAATTGGTTACCTGATAATGTTGGTGGAGATACTTTAAAATTCACACCAACATCCAATGTATTGTATAGAGTTAATGTTTCAAACTATGATTGGCCATTCATAGGTGGAGGTTGTTCAAAATCAATTTCAACTGTTACAGTAGACCCAACTACTTTTAATATTGTAAGAGATTCTGTTGTTAAATGGTCATGTGAAGGTGATACAGCAATTCTTATAGCTCCAAGCTCTTCTATATTCAAAAATTACGTTTGGAGTAATGGCGAGGTTGGTTCTAGAATCGTTGTAAGTAAATTTAAAGGTTGGTTATATTGCACTGTAGATGTTGGAAATTGTCAGGCAAAAGATAGTGTTTGGGTTGATTTAAATACACCAATGTCTTTACAATTTAACACTACAGATATTACTTGTTTTGGATTCAATGATGGTCAAACTTTGGCTATTCCATCGGGAGGTGAGGGAACAGTAAAACTTACTTGGTTACATGATGGTTCAATAGACCCCAATATTACCAATTTAGCACCAGGAATATACATTGTAACTCTTTTAGATGATTCGGGCTGCGTAGCTTCAGATTCTGTTGAAATTACTAATCCTCCTTCAAAATTAGAACTTGGTTTCCGTTTGTTAAAACCAATTTCTTGTATTGGAGATTCAAATGCAATAGTTGAGGCATTACCTAAAGGAGGCGATTTACCTTATACAGTTTCGAGTTGGGAATTTGTAACCACATCTGATACATTAACAGGTGCACACAAAGGTTGGTATCCATTTTCACTTGTTGATATTCGAGGTTGTTTAGTTCGAGATAGTTTCTTTGTAGAAGATGCTAAACCAATTGATATAACTGCAAAAATCACCAAACAAATTCTTTGTGATGAAGATACAAATGGTGTTATTGAGTTAAATGTAATTGGTGGAACATCGCCATATTTCTTGATATGGAATCAAAAATTATTAGACACTACTATAGTAACTGGATTAACTGGAGGTAATTATGTTGCGTATGTTGTAGATACTTTCTTATGTTTTGATTCTGTAGAAATAACAATCGCTGGAACTGCCTTAAACAAATGTGACATGTTTATTCCACAAGGATTTACGCCAAATGGTGATGGTTATAATGATTATTTTGTCATCAAAGGATTGAGTGATTTTCCAGATAATGAATTAACCATTTTTAATCGTTGGGGTGAAATTGTTTATCAAGCTGAAGATTATAAAAACAATTGGGATGGTAAAGCAACAAGAAGTACTTTATTATCTGGAGGAAGTGATTATTTACCTAATGATACATATTATTATGTTTTCGTTACTAAGGCAAATAACAAATCGTTCTCAGGGTATATTTATTTAACTAAATAATCAGAATTAAAATGAAAAAAATCTATAAAAATAGCCTTCTGATTTGTTTTTCAATTTTGGGAATTACTCAGGTTAAAGCACAATTAAATCCTAATTCATCTAATTTTATGTTTAATCCAATTGCTGTTAATCCAGCAATGTCAGGATTACATTCAAACCAAATTCAATTAGGATTTGAAGCGCAATGGCTAGGTTTAGAGGGAGCTCCAAAAACTGGTTATCTTAGGTATGATAAATTGTTTAATGAAAATTCAGGTTGGAATGTAGCTATAATTTCAGACCATGTTGGTCCTTTAAGTACCATCACATTGAGTAATGCTTTTGGATATCATTTTAAAACTACCGAAAAAACATTTGCTTCTTTAGGTTTGCGTCATAATTTATCTCAACATTATTTCAATATCTCTCCTGATAAAATTAATGATGTAAATGATCCTTTATTTAATGCAAGCACAAACAGTGTGCCTGTAAATAACTTTGATGCCGGATTAACCTTTTACAATCCAGAATCATTTTTAGTAGGGTTTAGTTACAGAAATATAATTCCACAAAGACGTTTTAGAGGGAATGAAGTAACTGAAGTTCCAAGTTTATCTTTACATGGTTGGTATACTCGCGAAATTAATAATGATTTTAGTATAGAAGCTGTAGGTCAATTTAATTCTTCTTCAAATAATCCACTAAATTCACAATTCGCAGTGATGGGTGTATTTCAACAAATGTTTGGTGGTGGATTAAACTTTTCGCCAAGAAGTCAAGTTGGAATTTTTGCTTATATCAAAACTAAAGACAAATTAAATTTCTTCTATAATTTCAATTTACCTGTATCTCAAATATTTCAAGTTAGTAAACAATCTCATGCAATTGGAATAAGTTATAGATTAGGAAAAGATCAAAATCTATTTAATACATTCTTTATTCAACCAACAGATGGTGCCAGTGGAAATAGATTATTCTAAAAGGATTTAATAGCAAAAAAGCCTGTTTCAAACTTTTGAAACAGGCTTTTTTTATTTGTAGTGTTTTTTAAGTTCTTCAACCACTAAATATACTGCTGGACAAATCATAGTATTTAAAAATGTAATACCCATTTTTTGTGCCATATTTCTTTGTTGTGTATGAGGAAATTCTCTACAAGCATTTGGTCGAGATTCATAAACATTACAATACTTATCTGCACCTAAAAAAGGACAAGGAACTGATTTAAGAACGTAATCCTTATCTTCATCAATGCGCAAATAGTTTTCTGTAAATTCAGAAGGACGTATTCGAAGATGTTTCGCTAATCTATCAATATCCTTATCGAGAAACAATGGACCTGTTCCACTGCAACAATTAGCACATTTTAAACAATCAATGTTTTCAAATACCTCATCATGAAATTGATTACAAATGATATCTAAATCTTTTGGTTTCTGCTTTTTTAATTTTTCAAGGAATTTTTTATTCTCTGATTTTTTAGCATTTGCCAGTTTTAAATAATCTTCATACTCAGCAATCATAGATGTCTTATTTTATGATATCATGTAATTCATGACCCATTTTCTCCTTTTTAGTATCCAAGTATTTTTTGTTATGTGGATTTGGACTAACCTCTAGTGCCACATTTTCTACAATTTCTAAACCATAACCTATTAAACCTGCTCTTTTGGTTGGGTTATTTGTCATTAAACGCATTTTTTGAACACCCATATCTCTTAAAATTTGGGCTCCAACACCATAATCTCTTTCATCCATTTTAAAACCCAATTGTAAATTGGCATCAACAGTATCAAAACCTTGTTCCTGTAACTTATATGCTTTTAATTTATTGATTAAACCAATACCTCTACCCTCCTGATTGATATATAAAACCATTCCCTTTCCTTCTTTTTCAATCATCTGCATGGCTTTATGTAATTGGTCACCACAATCACATCTCATTGAATGAAAAATATCACCTGTAATGCAAGATGAATGAACACGAACCAAAACTGGCTCATCCGGCTCCCAGGTACCTTTTTGTAAAACCAAATGCTCTTCTCCAGTATCCTTTTGGTGGTAAGCAGTTAAGATAAACTGGCCATATTTAGTAGGCATTTCAACAGAAATTACCTTTTTTACCAAAGACTCTTTTTCTAAACGATAAGCAATCAAATCTTTGATTGTTACCAACTTCATATCGAATTTTGCAGCAATTTTAACCAAATCAGGAACCCTTGCCATTGTTCCATCTTCATTCATAATTTCAACTATACAACCTGCAGGTTCAAATCCTGCTAAACGAGCGAAATCAACAGCCGCTTCAGTATGCCCGGCTCTTCTAAGAACTCCTTCTGGGCGAGCTTTCAAAGGAAAAATATGACCCGGTTTACCCAAATCATCCGGTTTTGTTAATGGGTCGATAAGTGCTTGCATTGTTTTAGCTCTATCTTGAGCCGATATACCTGTGGTACAACCTTTACCTAATAAATCAACAGAAACTGTGAATGGAGTGCTATGCGAAGTCGTATTTTCACTTACCATTAAATTCAAATTCAGTTCCTCACATCTAGTATCTATTAAAGGAGCACAAATTAAACCTCGTCCCTCTTTACTCATGAAATTGATTATTTCAGGAGTTACATTTCTAGCAGCAGTTAAAAAATCACCTTCGTTTTCTCTATCCTCATCATCAACAACGATAATCATTTTACCTTGACGAATGTCTTCAATTGCTTCTTCAATTGTATTAAATTTTACTTTTTCCATTTTAATTTATTTTGACTAAACCCCTGTAATAAGATAATATGTCATTTATTACCATTGAGCTTTCGTACTTATTTTCGACTAATTTTCTAGCTTCCCTTCCAGTTTTTTCGATTAAATCTGGATTGCAAATTAACTTTGAAATTTGATTTATGAAATCTGATGCAGTTTCAGCTTGAAAAATATTTAAATCGGGCTGAACTGAAATACCTGTAAAACCCATTTCCGTTGAAACTAAACACTTTCCAAGAGCTAAACCTTCTAAAATTTTTACTCGAATTCCACTTCCAGAAAATAAAGGAACTACCATAATAGATTTCGACAACATTAAACCAATGGCATCATCAACTTCACCTAATACTTCAATTCCATTTCCAGTAAAACTTAAAAATTCTTTAGGCATATTTCTGCCAGCAATGTAGAATTTAATTTCAGGGTGTTTATCTTTCAAACTAGGCCAAACTTCTTTAATAAACCATTTAACGGCTTCTTGGTTTGGCATCCAATCCATTGAGCCCAAATGTAAAATTGAATTCAGTTCAATTTGATTATAATCAGGTGACAACCTGCTTATATCCATTCCTGTTGGAGCTACATGCCAAGTCTTTTGGTAGCCATAATTTTCAAAGCATTTTGCATCATTTTCGGTTACACATGTTAGGCCATCAAATAAATTCAATTGCGCCAACTCATATTTCTTTAAACGATTAGAAAGTATGTTTAAGTAACTTTTTTTTATCGGATTTTTTTCAATTTCTGCCAAACTTTGCCAGATTTCGAATTCAACATTATGCGCTCTTAAAACACAATTTGCATTGGTATTTTTACGAATGATTTTCAAATAAGGAGCCATGAAAATACTTTCAAAAACTACCACATCAAATTGTTTTTCTTTACAAAGATTTTCCAACATTTGTTCGAATTCTTTGCTAATAAATCTTACAACATGGTATGATTCATCAGAAAACAATAGATTTTTTAAAGCTTCAATAGGTTTAATTTTATTGTCGATAAAACTTAATCTAAAATCAGCCAATTCTTTTACCTCAACTGGTAATTTCTCAAAATCAACAAAATGTTTACTTGTATTTAAAACTGCGCAAGTTAGTTCACAACCTGCGTCATGATAACCTTTAAGAAAATTATAGTACCCTAATGCTCCTCCATCTTTTAAAGGCCAAGGAAACCTATTTATTAATTGTAGAATCCTCATTTATAATTAAGCCTGATATCTTGATTTGAAAATTCTTTTAAAAAATCTAAAATAACCTGATAAATCAAATATTCCTGAATCTGTGGCAGCTTTATATGTTAAAAACAAACCTAAAGGAATAAAAACGCCTATACCAAACCACATGCCTTGCATAGGAGCCCAAGCCAATGTTTTAGCTGCTTTTTCGCCCGATAATGAAACGATATGGTAACATACATACATCAATACAGAAACAACTATTGGCAATCCAAATCCACCTTTTCTAATAATTGAACCTAAAGGAGCTCCAATAAAAAACATAATAATACAAGCAACCGATAAAATAAACTTTCTATGCCATTCAATTCGGTGTCGAGCTCGTAATCTATTTAAATCATTGTATTCATTCAAGCTATATTCAATTACATTTTTAACTGTTCTTGCATTATTTAAAGCACTTGAATAAATGGCATCTGTACCTGGAACTTTAATATCAGTAATTACAAATGAATCTTCAGGCGTTGCTAATTTTGCCACCATACCATTTGGAATTAAAGAATCATTTGAATACTTAGTAAAGAAGTAATAAGGCTCTACAAAACCTTTTAATGCGGTATATTTAGCTGTTGCTACACTATCTAATGAATCTGTTGCTGTTTGTAATTCTAATACATTTAACATCTCCCAATGATGCTTAAACATGTTTTCATCAGTTCTATTGAACTTAAAACTATTCATATCAAAGGTGATTTGTTCCTCTGCAAAATAAGTTGAAGTATGAGGTCGACTTAAATGATATCCTTTTACTTTTTCTAATTCCTCATATCTTGAGCCATCATATAAATTTAAAAACAAATAACGATTGTCTTCGCTCATTTTCATTGAACCCGATTTTGCAAACAAAATGGTTGATTGTAATTGGGATTCTCTTTGGTCGTAAATTAATATATTCTGTAATTCTTGAGTTCTTTCATTCTTTTTGCCAATTCTGATTGTAATACCTGGAATATCTTGACTAAAAACACCTTCTTTTAGAGCGAGTGATGGTTTTTGTTGCCTAACATCGTATAGTAATGAACCTCTTTTAAGGTTTGCCTGAGGAATTAAAATATTAGAAACAAAAAATCCAAAAATGCCGATGATAAACATAATAACCAACATTGGTCGGAACATCTTCCAAATTGAAATTCCAGAAGCTTTTGCTGCAACCAATTCATAACTTTCACCCAAATTACCAAAAGTCATAATTGATGATAACAAAACCGATAAAGGCAAAGCTTGAGGAATAAGACTTGCTGAAAAATAAAAGAGTAATTCAGCAATGATATACCATTCCAATCCTTTACCAACCAACTCATCCACATAGAGCCAAATTACCTGCATCAACAGGATTAGCATCACGATCATAAATGTTGGAATAAATGACCGCAGATAATTTTTAATAATAAACAGATAAAACTTCTTCACAAATACGATGTTTGGAAAATAATGGCGCAAAAATCAATAAATAAACTGACAAATGAAGAGTTGAATCTTATTTGTTCTACTAATTACCCTTTACTCAAAAAAAGTGCCATGGGTAAAATTAAAGACATTTTTGAACAAATTGGCACTGATTTACAAGCACAAATATCTACAGAACTTCCTGAATACAAGCGGGTTTATAAGATTTCTAGTGGTGAAAATTTTGACAACTCACCCTACTTAGTTTTAGATGTTCCACAGCTTAAAATCCAAAATTTTGGATTTGTTTTCAGAGTTTTTTTTAGATGGGGACACCATTTTTCGCTCCAATGTTTGCTTCAAAACGATGTTTTTAATGCAAATACTTTTGTTAATGAGTTAAAATTGCTAAAAGAAGATTGTAAAATACTCTTAGGTTCAAACCCATGGGAGAACAAACATGAACATCCAAATTTTAAACTTCTAAACGATTTAACTCCATCTGAATTACAGAATCATATTAATGAAGAGAGTTGGACAAAAATTGTTATTGAATTTTCAATAAAAAAACCCGAAGACCTTCATTTGAATGCCATCGGGTTTTATATAAATCTAATTAGAATTATAAAATTATCCTCCCAAAAGGGTTTTTAAATCATGTACTTGGTTTTCCCAAAGTAAAATTGAATTTTTTTCATCAATTGCATCAACGTGATCTGTTACAACTAATGCAACATCATCTGTTAATTCATCTTGTAAAATCTCAAATTCAAAATACTCCTCATCTGAAAGGTCTTTCCATTTAAATTTTATAGATTTATTTACTACTTTTTTAAGTAACTCAGCAATACTTTCGTCTCCATCCCATTTAAATTTGTAGAAGTTGTTATAAATATCAACATCATTACAAAACCATTGAGACAAACCTGAAGGTGAACTAATGTAATTAAACAGCATGGCAGGTGAGGCTTTAATCTCAAACTCCATTCTGATTTTCTTTTTGTTTGACTTTCCCATTCCTTTAGAAATCTTGATTAGGTTTGTGGCAAATATATATTTTTCATTCACTTGACAAACTTTTTTTATGGCTTTTATAAAATAAACTATAGAATTAACAAAAAAATAGGCTACAAAATGCAGCCTATTTCAATATTTGAGCTTATTTTTTTTTATTCACATTCTCTTCTTCTCTAATTCGAATCGGCCCAATCTGTTTTTCTCTGATTACTTTTTCACTTCCATCGATTTGTTTTTCGATAGTTTCTACTTCTTTTCTAATCTTTTTCTCATGTGAATTATCATCAATTGTAATTCTAACTTTTTTATTGCCATTATCGGTTTTGATATCAAAATTAATATCATCATTATCCGAATTTTCTTCATTTAAATCTTCTTCACCAGATCTATCATCAGAATGTCCTTCACAATCTAAACACTTGTTTAAGTTCTTTTCTATTTGATAGATTTCTCCATCCATTTCATCAAAATTTCTTTCATCAACAATTGATTTAATTGCATCATCTAGTTTAATATATTGATTCTCTGGCAATGTTAAAACTAAATCAAGTTCTTGAAACCTAAATTGGTTTTTGTAATCAATTGTAAAATAAGATGGGATGATTATTTTATTGCCTTCAATTTTCAAATCATATTGAATAAATGAAATGTTCTGGCGTGCATCATCATGACTTGCACCTTTTGATTTACAAATTACTTTTAAACCTATTGAATCTTTTGGCCCAGCTTTTCTAATTCTCAATTGGTCTATTTCTATATAAACCTTTTTTTGAGAATTGTCCATAACAAAGCCTTGATTGTTAAATGTCAATTCAGTTTGCTCCCAACCATTAAGGTCTTCGTCTATAACTGGGATTTCAATTCCTTCAACTAATAATGTATCAGATTTAGGAATTGAAATGGAACTAAATTCCGTTTTTACTTCATTAACTTTCACTTGTTGACTAAATGAAACAGCAGCAAAAACTAAAAATCCAAATCCAATAAAAAAGAATCCTGCTAATGTACTTCCAACTACCGAACGACTCCATTTAACATGAAATATTCCTCTTATAACCAATAACAGCAATCCCAAAATTGGAGTGAGTAAAACCAATGATATACCAATTTTAGCAGACCAAATTATTGTTGGATCTTGAACCGTAAACTGAATCAATTCATTTAACCAAACAGTATTACCAATTCCAAAAAATACAGAGAACACTGCTATACTAATTGAAACGACAACTATAAATAAAATGACAGCAATAAATCCTAAAACTAGTTTAACAAAACCTCTTAATAAGGTTCCCAAAACATCACCACCTCTACTGGCGATATTGCTCATTTTACTAGGACCTTGGTTATTTAAAATTTCACGTTCAATATTCTTTATATCTACAGTTTCACCTTTCATCATTAACTTATCGGCAGCAGTAATTGCTTTCGGAGTAATTGCCCACAAAACTACATACAACCAAAATCCAGAACCAAAAACAAAAAATGAAACTACAAATGCCAATCTTATCCATACTACATCTAAAGAAAAGTAATTTGATAGTCCAGCACTTACTCCAGAAACAACCCTGCTATCAATATCTCTGAACAATCGTCGTGTTCTGTTTTGCTTTTGAATTCTCATCATTTCTGCATCTTCTCCAGTGGCTTGTGGAATTACAATCCAAAGAACCAAATAGAACAAAATTCCAGAACCATACAATATAACAGATGCAACAAAAAGCAACCTTACAATAACTGGATCGATATTAAAAAATGCGGCAATACCTGATGCAATTCCACCTAATTTGGTATCATAAGGGTTTCTACGCAATTTATTAAGTCGATGAGATTGATTATTTGATTGAAAACGACTTGAATTAGTGCTTGATTCAGATGTAGTTTCACCAGTACTCATTTGGTTTATTTCACCCATTATACCAATTACCTCTTTTACATCATTTTCATTTAATGTATTTTTAGATACATCTAATTTTACAGAGAAAAGCTCAGCCATTCTCGATTCAATATCAGTTACAATTTCTGTGTTATTAGAAAAATGTAAATGTAATTGGTCTATATATCTTTTAAGAATTTGATAGGCTGGTTCTTCGATAAAGAATATGAGTCCACCTAAATTTATTTGAAATACTTTTTCCATAAGGGGGGTATTTTATTTATTTTCTAAATCTTTTGTTTTTATTGTTAATCTTTCCACCGATTCAACTAAGTCAACCCAAGTAACATGAAGTTCATCCATAAACTTTTTACCTTCATCGGTTAATTGGTAGTACTTCCTAGGTGGTCCACTTTTGCTTTCAACCCAATTATAACTGAGTAAGCCTTCATTTTTTAAGCGACTTAACAAAGGGTACATGGTGCCTTCAACAACCAATAATTTTGCAGCTTTCATTTCTTCTAAAATATCACTTGTATAAGCTTCACCTCTACTTATGATACTTAGTATACAAAACTCCAAAATCCCCTTTTTTAACTGCGCCTTGCTGTTTTCTATATCCATATTGTCTTTATTACAAGGTTCAAACTATGGCACAAATCTAACTTATACTTAGTACTTTGCAATACATAATACTATATAAAAACACATTACACTCATTTTCAATGATTTATTTTTATACTTTATTTAAATCCAATCATTTTTCTTTCGGAAATCTGATTTGAATTCAATAATTCATCAAGAATTTGGAAGATTTTTTTGATTTCATTGTCCTGCTCCAATTGAGAATTTTCAAATGAATCCAACCACAATTCAACTTTTTCAAGCTTTTCAAGCAAAACTTTGCTTGTATAGAAATGCTCCCTCATTTGAGCAAAAACCCTGATAATATGAATGTTTACAAGAATTGCAGTTTCACTTTTTAATACCGCAGATAACATTGCAATACCTTGTTCTGTAAATGCAAATGGTAAGTATCTTCTACCTCCGGAATTTGAGGTCACAATTTGTGACCTCAAATTTTCCCATTCATTTTCAGCTAATTGAAACATAAAATCCTCAGGAAAACGAATTAAATTCCTTTTAACCGCTTGATTTAACACTTTGGTTTCTACACCATAAAGTTCTGCTAAATCATTATCGAGCATTACTCGTTGGTTCCTTATTAAATAAATTTTTGAAACAATACTTGTTTGAATTTGAGTCATAAAACAAAAATCATTTGCTGATTTGTTATTTTATGCCTAGAAAAGTCCTGAAACAGAATATCAGTCATTTACAAAAACGTTTTTCTTAAATTGGGTTAAATTGACTTGCTTCTATCTTCAATCTAAGGAATACCTTAAGTTTATCTTGAACTAGTTTTAAACTCAATTATTTATATAACAAGTATTTAGCCCTCATTTTCTTATACCTAATTAAAGCTGGCTGCCATGATTTTCTAATTTCGGACTCTGACTTACCAGCAATAATCTGCTTTCTTAATACAGATGTTCCTGCTAACTTATCAAAAAATGGAATAAAAAAAGTGCCTTTTGAGGTATCTTCTTTATATAGTTGAATCAGCCAAGAAAGATTTAATTCGCCAGCCACTGGAGCAACATTGTTTCCAAAATCTGAAAGTAAAAAGCCACGACACAATTTATTCTCATGAATAGGTTTATCTGCTACTCCCGGAATTGTAATTGGAGTAAATGTATAATCCCCAACTGTTAGTCCAGGTTTGCCAATACATTCAAATGGTTTATCTGTACCTCTTCCTAAACTAAAATTTGTTCCTTCAAACAAACACAAACTTGGATACAAATATATAGAAGACATATTTGGCAAATTCGGAGAAGGCCTTACAGGTAATTTGTAAGAATAATCATGTGTGTAATTTCTAACCAAAACATTTTTTACTTTACACTTCACTTTATTCTTTAACCATAATTCACCATTAATCATGTTAGCATATTCTGCTATGGTACATCCATGAACTATTGGAACAGGATGCATTCCTACAAATGAACGAAATGCTGTATCTAAAACGGGACCATCAACATAAAACCCATTAGGATTAGGTCTATCTAAAATCAATAACTCTTTTTTCAGCTCTGCGCAAGCTTCCATTACATAATGTAAAGTAGAAATATAAGTATAAAATCTTGCACCAACATCTTGAATATCAAATATTACTATATCAATACCCTTTAAATTCTCAGGTTTTGGCTTTTTATTTGCAGCATATAAAGAAATAATTGGCAAGCCAGTTTTTGTATCTTTTGTTGATAATACTTTTTCACCAGCAGAATGATCTCCCCTAAAACCATGTTCTGGTGCAAAAATAACTTTCACTTGAATTCCCAATGATAATAAGGTGTCAACTAAGTGTCTTTTACCAACTAAAGCAGTTTGATTAACCACTAATGCTACCTTTTTATCCTTTAAATATGGAAGATACTCCCCCATTCTTTCTGCACCATTTGTAATGGTTCTAGCAGAAGAACTTTTCACCAAACTGCACAAAAGCAAAATAAGGCTTATATATTTGAACACACTCATGAATTTTAGTTTCTTCATATTTAATCGTCTTAGCAAAGAATCTTCAAAAAATCCTACTTCGGATAAGCAAGGTTCATCCAAGCTCATTGTTCGTTTGGCAACAACTGCTGTTGCAATAAGCATAATGGTTATGATTATTGCAATTTCAATTGTTAAAGGATACCAACAACAAGTACGAAATAAACTAATCGGGTTTAATTCACCTATCCAAGTTACCCACCTCGATTTGAACAATAGTTATGAAAGTTCACCAATTGAGAAAGATTCAGCTTATGAAAAATTAATTGCTTCTCAACCTGGTTTCCTTTGGATACAATCTTATTCAAACAAAGCAGGAATCATCAAAACTAATGAAGCTTTTGAAGGTATCCTACTCAAAGGGGTATCTGCTAACTATAATTGGGAATTTATTAAGGAACACCTAGTTGGTGGAACAGTTCTAACTAACTTAGAAAACTCTCAACCAGAAATAGTTCTATCATCAATTACTGCCAAACGAATGCAAGTTAAAATAGGTGAATCAATACTTATTTATTTTGTTGATGACCCTCCTCGTTTAAGAAAATTTAAAATTGTCGGCATTTTCGATTCAGGTTTAAGTGATTTAGATGAATTATATGCTTACACAAATGAATCGATAATAAAAAAGCTTAATAAATGGCCTTCTCAATACATTTCTGGTTATGAAATAAACATCAATAATTTTGAAGAAATTGAACTTAAAACTTTAGAGGTTGAATCTTTAACAACAATGGATAAAGGTGTTTCTAATATCTTTAAAGTATATCCTCAATTATTCGATTGGCTTAATTTATTAGACATGAATGTGCTAATCATTTTAATTCTAATGGTTGCTGTTGCTGGCATTAATATGATTACTGCTTTACTTATTCTAATTCTTGAAAGAAGTAATATGGTTGGCCTGTTAAAGGCTTTGGGAGCAAAAGATAGACAAATCAGTCAGATTTTTTTATTTTTAGCTATGAGAATTATTGCTCTAGGCTTATTATTTGGTAATATTTTTGGTTTAGGATTAGCACTTATTCAAAAATATTTTGGAATAATAAAATTAAATGAAAGCGCCTATTATTTAAATACAGTGCCAATAGAAATTAATCCTATTCATATACTTTTACTCAATTTAGGAAGTTTCGTAATCTGCCTTTTAATACTTTTAATACCAGCAAGATTTATAAGTAAAATCAATCCAATCAAAACAATTAAATTCAACTAAAATTAAATAAATGAATCTTAATTAAATGATTTTCAATGCCTATTTTTAACAAAATTGTTAAATAAATTTGTTTAATTAAATTGTTTAGTTAAACTTTGTCCCCATGTCTGAATTAAATACAGAAGAAAAAATATTACAAGCTGCTCAGATAGTCTTTAGTAAAACAGGCTTTTCTGGTGCGAGAATGGATGACATTGCAAAAGAGGCCGGGATTAATAGAGCTTTATTACATTACTACTTTAGAAGCAAAGACAAACTCTTTGAATTAGTTTTTCATAAAAACTTTATGGAATTTTTAGAAGGAGTCATGAACATCAATTTTTCGAATATGGATTTATTCAGCATAATTGAAGCAATAGTAAATCATCAAATCGATTCAAATATTAAAAACCCACATTTAGCTTCGTTTATTCTGCATGAGTTTAATACCAATCCTGACGTACTATTAAACATTGCAAAAAATAAAACGAATGGCTTAGACAAATTGATTAAGGCATTTGAACAATCTGTTGAAACTGCTTATGAACAAAATCTAATAGAAAAAACAGATGCAAAGCACCTTTGGATGAATATGGTTTCTATGTCGATGTTTCCATTTGTTGGTAAACCAATTCTTTCTGAAGCATTTTCTCTTAATCATAAAAGCTTTATAAAACTTATGGAAGAAAGAAAAAAAATTATCCCTGCTTTTATTATCCAGTCTATCAAAAAAATTGATTCAAATGAAAAATAAAATTATCTCAATTTTTAGTTTATTACTATTCTCTGTTTTAACTATATCAGCACAAAATAATCTGAGTTTAGATTTTTGCAAAGAGGCTGCTGTAAAAAATTATCCTGTTATTAAACAAAGGTCCCTAATTGAAGAGAGCAAAAACTATCAAATTAGTAATGCATCAAAAGCATATTTGCCACAATTTGGAATTAATGCACAAGCTTCTTATCAGTCTGATGTAACCCGTTTACCATTAGATAATTTGCCTTTTAAAGTTCAATCATTAGATAAAGACCAATATAAAATAACAGCAGATTTTAATCAAATTATATATGATGGCGGAAATACATCCTTACAAAAGGATATCCATAAAGCTCAAGCAGCTATCGACCAAGAGAAAATTGAACTAGAACTTTATAAAGTAAAAGAACGTGTTACACAGCTCTTCTTTTCAATTCTAATTTTAAATCAAAATCAGAAACAATTAGATATAACAAAAGCCGACTTGGAGAACAATTTAAAAAGAATCCAAACACAAAAAGATAATGGTTTAACTTTCCAAAGTAATATCGACCAAATTAAGTCTGAAATTCTGCGAATTAAACAACGTAATTCTGAAATTAAAGCATCACAAAAAGCTTACCTTCAAATGCTCTCTTTGTTTATGGGAATTGAAATAAATGAAACATCAAATTTTATTCAACCAGACAAGCCTGCAAATACAAATCAAATCAACAGACCAGAATTAAAAATCTTCGAGAAACAAGGTGAATTGGTATTAACCCAAAACAGAATGAGTTTAGTTAAATCATTACCTAAAGCAAATTTATTTGCTCAAGGTGGTTATGGGAATCCAGGATTGAATATGTTAAAAAACGAATTTGAATGGTTTTACATTACTGGTGTAAGAGTTAACTGGACATTTTCTAACCTGTATACTTTTGGTAAAGAAAGAAAAATTAATCAAATCAATCGGGATTTAATTAATAATCAATCTGAAACATTCTTATTAAATACCAATATGAATTTAAAACAACAAGAGAATGAAATTCAAAAACTAGAAGAATTAATTCAGACAGATAATGAACTATTAACTCTTAGAACAAATATCAAAAAAACATCTGAAATCAGACTTCAAAATGGAATCATTGGGGCTTCTGATTATATCAACGATTTAAACCAAGAAGAAATAAGCAGACAAAATAAAATTGTTCATGAAACTCAATTATTAATGGCTTTATATCAATATCAAATTATTAGCGGAAATTAATTCACATGAAAAAGTATATCATTCTTAGCAATTTATTTATCATTATATTTTTAAGCTCATGTAATTCGGGCAAAAATAATTTTGATGCAAGTGGAACATTCGAAACTATTGAAACAATTGTTTCATCAGAAGTCAATGGCAAAATTATTCAATTGAATATTGAAGAAGGTCAAGCAATAGAACAAGGAGCTTTAATCGCTGTAATTGATACTTCACAATTATATTTAAAGAAAAAACAATTAAAAGCTACAATAAATTCTATTCTTTCTAGACAACCTGAAATAGCAAAACAACTATCCTCTCTTCAAGAACAAATATTAACAACTGAAAGAGAAAAGAAAAGAATAGAAAACCTTGTTAAATCAGAAGCTGTTGGAACTAAACAATTAGATGATATTAATTCCAACCTAAAAATTTTAAACAAACAATATATAGCATTGCAAAGTAACCTTGAGATTAGTAAAAATGGGTTAAATCAAGATATTGTTCCATTACAAGTTCAAATTGAACAAACACAAGATTTAATTGAAAAATCAAAAATTCTTAATCCAATAAAAGGAGTTGTTTTGAGTAAATATGCTGAATCAAACGAGATAACAGCATTAGGAAAACCAATCTGCAAAATAGCCCGACTTGATGAATTAGTATTCAGAATGTATGTAAGTGGAGATCAACTCCCTTTGCTTAAAACAGGTCAATCTTTAAACATAACTATTGATGCTGGTAATGGTGAAAAGAAAGATGTAAAAGGAAAAATAACTTGGATTTCATCGGAAGCAGAATTTACTCCTAAAACTATTCAAACAAAAGATGAAAGAGCAAATTTAGTATATGCAATTAAGCTATTAGTACCTAATGATGGTAGCATAAAATTAGGTATGTATGGCGAGGTTCGTTTCAATTCTGAAAAATGAAAGCAGTAAGTATAAACCAAATAACAAAAACTTACACCGTTCAAAAAGAAAAAACCATTGCATTAAATGGCGTTTCTTTTGATGCTGATTTAGGTGAAATATTTGGAATTATTGGTCCTGATGGAGCTGGAAAATCAAGTCTTTTCAGGATATTAACTACATTACTTCTTCCAGATAGTGGTACAGCAACTGTATTGGGTTATGATGTGATAAATGATTATAAAAGTATTCGCAAAAAAGTAGGATACATGCCAGGAAAATTTTCACTTTATCAAGATTTAAGTGTAGAAGAAAACCTGGAATTTTTTGCAACAATATTCAATGTTAAAATAAAGGACAATTATCAAATGATTGCTCCAATTTATAATCAAATTAAACCATTTAAAGATAGAAAAGCTGGTGCCTTATCAGGAGGAATGAAGCAAAAACTTGCATTAAGTTGTGCGCTAATTCATAAACCTGAAGTATTGTTTCTTGATGAACCAACAACTGGAGTTGATCCTGTATCAAGAAAAGAATTTTGGGATATGTTATCAGAATTAAAGCAACATGGTCTTAGCATTATTGTTTCAACACCATATATGGATGAGGCAAATAGATGTGATAGAATTGCATTGATTCAAGAGGGAAAATTTCTTTCAATAAATCAACCAAAAGAAATAACAAAAGAGTTTAAAAACAATCTTTATTCATTGGACTCTTTAAACAATAGAATTGCAATAAAAGCCATCAAAGAATTAAAAGAAATTCATAGTTGTCATCCATTTGGCGAGAAGTTACACATTACTTTGAAGGAGAATGAAGATATAAATTTTTTCGAGAATTTACTTATTCAAAATAAAATTGAATTTCAACATTTAGAAAAAATTGAACCTGGAATTGAAGATTGTTTTATGGAATTGATGTTAACTACTACAAACAATGAATGAATTAGCAATAAAAGCTGAAAAGCTATCTAAAAAATTTGGCTCATTTAAAGCTGTAGATGATATTAGTTTTGAAGTTAACAAAGGAGAAGTTTTTGGCTTCTTAGGAGCAAATGGTGCAGGAAAAACAACAGCAATGAAAATGCTTATTGGTATAAGCACACCAAGCTCCGGTAAAGCAACTATTGCAGGATTCGACATTTATTCTGAAACCGAAAAAATCAAAAAAAATATAGGCTATATGAGCCAAAAGTTTTCATTATATGATGATTTAACTATTGGTGAAAACTTAAGATTCTTTGGAGGTATTTATGGATTAAAGAGAACTGAAATTAAACAGAATACTGAAATGGTTTTAGAAAGACTGCATCTTCAAAAAGAAAGGAATGCATTGGTAAAATCACTACCTTTAGGTTGGAAACAAAAACTAGCTTTTTCGGCAGCCATGTTTCATTCACCACAAATTGTTTTTTTAGATGAACCTACCGGTGGTGTTGACCCTTTAACAAGAAGAGAATTTTGGGATATGATTTATGAAGCAGCTGAAGCGGGCACAACTATTTTTGTAACTACTCACTACATGGATGAAGCCGAATACTGTAATAGAATTTCGATGATGGTTGATGGTAAAATTGAAGCAATGAATTCACCTAAAGAATTAAAGAAACAATTTAATGCTTCGAGTATGGATGAAGTTTTCCTTGATTTGGCAAGAAGAGCAACAAGAACAGGAGATTAAAATGAAACAATTTTTAGTTTTTATAAAAAAAGAATGGCTACATATTTGGAGAGATAAAAGAACTCTTTTTATATTATTTGGAATGCCAATTACTCAAATAATATTATTTGGATTTGCCCTTTCAAATGAAGTTAAGAATTCAAAAATAGCCATTCTAAATCCTTCTAAAGATGCTATGAGTTCTCAAATTATTGAAAAAATAAATGCCAGCAGATATTTTGATTTAGTTAAAGAAATTAAAACAAATTCGGAAATTGATTTAGTACTCAAATCTGGAGAAGTTAACTCAGTATTGGTATTCCCCAATAATTTTGAAAACGACTTTAATCACAATGGATTTAATAAAGTACAATTTATTGCAGATGCTTCAGAACCAAATACGGCAACTACATTAAAAAACTATATGTCAAGTATTTTAATGGATTTTCAAAAAACAAAAAATCCGAATACTAACAATCCTCTGCAAATTAAAACTGAAATAAGAATGTTATACAACCCTCAACTAAAAGGTGCATATAACTTTGTTCCAGGAGTAATGGCTATGATTTTGTTATTGGTTTGTACAATGATGACATCAATTTCAATTGTAAAAGAAAAAGAATTAGGCACTATGGAAGTAATGCTAGTTTCGCCATTAAAACCATTTATGGTAATTGTCGCAAAAGCTGTACCGTATTTTTTCTTGTCTATGGTGAATGTTACCAGCATATTATTGCTGAGTGTTTATGCTTTAGAATTGCCAATAAAAGGAAGTTTAGTTTTGTTGATGGCTGAAAGTATGCTTTTCACAATAACAGCTTTAAGTTTAGGATTACTTATTTCAACAATTACAGGCTCACAACAAGTTGCAATGTTAATATCATTGGTTGGTATGTTTTTACCTACATTAATGTTTAGTGGCTTTATGTTTCCAATAGAAAATATGCCTTTACCTTTAAGAACCATATCAAATATAGTTCCTGCAAAATGGTACTTTATTATTGTTAAAAATGTAATGTTAAAAGGTTTAGGAATTTCGGGTGTTTTAAAAGAAACACTTATACTTATTGGTATGACAATTTTCCTTTTGGTATTAAGTGTTAAAAAATATAAAATCAGATTAGCTTAATGAAAACCTTAATTTTCTTATTAGAAAAAGAATTCAGACAAGTTTTTAGAGACCCTGCTATTCTGAGAATGTTATTTATAATGCCGGTTATTCAATTAATTGTGCTTCCATTGGCTGCAAATTATGAAGTTAAAAACATCAATATCGATATAATTGATCATGATAAATCAGACTTTTCATCTGAATTAATTAACAGACTTAATGGCTCTGGATATTTTAAGTTGATTCACACTCCTGGAACATTTGAAGAAGCAATGAAAGATTTTGCGAATGATAATGCTGACATTATTTTAGAAATTCCTGCCAATTTTGAGAAGGATTTGGTTAAAGAAAACAATTCAAAACTATTTATGGCAGTTAATGCTATTAATGGAGCAAAAGCAAATATTGGAGCTTCATACCTCAATTCACTAATTCAAAAATATAATATAGAATTAAGAACAGAATGGCTAAATGCCCCTGATCAAAAACTTCAAAAAGGAATTCTTATGGAACATACCAATTGGTATAATATTCATATGAATTATAGAAACTTTATGGTTCCTGGAATCCTTGCTATTTTACTAACCATGGTTGGTATGTTTTTAACATCATTAAACATAGTAAGAGAAAAAGAGGCAGGAACTATTGAACAAATTAATGTAACACCAATAAAAAAACACATTTTTATACTAGGGAAATTACTTCCATTTTGGATAATGGGATTAGTTGTTTTAACTCTAGGACTTTTGGTTGCTAGAATAATTTATGGGATTTCGCCCTTAGGTAATTTATTTCATGTTTATATATTTTCAGCGGTGTTTTTATGGGCAACACTTGGACTTGGTTTATTGATATCAACCATATCGAAAACCCAGCAGCAAGCCATGTTAATCGCATTTTTCCTTTTAATGATATTCATTTTATTAGGGGGATTATATACATCAATAGATAGCATGCCTAAATGGGCTCAAATCATTACATGGTTTAATCCTGTGAAATATTTTATTGAAGTAATGAGAATGATTATTCTTAAAGGCAGTACATTCTATGATATCCTAAAACATGTTGGAATTATGATTCTGTTTGCCATATTCTTTAATGCATGGGCAGTTATAAGTTATAGTAAAAGAAGTTAGAAATTTTGGATGTATTAAATTCTAATCATTTTACTTCTTTATTGGTATATATGAATGAATAATTGGTACAAAATAAACTATTAAATTATAAGTTATTTGTACTGGTGATAAATCCGAAAACATATATTCCGCAGATTATAAAATTCCCTTTGTGGTATATTTCAAAAGCGCCACAAAGAAAATTAGGCCTGTATACCTTATTTTTAGATTTTAAGGGGATTTTGCAATTTCTAGTTTATAGCATCATTCCAATTACCTCACCTAAACCAATTAGCATTTGTGTAGGAATCAAAAACAGAAGTGATATTTTTCTAAAAAACTTTATTAAATCACTTAACAATTGTAAAAACCTTCATTTAATTGAATTATCAATTTACGATTGCAATTCAACAGATATTGCTGACTTTGAATCTGTTATTAGAAGCATTTACAAAGGTAACTTGGTTTTTAAATCAGAGGACATCCCATTTTCAAGGGCAAAAGCCTTTAATAAATCTGTTTTACAAAGTACAAATGATTTGATTTTTATATGTGATGCAGATTTTAGTATTCCAACGAATATTGTAAGTTTAGTTAATAAATTCACCAAATTTAATTCCATTTGGTTTCCGATAGTTTTCTATTTGTACAAGAACAAACCTGAATTTTATTCAAAATCTAATGGAGAATGGATGCAATGGGGCGGAAAAGGAATATTAGCCTGCCAAAAAGTAGATTTCCTTAAAATTGGCATGATTGATGAGTCATTTATTCAATGGGGTGGTGAAGATGAAGAATTATATTTTAGATTTTACAAAAATCATTATTCAATCATTCGTAACAAAAACAAAGAATTGTTGCATCATTGGCATCCAAGTGAAAATCCTAAATACAAAAAATTAGAAAATTTGGTTGATTCAGGATTACTAAAGTAAATTTGTAAAAATTATGAGCAAACCACTAGTATCAATAATTACTCCTTCATTTCAACAAGCCAAATGGTTAGAATCGTGTATAAATTCGGTTCTAAATCAATCTTATGAAAATATAGAGTACATCATTATAGACGGCGGATCTACAGATGGCTCTAAAGAAATCATTGAAAAATATTCCGATAAATTAAGTTATTGGCAATCGAAAAAAGATAATGGACAAGTAAATGCCATAAACATTGGTTATAAAAAGGCAAAAGGTGAAATCATTGCTTATTTAAATGCTGATGATTTACTCGAACCTTGCGCTGTTGAAGCCATTGTTAGAGTTTTTGAAGTAAACAAAGAATTTGCTGTAATTTATGGTCAATGTAAAACCATTGATGAGAACGATAATCTTGTAAAAGAAGCAGAAGGACAACAACTTAGATTTGACTCTTTACTAGCAAATGGAATGCTTCCTGGTATGTATCAACCAGCTTGTTTCTTCAATAAAACCTACCTTGATCCTGAGTTTATGGTAGATGAAAGTTACGAGAATGCCTTTGATTATGAGTTAATTCTAAATCTAGCTTCACAAAAAACAATCCTATTTATAAATAAAGATATTGCATCCTATAGAATCCATAATAATAGTAAGTCAAACCTTAATAAAATTGATGCTTATAAGGAAAAACTAAGTATTCAAGAGAAATATGGAAAATCAGATTTTTTTAAATGGAAATGGAAAAGATTAAAATTAGCTGTTGCAGAAAAAACAGGCAAAATTGTTAACGGGAAGGCAGCACTCTAGAAGCCTTTATAAATCGCTTTTTGTAGTAATCTGTTTCTAAATTATCTATTCTTACTCCAGAACTCGTGCTTGAATGGATAAATCTAACTGGTTCTCCTTTTTCCGAAATTACGATACCAACATGGCCAATTCGTCTACTTCTTCGACTTCTACTCCTAAAAAACAGCAAATCCCCCTTTTGAATCTGCTTTTTAGGCACTTCAAAACCTAATAAACTTTGACCTGCAGACGTATGCGGTAATTTAATCCCAAAATGTTTAAAAACAACCAAAGTAAATCCACTGCAATCAAAGCCTTTTTCCGTTGTTCCTCCCCTTTTGTATCTGTCACCAATATAACTTGAGGCAATATTTATAAGACTATCCGTTAGTAGTTTTCCACTGAGAGGCTTGTTTTCAGGAGGTTCTAAAGCAGTTGTATCTAAATGAATTAAAAACAATTGAAGAGCAGTATCCTGCTTGATACGCTGAATTTCAGACCTTTGAGAAAAACTCAAAAGTGGAAATAATAGAATTATATGTAATATTATGGCTCTCAAAAGAGGTAAAAATATTTCATTTCCATCAAAATAAATAGCTTATAATTGCAGTTTCCTAAATATGAGGTATTTCAGTTTTATAATTATATCACTTTCTTTAGTATTTGGAGCTTGTTCAAACAAGTACCAAAAAACTTTAAAAAGTACCGACAATCGAGCAAAACTCGAAATGGCGGATTACTATTTTAAAAAGAAAGATTTTATTCGTGCGATTAGCCTTTATGAGCAGATTGAGGATGCATTTTATGGCACACCTACTGCTGAGCATATTTTATTTAATAGCGCAGCTTGTAGTTTTGGCTTAAAACAATATGCCGTAGCTGGTTTTCAATACAAAACATATTTCGAAAATAATGCAACCAATGAAAAAGCAGAAGAAGCTCTTTACATGAATGCTTATTGTGCATTTTTAGAATCTCAAGAACCAGAACTAGATCAGACAGACACTTATAAAGCAATAGAAACTTTTAAAATTTTTATTAATATTTTCCCTGAAAGTAAATATGTTCCAGAGTGTAATACTTTTTTAGACCAATTAAGATCTAAACTTAGTCATAAAGCATATAGAAATGCAAAATTGTATTTCGATATGGGCGAGTATAAAAGTTCAATAGTAGCTTTAGAAAATCTAGTTAAAGAATTCCCTGAAATTCCCCAAAAAGAAGAAGTAGACTATTTAATCATAAAATCTCACTATCTTTTGGCCGTTAATAGTATTCCTGAAAAACAAAAAGAAAGATTTGAAAATGCAATGAAAGCTTTTGAAAGTTTTAAGGAACAGTACACTGAAGGAAATAAATATATGTCTGATGCTTTTGAACTTAATGAAAAAGCCAAAAGTGCAATAAAGAGGATAAATAAATCTTTAATTCTTAATTAAAACAATTTAAAATTAATCAATATGGCAATCAATTATCAAAACGTACCTTCAACTACAATCCCTCGTGATTTTCGTAAGTTGGAAAAAGAAACTAAAAACCTGTATGAAAGTATTGCAATAATTTCTAAAAGAGCTAACCAAATTTCAGCTCAAATGAAAGAAGAATTGCATGCTAAATTGAATGAATTTAATAATGATAGTGATACTTTAGAAGAGGTTTTTGAAAACAGAGAACAAATCGAAATCAGCATGCATTATGAGAGATTACCTAAAGCAACCTTAATCGCTACAGAAGAATTTCTTGCTGATAAAGTTTATTTCAGAAATCCTGAAAAAGAAAAACGTTTCGCTGAAGGATTCAATATTTAATTTCTTCCATGTTGGAAGGTAAACATATACTTCTAGGAATAAGCGGGAGCATTGCTGCATACAAATGTGCAGCTTTGACCCGCTTATTTGTTAAGGCAGGTGCTGAAGTTAAAATTATAATGACTTCTGCTGCTGTTGAATTTATTACCCCTCTTACTCTTTCTACTTTAAGCAAAAATCCTGTTCATTCGAGTTTTGTAAAAAATGAACTTGGGGAATGGACAAATCATGTTGAATTAGCTCTTTGGGCTGATGTATTTGTTATTGCCCCAGCCTCAGCAAATACATTAGCAAAAATGGCAAATGGTATTTGCGACAACCTACTTTTAGCTACTTATCTTTCAGCTAAATGCCCTGTTTGGTTTGCTCCAGCAATGGATTTAGATATGTTCCAACACCCTGCAACAAAATTAAATATCCAAAAATTGCAAGAATTTGGAAACCTAATTATTGATGCAGAAATTGGTGAATTAGCAAGTGGTTTATATGGAAATGGAAGAATGGCGGAACCTGAAAATATATTTGAAACCATTTCAAATTTTTTCAATTCAGAATTAAAATTCAAAAACAAAAATGTATTAATATCTGCTGGTCCAACTTATGAAGCAATTGACCCTGTAAGGTTTATTGGTAATCATTCGAGTGGTAAAATGGGATTTGCTTTAGCAGAAGAATTTGCTAAGCAAGGAGCTAATGTTATTTTGGTTTCTGGACCAAGCAAAGAAAAAACGATTCAAAGTAATATTAGCAGAATAAATGTTCAGTCAGCAGAACAAATGTTTCAAGAAGTTACATCAAGATTTAAAGAAACAGATATTGCAATAATGAGCGCTGCTGTTGCTGATTATACCCCTTTGATAAAAAGTGATATAAAAATCAAAAAACAAGAAGAAACATTTACTATTGAACTTACTAAAACAAAAGATATTCTTAAACATTTAGGAACTATCAAAGAAAATCAAGTTCTTGTTGGATTTGCTTTAGAAACAAATAATGAAGAGGAGAATGCACTACAAAAACTACATTCTAAAAATCTAGATTTTATTGTTTTAAATTCTTTACAACATGAAGGTGCTGGATTTGGGCATTCAACAAATAGAATTAGTATTATAAATAAATCTGGTAAAAAAATAGACTTCCCTCTAAAATCAAAAGAAGAAGTTGCCAAAGATATCGTTGAACAGGTTAAAGAAATTTTGAATGACTAAATATATTATCACTGCTTTATTTATTTTAATTAACTTCTACAATTCATTTGCACAAGATTTGAATTGTAGAATAAAGATAAATGATGTACAGGTCCAAATTGCCGATAAATCTATATTCAGAGCCTTAGAACAGCGTCTCACTGAATTCATGAATAACACCAAATGGTCTGGAGAAAATGTTCAACAATTTGAAAGAGTTGATATGAATATTGAAATCATTTTATCTTCTTACGACCAAGCAACCTATGAATACAAAGCATCGGCAATAGTTCAAAGTAGAAGACCCATATTTGGTTCTACCTATTCATCTACAGTGCTTAGCTTTAATGACGAGAATTTTGATTTCAAATTTCAAGACCAAGATCGTTTAGAATTTCAAGATGGAAATCATTTAAGCGATATCTCTTCCTATATGGCTTTTTATGCATATTATGCTTTAGGATTAGATTTCGACTCTTTTGGAGAAGAAGGAGGAACAGCACTATTCAATAAAGCCTTTCAAATTGCAAATGTTGCCCAACAAAGTAGTAGCAGAGCTGGCTGGAAACCATTTGAAAGAACAATTAGAACACGATATAATTTAGTTGACAACATTCTTAATGAACGATTTAGACCATTAAGAAAAGCATATTATATTTATCACAGAAAAGGCTTAGATCAATTTGCAAAAGACCCTGTTGCTGCTAGAAAACAAATTTTCGCATCCCTAAATGAAGTTAAAAAAGTATTCAAAATTGCTCCAAATACTGTAATGTTATTAGTATTTTTTGAAGCAAAAAGTGATGAGTTAATTAATATTTACAAAGGCGCTGATGAAATCGAAAAACCAAAAGCTATTGAAATATTAAGTGAAATCAATATTTCAAATTTAAGTAAATACGAAAAAATTAGAGGCTCCTAATTTTTTCAGCATATAAACTTCAACTTTCAATTCTTTTTTAGGGAATTTCTGCTTAAATCGCAATATATTTATAATTATGTCAGATTTAAGCCATGGCCACAGTGAAAAACATTTTAGTGGTAGTGAAATTGTTAGAGATATAGTAATAGGAATGAGTGATGGCCTTACTGTTCCTTTTGCTCTTGCAGCTGGTTTAACAGGTGCTGCTCAAGGAAATGCCGTAATCGTTACTGCTGGTTTAGCTGAAATTATTGCTGGTTCAATAGCAATGGGATTAGGTGGATACCTAGCTGGTAAAACTGAAATTGATCATTACGATTCAGAATTAAAAAGAGAATATTATGAGGTAGACCATTATCCCGAAAAAGAAAAAGAAGAAGTTAGAGAGGTTTTTGAAGATTATGGATTAAGCCCAGATTCCCAAATGAAAATTGTTGAGGAATTAGCTAAGGATAAAGATAAATGGGTGAAATTTATGATGAGATTTGAATTAGGACTAGAAAAACCTGACATCAATCGTGCTCGACAAAGTGCCCTAACAATTGGAATTTCTTATATTATTGGTGGCATTGTACCTTTAAGCTCCTACTTTCCTTTTTTCACAGATAATGCACAAGATGGCTTCTTTTATTCTTGTATAGTTACTGCAATAACACTTTTCATTTTTGGATATTTTAAAACAAAAATAATTGGTCAACCTCCTTTAATGGGCGCTATCAAAATTCTTATGATTGGTGCTTTAGCTGCAGCTTCAGCATATTTTGTTGCAAATTGGATAAATTAGTAAAGTAAATTGAAATGAAAATTCGAAATTATAAACGCACTATATTTTTAATCATTTCAATTGGTTTAATTATTTCATCGTGCAATCAAAGATTTTGGTTCAGAAGTAAAGTAAATAAAGAAAAAGACAGCAGTAATATTGAAAAAGATTATCATATCGTCTGGTAAAAAAAAATAAATGAAAAAAATTATACTACTTTTAATCGTAACAATTAGTACTAGCATTTATTCAAATGCACAACAAATTGAAGTTGGGAAAATAAACAATGGAATTTTTGAACTATCTGAGAATTCTGAACAATTAGTTAAAGCAATTGAGTGGACTTTCAGAGATGGGACCAAAGTTGTTGAATTAAAAATAGAACAACTACAAAATGCCTATTTCCTTGTAGCAACTTGTACCTATCAAAATAAAAAACGTTTGGCAGCAATTGACCTAGATATGGAAGGAAACTCATTTGTTGTAAAAGAAGATGCTTTCTTTAAAACGTGCTCAGCTGTTGCTTGCGAAACTTGCAGATACTTTCTTGAAAATAATAAAATTGTAGCCTGTAAATGCGAAGAAACAGGAAGTATCAGTAATCATTGTCATTATAAATCGGCTCCAGCAACATCTTTTATAACAAATTACAATAGAGCTTTAAAATTAAAACAGGACAAATGATAGAAAAAAATGAAAATAGCCACTTAGTTTATCTAAAAGAATGTATTGGCTATTATGGTGAAGAAAAAGCATTGTCTCCTGTAAGTAAATGGTTAAATGGCAAATTAGAATTTGCTGAAGAAGGTCATTTAAAAGTATCATTTATTGTAAAAGAAGAATGGCTTAACCCATTTGGAACATTTCATGGTGGTATGGCTGCTGCAATTATTGATGATATAATTGGAACCACTGTTTATAGTCTTGGACTAAAAGAACAATATAGCACAGTAAATTTAACAATCGACTACCTATCATTTGCTTTACCAGGTGATACAATTGTAGTTGAATCAAAAGTTATTAGAAAAGGTATTGCAATAATGAATGCAGAAGCCTTGATATATAAAAGGAAAAAACTATTGGTTAAAGCAAGCTCTAATTTAGTTAGAACTGGCAAAACCGCATATCAAAACTAAACCAAAACCATATGATGAATAAAATGAGAATCTTCATTTATTTAATTACCCTCCTACCATTTATGGCAATTTCACAAGAACAGGAAAAACTAAGTATAGAGAAACTTTGGAAGTTAAATAGAGTTTCAGAACCACAATTATCTCCTGATGGCAAAATGGTAATTTATGGAGTTAGAACTTATGATGTAAAAAGTAATAAAAGTACAAATATTATTTATAGCTGCACAAATAATGGAGAACAGTTAAAACCAATTAGTAATTCTAAACAAAATGCATCATCTGCAAGATGGAGACCAGATGGTAAAAAAATACTATTTCTATCCAATACAGAATCAGGAACACAGCTTTTTGAAATGAATTTAGATGGTAGTGAAGCAATTCAAATTACGTTTATTCAAGATGGAATTAATGGCTATCAATATTCACCTGATGGTAAAAAACTAGCTTATACTGCTGATGTAAAACTTGATTTGGAAGTGAAAGAAATTTATCCAGACTTAGATAAAACTAATGCAAGGATTATAGATGGACTTTTATATCGCCATTGGGATTCATGGCATGATTTTAAATATAGCCACCTATTTATTGCTGATTTAGAAAATGGTAAAATAAAAGGTAATCCAATTGATATAATGGCTGGTGAAAAATATGATTGTCCTTTACAACCACATGGCGGTGATGATGATTATGCATGGAGTAAGGATGGTTCGATGTTAGCCTATTCGTGTAAAAAGGAAATTGGCACTCAAGCAGCCTATTCTACAAACAGCGATATTTATGTTTATAATCTAAAAGACAAAAGCACATTCAATGCGTCATTTAGAAATACAGGCTACGATAGAGCACCACAATTTTCTCCTGATGGTAGTAAACTTGCTTGGTTAAGCATGAAAAAACCGGGTTATGAAAGTGACAAAAACAACCTAAAAATATTCCATTTAAAACCAATTAATACTAATGAAAAATCAGGAATTAAAGCAGCAGTAGAACCTGTTGAAAATCTTACTTCAAATTTTGATTTTACTATTGAAGAATTTCAATGGATGGATAATTCCAAAGTAATATTTGTTGCCGTTAAAGAAGCAACAAAAAACTTCTTCATTTACGACCCAAAATCTAAAAACATAAATAATATTGTTCAACTTACAAAAGGAGAACAAGACTTTACAAGTTTTTCTTTTGGTATGAATTTAAAGAAAGGAATATTGATTTCAAGCAGAACTAGAATCGACTTTCCAACTGAAGTATTTTCTATAGATTTGACAACTGGAAAAGAAAAACAAATCAGCTTTGTAAACACCGAAATTTTAAAAAACACCCAAATGGGTCGGGTTGAAAAAAGATGGATAAAAGCTACTGATGGGAAACAAATATTAACATGGGTTATTTATCCACCAGATTTTGATGCCACAAAAAAGTACCCAACTTTATTGTATTGCCAAGGAGGACCACAAAGCCCGGTTTCACATGGATTTAGTTACAGATGGAATTTTCAATTAATGGCAGCAAATGGTTATATAGTTGTTGCTCCTAATAGAAGAGGTTTGCCTGGTTTTGGTTCTGAGTGGAATGACGCTATTCAGGGTGATTATGGTGGCCAATGTATGAAAGACTATTTAAGTGCAATTGATGCGGTATCGGCAGAACCATTTGTTAATAAAGATAGATTAGGTGCTGTTGGAGCTAGTTTTGGTGGCTTTAGTGTTTATTGGCTAGCTGGTCACCATGAAAGGAAATTCAAAGCTTTTATAGCACATTGTGGTATGTTTAACATGGAAAGTTGGTATGGTTCAACAGAAGAAATGTTCTTCGCCCAGAATGATAATATTGGTCCTTATTGGAGTCAAGCACATCCAAATAATTTCGATTCATCACCTCATAAGTTTGTACAAAACTGGAATACTCCAATTTTAGTAATTCATAATGAAAAAGATTTTAGAGTTCCTATTACTCAAGGAATGGAAGCATTTACAGCAGCTCAAACAATGGGTGTTCCAAGTAAATTCTTATACTTTCCAGATGAAAACCATTGGGTAACAAAACCACAAAATAGCATTTTATGGCAAAGAGTGTTTTTTGAATGGTTAGACCAATGGCTTAAAGATATTCCACAAAAAAAACAATAAGATCTTGTATAAAAAAAGAGGCTTGAACTAAAAAATCAAGCCTCTTTTTTTATGAGTTAGGTAAAATCCAATCTAAATAATTACCAGGATGGATTACCTGAAATTCACTTTCGGTATAAGATTCTCGCCATGCACTTGGTGCCTTAATTTTATTAGTTTGCTTCCACTTCATTTCATAAGCAAATAAAGAACCATTGCGTTCTTCTACCCAATCAATTTCTTGCTGCTGGTAAGTTCTCCAGAAATAATTATTCGAACTAATTCCAGTATAATTTTGGAACTTTATTCTTTCTGATATCACATAATTCTCCCATAAATCACCAACATCATTTCGAATATTTAATGGATTAAAATTTGCGATAATCGCATTTCGAATCCCATTATCAACAAAATACCATTTACTACTTTTAGATACTTCTTTCCTTAGATTTTTACTAAATCCTGAAACCTTAAAAATCACAAATACTTTACTCAATAAATCCAAATACCTTTCAACTGTATTTTTACTCATTGATAATTGCCTACCTAATTCTTCAAGAGAAACCTCCTTCCCTATTTGAAATGCTATTAATCTAAGTAAGTCAAACATTTTAGATGAATTACGCAATCCATCCAATTCAAGTATATCCTTCAATAAATATGATTGTAATAACTCCTTTAAATAAGCAGACTTTTCATCAAAGCTAACATAATGCAGTAATTCAGGATAAGAACCATAAATTAACCGTTCTTCCAAATTTGAATATGTTTGAATAGGATTTTCAATTTGAGCATATTCCATTTGAGCAAAAGGAAACATTTGAAAGGTAAATTTTCTACCAGTTAATGGCTCTCCTAATTGATTATTTAAATCAAACATTGATGATCCAGTTGCAACAATTCTTATATCAGAAATCTCATCAACCATTAATTTCAAAACATCACCAATGTCTGGAATTTTCTGGGCTTCATCAATAATTAATACTTTGTTCTTTCCTAAAAGCCTTTTGTAATTCTCAACACTTCTATTTTTTAGAATATCATGAGTAGACAAATCTTCTCCGTTTAGTTGAAGAATACTAGTATCCAAATCTTTTACAAACTCACGCAAAAACATAGTTTTACCAATTCTTCTTGCACCCAAAATTACGAGTACTTTATTAGGTAAAAAAAACCTACTAATTCTGCTTTCTATTTCTCTTGGAATAAAACTCATATGATTAATATTTCAAATCAAAAATACCAAAACTAAATAAATTTCTCAAGAAAAATCTAAAATTCCGTCAATGAACTGACGGAATTTAATCAAATTCCGTCAGTTCATTGACGCATTTTAATCAAATTCCGTCAGTTACTAACTATTATATTCAAATTTTAACTCTACTTTTAATGCTTCTATAACTTCAAAAACTATAGGACAAATTGCATAATTAGACCAAACATTTCTTTTGTACTTAAAATGATTCTGTTCTAAATGAGGATACAATGCACAAGCCATTGGTCTTGCTTCATAAATCGAACATTTATTTTCAGTCAAAAACATACAAGGTTTTGTTTTTAAAAATAATGCATCGCCATCAAATTCAACGTAAGTCCTTCTGAATTCAATAACATCAATTCCTTTTTTATCTGCCAATACTTCCAGCTCGTTATCTTCTACTCCAGGTTCCAAATGTTTACAACAATTAGCACATTTTGTACAATCAATAGCTTTGTAAAAATGTTCCTTCAAAACCTGAACCTTTTCATCTATTGCTTCTGAACTATACTTTTTCAATTCCTTTTTAAAGAAAATATTTTCAGTTTGTTTACTTCTTGCAGCTTCAAAAATTTCTGTTGGACTAATATAATTATTGGCTTTACTCATAGCTAAAATTGACTTAAATCAAATATTTAAAAGTAGCTGACAAAAATCAGCCCAAAAATATACATAATTAGCAACAATTATCTGCATGCTGTTTTAAGAAGTACGAACTTTTCATAAAATTTCAAGCAATGGAAATCAAGAACTACCAATCGATGTATGAAGAAAGTATTCATCACCCAATTCATTTCTGGAACCGACAAGCCAATAAACTACATTGGTTTAAATTTCCATCAAACACTTTACATAAAGATGAAAATGATTTATACAGATGGTTTGCTGATGGAAGCATGAATACTTGTTACTTGGCATTAGACGATCATATTCAAAAAGGAAGAGGTAACCAAACAGCTTTGATTTATGATTCGCCAGTAACTAAAACAATTAAACAATATTCTTATAAAGATTTAAGAAACACTGTTGCAAAACTTGCAGGTGGAATGCAATCACTTGGTGTAAAAAAAGGAGATACTGTTGTAATTTATATGCCCATGATACCACAAGCTGTGATGGCTATGTTGGCATGTGCTAGAATTGGTGCAATTCATTCCGTTGTTTTTGGCGGATTTGCTCCACATGAACTAGCAATACGAATTGATGATGCAAAACCAAAACTTGTAATCAGTGCATCTTATGGAATAGAATTCGATAAAGTACTTCCTTATAAACCCTTGTTAGATCAAGCCTTAGAAGAAGCAATTCATAAACCAGAACATTGCTTAATTTACCAAAGGCATGCTATTATGGGAGTTGCTTTACCCGAAATGAAACCTGGTTATGATATAGATTTTGAAACTTTAATTTTCGATTCTCAAGCTGTAGATTGTGTTCCGGTTCTTGGAACTGATCCACTATATGTTTTATACACATCAGGTACAACAGGAAAACCAAAAGGTATAGTTAGGGATAATGGTGGACATGCTGTAGCGATGAAATTCAGCATGGAACATATTTACAATATCCAACCTGGTGAAGTTTTTTGGGCAGCTAGTGATGTTGGATGGGTGGTAGGACATAGCTATATAGTTTATGGTCCTTTAATTCATGGTTGTACCACACTTTTATACGAAGGAAAACCAATTAAAACACCAGATGCTGCTGCATTTTGGAGAGTTGCAGAAACCCATCATGTGAATGTAATGTTTACTGCACCAACAGCAATTAGAGCTATAAAAAAGGAAGATGCAGATGGAAAATTGTTTAACAAATACAATTTGAGCAATTTACGTCAGTTATTTTTGGCAGGTGAAAGATGTGATCCATCAACTTTTGATTGGATAAAAAATTTGCTACAAAAACCAGTTATCGACCATTGGTGGCAAACAGAAAGTGGCTGGCCTATGCTAGCAATCATGACTGGTATTGATAATGACCAACCAAAATCTGGAAGTGCAGGAAAACCAGTTTGTGGTTTTCAGATTGATATTTTAGGTGAAGATGGAAGCATTTTGGATGCTGGTAAAGAAGGACTTGTAGCCATTAAACTACCACTACCTCCTGGTTGTTTACCTACTCTATGGAACAATGATGAAGGTTATAAATCGACCTATTTAAAAACGTTTGATGGATATTATATATCTGGTGATGGAGGACTAAAAGACAATGACAATTACTTCTTTATTATGGGAAGAATTGACGATGTTATTAATGTAAGTGGTCATAGATTAAGCACTGGAGAAATGGAAGAAATTCTTGCCTCACATCATGCTGTTGCAGAATGCGCAGTAATTGGAATTGCTGATGAACTAAGAGGCCAAAGACCAATTGGAATGGTTGTATTAAAAGATGGATTTGATAATTTAGAGTCTGAACTTGAGCATGAATTATGTAATTTAGTTCGAGACAAAATTGGTGCTATATCTTTCTTTAAAACAGCAATGCAGGTTAAACGATTACCTAAAACTAGAAGTGGTAAAATATTACGCAAAGTCATGCGTCAAATGGCCGATGGCAAAGAATATGGAATTCCTTCAACCATTGATGATCCATTAATTTTAGAAGAAATCAGGTATAAGCTTATCGAAAAAGGAATCATGTTTAGTAGATAACACTTTTAATTTCAATATTATTTTTTTGATAATCGATTTAAAGTCAATCAATGAAAAGTAGAATTCTCAATTTTTAACCTAAAACATTTGACAAAGACTTAAGAAGTATTAATTTGCTATAAAAATAAAGAGATGATTCGCAAACCTTTTAACCTACAAAAATGGATTGATGAAAATCGCCATTTACTAAAACCGCCTGTTGCTAATAAAAATCTTTATCCTGAAGGTACGGATTATATTGTTATGATTGTTGGTGGACCAAATGCTCGTAAAGACTACCATTACAATGAAACAGAAGAATTATTTTATCAATTAGAAGGCAATATAAATGTTAGAATTCAAGAAGACGGAAAACCAGTTGATATTCCTTTAGGACCTGGTGATATGTTTTTATGTCCTCCCGGAATTCCTCATTCACCTGGAAGAAGTGAAGGTTCAATTGGTTTAGTAATAGAAAGAGTTAGAAAAGGTAAGGGCTACAAAGATGGCTTATTATGGTTTTGTGACAAATGCAATAATAAACTGCATGAAACCTATTTTGAACTCTCAAATATTGAAGATGACTTTCTTCCGAGATTCAAGGATTATTATGCAAATGAAGACTTAAGGACCTGCAAAAAATGCGGTCATGTGATGGAAACAGATCCTAGATTCACTAAATAATTTTAAGCCTGATTGAAAACAACAATCAGGCTTTTTTTTTGAAATACGATTATTTATTGAAAATGAGAACAATCCATTTGTTTTGTCAAATCCTAAATGTGGTTAATTATCTACCACTTAATTGAAACAAAAAACCTATTTTCGCGGCAATGGACCATATTAGAAATTTTTGCATCATTGCCCATATTGACCACGGTAAAAGTACCTTGGCGGACAGATTATTAGAATACACTCAAACAATTAGTAAACGTGACATGCAAGCTCAATTGCTTGATAACATGGATTTAGAGCGAGAAAGAGGTATTACTATTAAAAGTCATGCCATCCAAATGGACTATCTTTTAAATGGCAAAAAGTATATTTTAAATTTAATTGACACCCCTGGTCACGTCGATTTTTCGTATGAAGTATCACGTTCAATTGCTGCTTGTGATGGAGCTTTATTAATTGTAGACTCATCTCAAGGAATTGAAGCTCAAACAATTAGTAATTTATACTTAGCTATAGACCAAGGTTTAGAAATTATTCCAATTCTAAATAAAATCGACCTTCCTCATTCTATGGTGGAAGAAGTTAGTGACCAAATTGTTGATTTAATTGGCTGTGAAAGAGATTCAATTTTAAAAGCATCAGGTAAAACAGGTGCAGGTGTAATGGAAATTTTAGAAGCTATTGTTTCGAGAATTCCATCTCCAAAAGGAAATATAAATGCACCTTTTAAAGCCCTAATTTTTGATTCAGTTTATAATTCTTTCAGAGGCATTATTGCTTATTATAGAGTTTATGACGGTGTTATTAAAAAAGGTGACAAAGTAAAATTTGTTGCAACAGGCAAAGAGTATTTAGCCGATGAAGTTGGAATTCTAAGAATGGACATGAGTCCAAGAGATGAAGTAAAAGCAGGAGATGTTGGTTATATCATTTCAGGAATTAAAGAGGCAAGAGAAGTAAAAGTTGGTGATACAATTACCAATGCATTGGTTCCAACCACTGATATCATTAAAGGATTTGAAGATGTAAAACCAATGGTATTTGCTGGTATTTACCCAGTTGATACAGAAGATTTTGAAGAGTTGAGGGAAAGTATGTACAAACTTCAACTAAACGATGCATCTCTTACTTTTGAACCAGAAACTTCTGCTGCTTTAGGATTTGGTTTCCGTTGTGGATTTTTAGGAATGCTGCACATGGAAATCATTCAAGAAAGATTAGAAAGAGAATTTGGTATGACGGTAATCACAACCGTGCCAAACGTAAGTTATCACTGTTATACGAATAAGGGTGAAAAATTGATTGTTAACAATCCGTTTGAATTACCTGAACCTAATTTTATTGATAGAATCGAAGAACCTTTTATTTCAGCTCAAATTATTACAACTACAGATTATGTAGGTGCAATAATGGGATTATGTATGGGAAAAAGAGGTATTTTAAAGACTCAAAATTACCTTACTACAGATCGTGTTGAAATGAAGTTTGATATGCCTTTAGCTGAAGTAGTTTTTGATTTCTTTGATAAGCTTAAAAGTATTTCAAGAGGTTACGCTTCGTTCGACTACCATCCAATTGGATATATTGAAGGAGATTTAGTAAAATTAGATATCCTTTTAAATAAAGATACCGTTGATGCGTTATCTGCTGTTATTCATAGAGACCGAGCTTATGATTGGGGCAAAAGAATTTGTGAAAAACTAAAAGAATTAATCCCCCGTCACCAATTCGAAATCCCAGTTCAAGCATCAATTGGAACTAAAGTAATCGCACGTGAAACCATCAGAGCTCTAAGAAAAGATGTAACAGCTAAATGTTATGGTGGTGATATCAGTCGTAAACGTAAATTATTAGAAAAACAAAAAGAAGGTAAGAAAAGAATGAAACAGGTTGGTTCGGTTGAAATACCACAATCTGCTTTTATGGCTGTTTTGAAATTGGATTAATTTTTTGATTTGGCATTTTAAATGACCAAAATCTTAAATATTTTTTTGATTCTTTTCTCTAATCATATTTTGTTTGTTTAAACCAAACATCAACCAAAACAATGGAAGTTTTAAATGGAAATCAGGTTTCAAAAACCTTAAAATTGGCTATAAAAGCTGAGGTAGAGCAATTAAAAAAACAAGGTAAAAAAACGCCTCATTTAGCTGCAATTCTTGTTGGAAATGATGGAGCAAGCATGACTTATGTTGCTGCAAAGGAAAAAGATTGTCAAGAAGTTGGATTTGATTCTACTGTTCTAAAATTTGATTCTAGCATTACTGAAGACGAATTACTTAATGAAGTAATTAAAATCAACAATAACCCTTCAATTGATGGATTAATAGTTCAATTGCCTTTACCAAAACATATTTCAGAAAAAAGAGTAACTGAAACAATCGACTACCACAAAGATGTAGATGGTTTTCACCCAATGAATGTTGGTTTAATGTTTAAGGGATTACCTTCATTTCTTCCTGCTACTCCATTTGGAATAGTAAAACTACTTGAACATTATGGAATTGAAACTACAGGTAAACATTGTGTTATTATAGGAAGAAGTGATATTGTTGGAAAACCAATGAGCGCTTTAATGCTACAAAAAAACTGTACTGTTACTGTTTGTCATAGTAAGACCAAAAATATTAAAGAACACACTATAAAAGCTGATATAATCATTGCCGCTGTAGGCATTCCAGAATACTTAAAAGCATCAATGGTTAAAGAAGGTGCTGTTATTATTGATGTTGGAATTACACGTGTTGAAGATAAAAACAATCCCAAGGGATATGTTTTAAAAGGTGATGTTGATTATTTAGATGTATCGAATAAATGTAGTTGGATAACACCTGTTCCAGGTGGTGTTGGACCCATGACAAGGGTTGGATTATTATTAAACACCTTAGAAGCTGTTAAAAGAAAATAAATCAAAGTTTAATTCAAGTAATTTTTGATTAAAAATGCTAAGATTTCTTAAGCAATTGTTTGAGGTAAAGAAAATGGTTGAAAAGCCAAAATTTGAGAAAAATTCAATTGAAAACCTCATTTATCAACTTGAGGAATCTTCTTACTTTCAATATGCTTCTTCTTCTGAAATACCCGAAATAAAAAATGAACTAATCGATTCAATTTTAATGTATGGGGTTTTAGGTACAAGTTATGATGACCAAAAATTACATCCAAAATGTCATCGATTGTTTCATTTAGATGGTGAAGATTTATACGAGCAGGATGGATTTCAGGAGCAAATAAAATTTATGAAAACCTATTTCAAAAAAACAGGTCTTCAATTAAATTTTGAACAATACTATGAGGTTTACGAAGAAGGATTAACTCATTGGTTTGTTCTAAATGGGAAAAAATATGAAGTATTTAAAGACTTCGATGAATATGGTTGGGAGGAAGCTGCGGCTGCGTTTGCGTATATTTTGAATGAGCAATTTGAAATCCAAAATAAACCTGACAGAGCCTATTTAATTGATGGAGGAAATGATGGGCAACTATTTTTAGCAAACCCACTTCATGTTAACTTACTTATTCCTTTTTTAGACATAAATTATCAACCAAAGTTACCTTTAGATTGGTGGAGTCAAGGTTCATTTACACTTCCATTTACAACTGCAGAATAAATCAATATCTCTTTTTGTATTTATTATCTGAATAATCTCTTTTTACCAATTCAATTCCTTCATTGGTAATAACAATTTTCTTTTGTTTGAATAAAGTACCAATACTCATTTTAAAAGTTTTTTTGCTCATACCAAAAACCTTATAAATCTCATCTGCATCGGTTTTATCATGGTAAGGTAGAAATCCTCCTTTTTCTTTTAGCATTCCGAAAATTTTGAAAGTCTCCTCTCCTACTCTTGAATATCCAGGTTTGCCATAACCCAAATCAATCAAATCATTTTCTTTAATTTTTTTGATATAACCTGGAATGATTTCACCTGGTTTAATTGGCTTGAATACCTCATTCGAATACAATAAACCCAAATGTTTTCCATTGATAATCATTTGATAGCCAAGATCAGTTTTCTTTAATAACTCGAGTTCTACAACATCCTTTTCATTTAGTCCATGATTTTTATTATTGTATAAATCTTCGAATAACTCAGAACAGGCTATTCTATTACTAAATTCATCATAGAATATTTTTACGAAAACCTCTTCACCATCTTCATGGTCGCGAACTTGTTTTGAACGAGGCAAAAACAAATCTTTTGGTAAACCCCAATCTAAAAAAGCACCAATTTCAGAAGATTTAATAATTTTAAGCCAAACATTTTCACCAACAACACCTTTTGCCTGAGCAGTGCTAGCAAGCATTTCGTTTTGTGCATTTAGGTATAAAATTACTGTTAAAATTTCTCCAGCTTTTAACCCTGTTGGAGCCTCTTTGTTAGGCAAAAAAACGATTCTGTTTCCGGCTTGTAATACCCAACCTTCTTCAATTTGGTTTTTAACTTTAAGGGCATGGTATTTGCCTAATTCTGGTGTTGTATTCAATTTGTCTTAGTTTTTAAATATATGAAAATTTCCAATTCCCCATTTCTGCAATCTGTAAATAATTGAGGTTCTTAAAACACCTAAACCATAAATACTGCTTCTTTTAAAATTAATTGAAGATGCTTCAGGAAAATATTTAGTTGGGCAAGTTACTTCAGCAATTTCAAATCCTTTCATAAAAATTTGAGCAGTGATTTCATTATCGAATACAAAATCGTCACTACAATCGTTAAACGGAACTGCCTTTAATACATTGATATCAAAAGCCCTATATCCAGTATGGTATTCAGACAATTTCTGACTCATTAATACATTCTGAAACAAGGTTAACATCCTGTTAAAAATAAATTTATATAAAGGCATTCCACCTTTTAATGCTCCCATTCCAAGAATTCTTGAACCAAAAACAACAGGATAAACATCAAAAGCAATGATGCTGCTCATTGCATGAATTAATTTTGGTGTATACTGATAATCTGGATGTAACATGATTACAATATCAGCACCTAATTCAATTGCCTTATTGTAACAAGTTTTTTGATTACCTCCATAACCTTTATTCTGCTCATGTTTAATTACATGATTAATTCCTATATTTTTACCTAGTTCTGATGTATTGTCTTTACTTGCATCATCAACAAGAATTACTTCATCAACAATATCAAAAGGTATTTCTTTATATGTTTTTTCTAAGGTAAGTGCCGCATTGTAAGCAGGCAAAACAACTACTATTTTTTTTCCGTTTAGCATATTAAAAAGCAAAAAATATTAAATAAATGAGAGCCAATACTGGCAGCAAAAGTGGCAAACTATATTTCCAAATATATACACCAAATGATGGCATTTTAATACCAGAATTCTCTGCTATCGATTTTACCATCAAATTAGGTCCATTTCCTATATATGTCATTGCCCCAAAAAACACAGAACCAGTTGACACTGCTTTCAATAAATCAATATTACCTATTTGTAGAAAGCTCTGTACATCGGCTATTGAATTAATTGAAAATCCTGCACTCGATAATATCAAAGTAAATACATTTATATAAGTTGGTGCATTATCTAAAACACTTGAAAACAAGCCACTAAACCAATATATTAAACCTGGAGTTAAATGCAAAGTATCTTTTTGATGATGCGCGAATGACTCCAATAATTGAAGGGCTGGCAACATACTTAAGAAAATTCCAAAAAATAAATAAGCTACTTCTGTTATGGGTTGAAAGTCAAAATCATTACTTTTTAAAGCATTTTTACTTGCAAACCTAAAACAGAAAAATGCTGAACTCAATTGAATAATTTCTCTCAGAAAAGACAATTTTCTTCCGTGAAATTCTATGGCTGGTAATCCATCAATAATATTAGGATCAAGAAATACTGAAGCAACTCCTAATAAAAGCCATAAAATATTTCGCTTACCATTGATAATTATTTTATTCGTAAACAAACTTGGATTATCTACTTCATCTAATTTTGTATTTCGTTTTTCAAAAAAATAAAATATACCTAACAAAATTGAATTAGCAATTATCCATTCTAAAATCAAATTCTTTATTGTCCACGTAAAAGGTACTCCTTTGAGAAATCCCATAAACAATGGAGGGTCACCAATTGGAGTTAATAATCCACCTAAATTTGAAACAATAAATATAAAAAATACAATATGATAAGCTTGAATCCGATATCTATTTAATCTAATATAGGGTCTTATAAGCAAGACAGAAGCACCTGTGGTTCCAATTAAATTCGTTAAAACAGCAGCAATTAAAAGAAAAATTACATTTGTTATTGCCTTCGATTCAACATCAGCAAAAATATAAATCCCACCACTTGCTACATATAATATGGTTAATAAGCTTATAAATGATGCGTATTCTGCCAATGATTCAATAGGCAAAACCATATTTTTCAAAAATATAACATAGTAAGCCATCACAAATAAACCCAAACCAATACTGATAATTTTGTAGTATTTATGCCAAAAATGAGCAAATACAACGGGCATTACAGCAATCGACATGAGTAAAAACACAAAAGGACTTACCAACCATAACGGAGGTTCCTGAAAACTAATGGCATTTAAAAACATATCTGCGAAGATAAGCCCTTAGTTCACATTACGAAAAATTGTGATATGCTCTTTTTTTTAGATATTGCTGCATGATTTATCCAGAAAACCTAGAATCCTTAAGACTTTACACAAATTTTGTTAAAAAAGAAGATGCTCAACTTTGGGTAAAATTCTTTGAAAATGAAGATTCTACACGATTTTTATTATTAGATAATCAATTATCGAACGAAGAAAAAGCAACCAATTGGATTGAAAAACAATCTGAAAGATATCTAAACAATCAATTTGGTTTGCAATGGATTATATCAAAAGAAACAAACCAAAAAATGGGTATGGTTGGATTATTATTACAAGAAATTGAATCACGCCCTCAGCTAGAAATTGGATATCACCTACTTCCTGAATTTAGAGGTAATGGCTATGCAATTGAGGCTGCAAAAATGTTTAGAGACTTTGCATTTGACGTTTTAAGTTATGATGAAATAATTTCGATTATTCATCCTGGAAACTATAATTCACAAAAAGTGGCTTTAAACAATGGAATGAAGCACACAGGAAATGCAACTTTTAGAAATATTGAAGTTTATATTTTTAGAATTAATAGAACACAATGGAAAAAAGGATACTAACTTTTTTAGCTTATTTTATTTTGATTAGCATTTCATCAAATGCTCAGAATAAAGTAAAATCAAAACAACGAGTGCTATTTTTAGGTAATAGCTATACCTATGTTAATAATTTACCTATCATTATTAAATACATAGCAACATTTGAAAGCGATACACTAATAACCGATGAAAACCTGATTGGTGGATACACTCTCAAAGGACATTCAACAAATCAAACATCATTAGCCAAAATTATGCAAGGAAATTGGGATGCCGTTGTTTTACAAGAACAAAGTCAACTACCTTCATTTCCAATTGAAGATGTTGAAGAGGATGTTTTTCCCGCAGCAAAATTTCTTGATAGCATAATCCATGTTTATAATCCATGTGCTAAAACTATATTTTATATGACATGGGGTAGACAAAATGGAGATAAATCTAATTGTCAATTTTGGCCTCCAGTTTGTACTTACAATGGCATGGATAGCCTCTTAAATCTTAGATATAGGATGATGGCCATTCAAAACAATGCAATTGTTAGTCCCGTTGGCCAAATATGGAAAGAGGTTCGTGAAACCAATCCTGAAATTGTTCTCTATCAAACAGATGAAAGTCACCCTGATATGGCTGGTTCTTACGCAGCTGCTTGTTCATTTTATACCACTTTATTTGAAAAAAATCCTTTAGATATTTCTTATAATTATGAGATGGACACTTCAATTACAAACCCAATAAAAAGGGCTTGTAAAAAACATCTATTTGATAGTTTACAAAATTGGAATTTTACCTTAAACCCTCAAGCAAAAATAAGTTATTCATTAAATGGGAAATCTGTTATTTTCTCAAATTTATCGAGTAATGCGAATTCCTATTTTTGGGATTTTGGTGATGGTAATTCTGATACTACTTTAAACCCATCTCATACTTTTGATAAAAATGGAGTTTATAACATAAAACTTCAAGCCAAGAAATGCGATAGAACAAGCTTAGATTCTGTTGAAATTATTGTAATGGCAAGTGGTTTGAATACAATCGACAATCATAAATCTTCTGTTTCAATTTATCCAAACCCTAGTGAAAATCTAATTACAATTCATTTTAATCAGGAATTGGCAAAAACAATTTCATTATATTCGATAAGCGGACAAAAAATACTAGAGTTTGATCAAAAAAATATTTCTAAAAACTTAGAAATCGACAACCTAAAATCTGGCATGTATACATTACATTTTACTTGGTCGGATGGAGTTATAAGTTATAACAAAATATTGGTTAAGTAAGTTAATTTGTTCCGAGAATCAATTTAAATAACATTAAATTCGCATTGTGAGGAATCCAAATTTAGACCCTGAAGAGAACCAACTCAGTAATACCGATAAAGATATTGAGAGGGTACTGAGACCAAAAACATTTGATGATTTTACTGGCCAAGCTAAAACATTGGCAAACCTTCATGTTTTTGTTCAAGCCGCAAAACAAAGAAAAGAAGCATTAGACCATGTTTTGTTACACGGCCCTCCTGGATTAGGAAAAACTACCTTAGCCCATATAATTGCCAACGAACTTGGAGCAAGTATTAAAACTACAAGTGGACCAGTATTAGAAAAACCGGGAGATTTGGCTGGATTGTTAACTAATCTGGAATTTGGAGATGTTTTATTTATAGATGAAATACATAGATTAAGTGCTGTAGTAGAAGAGTTTTTGTATTCAGCAATGGAAGATTATCGAATTGATATAATGATTGATAGTGGTCCAAATGCCAGAAGTATTCAGATTGAAGTTGCACCATTTACTTTAATTGGAGCTACTACTCGTTCAGGATTGTTAACTGCTCCTTTAAGAGCTAGGTTTGGAATTAATGCTCGATTAGAATATTATGACAAAGCATTAATGAAAACAATTATTGGAAGATCGGCAGATATCTTAAATTCATTAATTGATGAAGAAGCAGCTTTTGAAATTGCACGTCGTAGTAGAGGAACTCCACGTATTGGTAATGCACTTTTAAGAAGGACTCGTGACTTTGCTCAAATAAAAGGAGATGGAACAATTAACTTAGATATTGCTCAATTTGCTTTAGATGCTCTAAATGTTGATGAAGAAGGTTTAGATGAAATGGATACCAGAATTCTGAAAACTATTATTGATAAATTTAAAGGTGGCCCAGTAGGTTTAACAACAATTGCAACAGCAATTGGTGAAGATTCAGGAACCATTGAAGAAGTTTATGAACCTTATTTAATTCAGGAGGGATTTATGACTAGAACTCCAAGAGGAAGAGAAGTTACAGACAAAGCCTATAAACACTTAGGAATGGGACCTAGTTATAAAAACAAATTGTTTTGATGTTTTTTAAAATTCAAATCCATAGTTTTAAAAATAAAAAATGCATAAGGTTATAAGCATTTGTTAAACTCAAAATTAGATTGAAAAACCCTTTTAAAATATCGAAATTCTCCAATAGTGTTTATGATGAAATAGACAAAGTGAATACTCAAAAAATTGCTTATTTGAGTATTCCTTTAGCGCTATTGCATTTACATCATGTATATAAATTTAGACCACAAAATGAACTTGTAAGTGAAAATATTTTTTTATGGAAACAAGGCATTTTTTACACACATTCAATTGGATTTTTCGCAGCTATTATTTTTGGAATAAGTGCTTATTTACTTATTAAAAAGCAACTTTTTAACAGTATTTATTCTAAAATATTACACCATTCTTCAATATTATTCTACTTTATTTTTGCAGTAGTAATTGTAAGTATTGATCAAAGAATTACAGCGAATAATAGTCCATATTTACTTGTTAGTATTGCCATACCAGCAATTTCATTAGTTTGGCCTTTGGCTTCTTTATTTTATAGCTTATTGGCATATACTTTTTACTACTATGCTGTTGGTTTGTTTCAAACTGATACCGATTTATTACTCTCTTTAAGAGTAAATGGTATTACATTTTCTACCATTGGTGTAATGATTAATTTCATTTTTTGGAAAAGTACTGGTGAAAATATTTTTCAAAAAGAATTCATTCAAAATCAAAAATTGGAACTTGAAAAAGCAAATGAAACCAAAGACAAATTTTTCTCAATTATTGCACATGATTTAAAAGGTCCAATTGGTAATATTAATAATGGGCTTGAAATATTAGAAGAGGATGAATTAGATGAGGTTACCCAAAAGGAGCTTTTAAAACATGTAAAAAACTCTGCGAAAAGCACATATGACTTATTAGACAATCTCTTGAACTGGGCGCTGATTCAAAAAGGCCTGTTAACATTAAATCCTAAAAATTGTAAATTAAATCAAATAATACATGAGTGCATTCAACTTTTGAACGGATTAGCCAAGGAAAAGAAAATTGAAATCAAATTTCTATTTATTCAAGAAATAGAAATATTTGCTGATGAAAGTACAATTAAAACCATCTGTAGAAACTTATTATCCAATGCAATTAAATATAGTCCAACTAATGGAATAATAGAAATTACAATAGAACACAAATCAAATTATTCTGAATTAACCATAAATGACAATGGAGTTGGAATGGACCAAGAAAAAATCCAAAATCTTTTTACAGTAGGAATTAATAAAAGTTTGCCCGGAACTTCTGGAGAAAAAGGCACAGGCTTGGGTTTAATTTTATGTAAAGAATTTGCAGAAAAAAACAATGGTTACTTAACTGTTACAAGTGAATTAGGAAAAGGAAGTCGATTTACTTTAGGCCTACCCAATAAGCTTAAAATTTAAGTTCCTTTTTAACAATTGAAATAAACCTCGTTTTAGAAATATAGTGGTCTGCTAATAATTTACCATTGTATAATAAAGAGAATGTTCCAAAACCAGAAGGGCCATTTTGTGCTTCTAAATAATCTATTTTAGTTACTTCTAACTTAATTCCAATCTCATTTGAGTATGAAAGTAAGTCTTTAGCTGATTTATCATGCCATGGACATTGATCTGAATACAATAAATGCCAATTAGGATAATCTTTCTGCTTAGCTACGAAATCTAAAATTTTCGCTTTTGATTTTGACTCATTAAAGTATTTCACATTCAAATCAAACCTATCTTTACTTTCAATATGAGTAAAACCATTTTTCAGAAAAACACTAGAATTTGCCATCCAAGGACCATTTGAATTTAAGACACACAAACCTTTCCTTTTTGAAGCCCTTGAGTAATCCTCTACTGCAAGAATTAATTGTGTTGCAATATTTTGATTCCGAAATTCTTTAGAAAAAATAACTAAACATTGAATAAACATTAAATCTGGCGCATATATAGGTCTCCATGCATATTCAGATGGAATTGCTTCAATAAATCCTATTTGTTTCTCATTTAAATCTTTAGCAATGAATATACGTAAACCTTTTTTATATTCAGATTGGTACCATTTTAACTTTTGTTTATAACCAGCAGATTTTTTGTCTTTTATACAAAAAATCCCTTCATTCTCTAGATTTAGAAGATTGACTTCAACTATTTTAATTCCCTGAAGATTTGCTATTGACATAAGAATTTTCCTAGGATTAAATTTAATCAATTTATTTATTAAAACCCACTTTTCACAATACTTTTCATGGCCTGCTTTATATGAATTTATTTCAAGCAAATAATAAAAGTAATTGTTCTTTAAACATTTCAATTAAATTATAAAACAAATACTTAATTAATTGATAATAAGTGTTATTTAAAAAATACAGAAGGTCATATTTATTATGGCCTACGATTACAATCCTAAAAAAATGAATGAAGATTTAAGCCAATTGAACTTTATTATGAAGTTATATAGATAAAGAAGTCGACAATAAAGTTTTGGCTTTTTTTATGTCACAATGCTTTAAAAGATTAGATTTGCCTCAATAAAAAATGAAAAAATCAATCCAATTTATAATCAATCCAAAATCTGGCGGAAAATCTAAATCTAAAGTTCCAAATATTATAGAAAGTTATTTAGATAAAAGCCTTTTTGATTATGAAATTTCATTTACAAATTCAGAAAAAGAAACCTTAAGTTTAGCAGAAGCATGTGTTGCTAAAAATATTGATATAATTGTTGCAGTTGGTGGCGATGGCACCATTAACAACATTGCCAAATATGTAAAAAATTCTAATAGTGTTTTGGGAATTATTCCTTTTGGTTCAGGAAATGGTTTTGCAAGAGAATTGAAGTTATTTGGAAGCATCAAGAATAGCATTCAAATTATCAACAAACAAAATATAAAACAGGTTGATACTGGAATGGTAAATGAACACTTTTTTTGCAATTTAGCTGGTGTTGGTTTTGATGCTCATGTTGGTGGATTATTTGCAGAATCAACAACTAGAGGATTTCAAACTTATATAAAAATCACCCTAAACGAATATAAAAAGTACAAGCCAAAATTGTATAAAATCAGAACATCAAATTCACAACAACAATCTGTTGATGCCTTTATGATTTGTGTTTGTAACGGACCACAATTTGGAAACAACGCTTTTATTGCACCAGAAGCGAAACTTGATGATGGCATTTTTGATATAACCATTGTAAAACCATTTTCATTCTGGAAAACACCGGCGATTGCTGTTACGTTATTTTCAAAAAGCAGTAAAAATCATTCGTTTTTAGAAAGATTAAAATCAAATGAATTTACAATTATTAGGGATAATGAAGATATGGTTAATATTGATGGAGAACCAATTAAATTGGGCAAGGAATTGAACTTTAAAATGAATCCAAAATCATTAAAAGTATTGATTCCTTAATCTAAATGAGTTTTATTTCTTATTAACCTATTGCTATATTCTTGCAGATAAGCCTTTAATTTATTCTCCATTTGAATTTGTATTTCAGATGTTGATTTATCATTAAAAAGATTCAATTTCATTAACGAGTCGTTTGATAAATTATAAAAGGCCAGAATATTATTTCCATCAAAATGTAAAACATATGGATATTGAACCATTTGGTAATAACCATCGTGAAATTGTACAGCAAAACTATCCTCGGGATAAGTTCCAAACCCGAAAACTTTTCCCGAAAAGGATATAGATTCTAAAGCTATTGGCATTAAATCCGATTGAGAAACAGTTCTATCAATTAACTTATAATTAGGATTTTCAGGATCAAAAACAAAAAGTGGAATTTCAAATTTCCCTTGGTTGGTTTGATAATATTGTTTTTCATTTTCAGCTGCATGATCAGCAACAAAAACAAAAACAGAATTCTGGTACCAAGGCTTATTTTTAATTTTGTCGAAAAACAATTGCAAAGAATAGTCTACATAAGAAATGCTTTCGTGAATAGGCAAACTACCTTTAGGAAATTTGTTTTTTAATCTATCAGGTATTGGATATGGATGATGCGATGAAAGAGTAAAAATTCCGGAAAAGAAAGGTTGCTTTTTATTACTTAATTCATTTGCCCAATACAATAAATACTTATCGTCATAAATTCCCCATGAACCATCAAAATCGGCTAAATCTGGATATTCATTCATACCAAAATATTTACCATTTGAGGTACTTGCAACTATATTATCAAAACTCATTGTACCATTTCTTCCACCATGATAAAAAGAGGCATCGTATTTTTGTTGTTGAAGATAAAATCCAATACCATTCAAGAGATTTGCTTGGTAATAACTACTAGGGTAATCGGTATTCATAAACGATGGCATAGATGCTATAATACTAGGTAAACCTTCTATAGATCTTTTTCCATTAGAATAAGCATGGTTATAAACTGAGCTTAAATTCATTAAAGAATCAATAAATGGTGTTTTCGATTTTCCTTTATTAAACAATCCCACATATTCCTTTCCTAAACTTTCAACAACAATTAATACTAAATTTTTAGGTTTTGATAATTTTGATTCAATGTTGTGAATTGGAGTATAATAATTCGAAACTTCGTTTTCACTAAAATACTTTCTTTCCAAAACACCTTGTTGTTGGACAGTCATAATCATGTTAAAACCAGTATTAACACTAAGGGGAATAAAATTAGGCCCAGCAAATTTCGAAGCATCAAAACTTGTTAATGGAGTTAATCCCCAACCGCCTCTAGCTCCTAGAAAAAACAAAACCATTAAGCCTAAACTTATAAGCATTTTATACCAAAGTTGAATTTGCTTGGTTTCTGAATTGATTTTTTCAGTTTTATCCCAAATTAATTTTAGCAATAAAGGAACTGGTATCAGTAAAAATAGAATATAATAGTAGTCAATTAAATAGCTTTTCAAAAGTGGCAACCATTCTCCTACTTCCGACATTAAATCAATTCCACTTCTTTTACCCGAAAATTTAAAATAAGCAGCATCAATTAAATTAAAAAATACAAAAACAGTATTAATAATTATATAGTACCATTTAGCTAGTAAACTAAGTAGTTTAGTAGGTTTAAAAAACTGAAAAAAGCTAATTAGAATTAATAGAATATTTGAATAAACGATGGTAGATGTATCATACCAAATTCCAACCCAAAAGGCATTTATAACTGAAAATAAACCATATTCGTTAAAAACGGGGTTTAAGATTAAAAAAAACAACCTAGCTATACTGTAAAAAACCAGTAGGAAAATAAGTCTAATGAATAAAACCTTGAATTCACGCATTACCTCAAAGGTAATTCCTCGTCATGGTTTTCCATAAAATAGCTAAATTTTATATCGAAATTAATCAAAGATGAAGCTTATCAACTACCTAATTACAATTTTTTTAACACCCTTTTTAGTTGGTGTTCCAATTTCTATTGTATAAATACCACCTGGAACGTTATCTGGAAAATCTAATTTTAGTATTTGATCTCCTTTATTTAATGGAGAATCAAATAATTCCTTCATTAATCTACCTTCCATGTTATACATAGTTATTAATACTCTTTCAGATTCTTCTAATATGAATGATGCAAAAAGAGTATTTTCATTAGGAACAACAGCCACATTAAAATCAAATTTATTTTCTTCTTTTAATCCACTAGGAAACTGAAAATCTAATTCCAATGAATCTTGTAATAAAAAATCACCATCTGCTGAGTTATCATTATTAGATGCAATTCCCGAAAGATAAAATTTGATTGGACCTAAATTTGATTCAGGAGCCTTCCATTTAAAACTCCATTTTCTTGAACCAGAGCCATAAGTTTTAACAGCAGTATGTGTTACGTAATCAGAAACTTGTAATCCAGAATCTTGTATTTGTAATAATTCACCAACTGGAATAAAGCTAACCCCTTTTTGTCTGGCAGAAACTCCAAATCCAAATCTTTGTAAATTTGGGTAAATTGATTCTACATTTATTGTATAGGTTTTTCCTGCTTCATAAAAAGAAGGATTACCTTCAACTGAAATCATAATTGAAGCATTAATATCGGGAGATTGCGTATTTCTATGACAAGAAGAACAATCTCCTTCGCCAGGCGCGCCCGTTAAATTTAAAGCACCATTTGAGTTCGAAAACAATTCACTGGCAGCTAAAATACTTATTGCCAGAAAAGTAAATACAGTAATTTTTCTTTTCATAGAATTGGACTTAATAAAACCAAGACAATGAAAATTAGAAAAAGGATGTATGAGCTAAAAAAAAATTATTCGAATCTCAAAGCTTCAATAGGATCGAGTTTAGAAGCTTTAATTGCTGGATAAATTCCACTAACTAAACCAACAAATAAACAAAGTAAAACACCTCCTAAAATCCATAACCATGGAATGATGAATCCACCACCAACAAAAGATGAAACTATATTTCCTATTGCTATTCCTAAAATGATTCCACCAATTCCTCCAATTTGACAAATCACAATAGCTTCAATTAAAAACTGTTTCCTGATAGCTGACTGAGTAGCTCCAATTGCTTTTCGTATTCCAATTTCTCTTGTTCTTTCAGTAACGGAAACCAGCATTATATTCATTAAACCTATTGCAGCTCCCAATAATGTAATAAACCCAATAATTGTGGCAGCCATGGTAACATATTTTAAATTACCAATTAAATCCTCGGCCATTGCATCTGATTTATATATTTCAAAGTTATTTTGAGCCGTTACAGGCAATCGCCTTAATCTCCTAAATAAACTTGTAGCTTCTTCAACAGCTAAATCAATTTGAGAAACATCTTTAACTGCCACTGTAATTACGGTGCTCATATTTGGCATAGAAAAAGTTTGATAGGCATTATTAATAGGAACAATTACTAATCTATCTCCACCAAAACCCATACTTGCCCCTTTACTTTTTAATGTACCAACAACTCTAAACTTGGCACCACCAATAAATACACTTTCACCTAAAGGATTTTTTGATTTAAATAATTTTGATTTGACTTCGCTACCTAATAAAACAACATTGGCAGCTGAGCTAACCTCTTTTTCTGAAAAATTTCTTCCTTTATCAATCTCATATCCAGCAACCCCAAGGTATTTAAAATCGCCACCCATTACCATAACATTTGGGTCTGTTTTATTACTTTCATACTTTACAGTGCTTGCAAAACTTGCATTTACACTTAATGAAACGGTAGCGGGGAAATTAAATTCTTCAGAAAAACTAGCTGCTTCTCTAAACCCAATAGTTTTAAATTTTTTAGGGAATTTGCCACCTCCACTAAAACGAATATTCTGACCTCTATTCTTAATATTAAAAGTGTTGGCACCCATGCTTGAGAAATTGTTATTAATTGCAGATTTCATTCCATCAATAGCAGTAAGAATACCCACTAAAGCCATTATTCCTAAAGAAATAATTAAGGCTGTTATTACAGCTCTTAGCATATTTCCTTTAATGGAACCTAATGCAATTTTTACATTTTCTGTTAAAGTCATCGACTTATTTTACCTTTTGTTTTTCAATAAATTTGAAACCTTTTCTACCATTCTGTTCGGTATAGTCAATAATCATACCTGCAAAGAAGAAAACTTGACCTGGATTATAAATAACATTTAAACCTTGAATTTCAGATTGTTTATCCTTTTCTCCAATTTCATCAAAACCAATCAACAAGCCTTTATCTTGGGCATTTTTCTGACGAATTCCAACCCTTAAAAAGTGTGATTCAGGAATATTCAAGTTGATTCTAAATAGTTTTATAGCATCAAGTGCCTCATTTGTAAATTCGATCAAATTCATATTAAATTTTATTTCTCAAGAAATTTGCAATTCGTTTAACTAAAATAGGACCTTCGTAAATAAACCCGGTATAAACCTGGACTAAACTTGCACCTGCTTCAATTTTTCTCATTGCACTTTCTTCGTTATAGATACCACCAACGCCAATCATTGGTATCTTTCCTTCACTTTTCTGATTGATATATTTTATAACATCCGTTGATTTATCCGAAAGAATTTTTCCACTCAAACCACCAGCCCCAATTTCATCTACAAGTGATTTTTCTGTTTTCAGGCCTTCTCGACTAATCGTTGTATTTGTGGCAACAATTCCTTCAATTCCGGTTTCATTAACTATTGCCACTACATCATCTAATTGTTCAAAAGATAAATCAGGAGCAATTTTAAGTAAGATAGGTTTATGGGGAAAGTCTTTTTTTATAAACGTATTCCTTGATTCAATCAATCGGCTTAAAATCTCCATTAGCGGCTTCTTATCTTGTAATTCCCTAAGATTTGGAGTATTGGGAGAACTTACATTTACCACAAAATAATCTACTAAATTATAAAGTTTTTCAAAACAAATTAGATAGTCTTGAACTGCATTTTCATTAGGAGTAACTTTATTTTTACCAATATTTCCACCAACAATTAGGCCTTTCGGACGATTTTTCAATCTCTCAGCAACCACTTCTACTCCTTCATTGTTAAAGCCCATTCTATTAATTAAACTTTCATCTTTTTTTAGACGAAATAATCTAGGTAAATCATTACCTGGTTGAGGCTTAGGAGTAACTGTGCCAATTTCAATAAATCCAAAACCAAGAGCACTTAATTCGTTTAAATAAGCTGCATTTTTATCTAATCCTGCTGCCAATCCAACTCTATTAGGGAATTTCAATCCTAAAAAGTCAAATGAATTTTCAACTTTATAAGTTTGAAGAAGTAATAGTTTTACAAAAGGAATTTTGAAAACAATTTTCATAAGCCCAAAAGTGAAATAATGAGCGGTTTCTGCTGGTAATAAAAACAGAAAGGACCTTAATATTCGGTACAAAGTGTTTAAAGTTTAGTTTAACAAATTTAAAGGTTCAAATAGAAAAACCTTAAAATCAATTGCATTTGGGGATAAAAAGATATTGCTTATCCACAATTGTAAAATTATTTATTTCAATAAAAACCAGTCAAACATTTTGAAACATTGAAAGTTATTGATTTAAGTAAACTAACAAGCGTTATTTAGAATGATTATAAATACACAAAATGTGATTAAAATTATACCCCTAATAACTTTGATAAATCTTAAGTCCTCATAAATTCGCACGCATCGAAAAAACCACTACAAAATGAATTGGGTAAACAAAATGTTCTCATCATCGCTTGGTAAGAAATTCTTTATGGGTCTTACCGGATTGTTCTTATGTTCCTTCCTTGTTATACACATGGTAGGAAATCTTCAATTGTTTAAATCTGATTTCGGCATGGCATTTAATATCTATGCAGTTTTCATGACAAGCAATCCTTTAATTAAAGCAGTATCTTATTTACTGTATTTATCAATTATTTTACATGCTGTTCAAGGCATCAGATTGGTATTTCAAAACAAAGCTTCAAGACCTGTTCAATATGCTGTTTACAATGGCAAAGCAAGCAGTTCTTGGGCAAGCAGAAACATGGGCTTATTAGGAACCATTTTATTGGTTTTTATTGTTGTTCATATGAGTGACTTTTGGTTTGAGTACAAATTTGGTCATGTTCCTTATGCAAATTATTACACCAATGTTGAAACTGGAGAAACCAAATTTGTTCCAGCTCCTCCAGATTACAAACAATTTAACAAAATTGAAGAATCTGTAATTAGTTCGGCAGAAGGTCAATTTAGAGTAACAACTGTAAAAGATTTGTATGCAGAGGTTGCTGAAGGTTTTAAAGAATGGTGGTTAGTCCTCATTTATATAGTTTCAATGGCTGCTGTTAGTTTCCATTTGTATCATGGCTTTCAAAGTGCCTTTCAAACTTTTGGGTTGAATCATAGTAAATATAATGGTCTGATTAAATTCATTGGATTATGGATATTCTCTATTGCTCTACCTGCTGGTTTTGCAGCCATGCCTTTATATTTCTTTTTTAAGTAAATAATTAAATTCTTTATATGAGCTCATCAAAATTAGAATCCAAAATTCCTGAAGGAAATCTTGAAACCAAATGGACTAAATACAGATCAACTGTACCTTTGGTAAATCCTGCAAATAAAAGAAGTCTTGAAATTATTGTAGTAGGTTCTGGCTTAGCTGGTGCATCTGCTGCTTCAACATTAGCAGAATTAGGATATAAAGTAAAGGTTTTTTGCTTCCAGGATTCTGCACGTCGTGCCCACAGTATTGCTGCTCAAGGTGGTATTAATGCTGCAAAAAACTACCAAAACGATGGTGATTCAGTTTATCGTTTGTTTTATGATACTATTAAAGGTGGTGACTATCGCGCTCGTGAAGCAAATGTTTATCGTTTAGCTGAAGTTAGTGCTAATATTATTGACCAAAGTGTTGCTTCAGGTGTACCTTTTGCTCGTGAATACGGAGGTTTATTATCTAATCGCTCTTTTGGTGGAACACAAGTACAAAGAACTTTTTACGCTGCTGGTCAAACAGGCCAACAATTGTTATTAGGAGCTTACAGTGGTTTACAAAGACAAGTTGGAATGGGAGCTGTTCAAATGTTCGCTCGTCATGAAATGCTTGAAGTTGTAAATATAGATGGAGTTTGTCGCGGAATTATCGCTAGAGATTTAGTTAGTGGTAAATTAGAAAGACATTTCGGTCATGCTGTTTTATTATGCACAGGTGGATATGGTAATGTATTTTTCCTTTCCACAAATGCAATGGGCTCAAATGTAACTGCTGCATGGAAAGCACACAAAAAAGGTGCAATGTTTGCAAATCCTTGTTTTACGCAAATCCATCCAACTTGTATTCCAGTTTCTGGTGATCATCAATCAAAATTAACTTTGATGTCTGAATCATTAAGAAATGATGGTAGAATTTGGGTTCCTAAAAAACAAGAAGATGCTAAGGCAATTAGAGAAGGAAAATTAAATCCTAATCAATTAAAAGAAGAAGATAGAGATTATTATTTGGAAAGAAGATACCCAGCTTTTGGAAACTTAGTACCACGTGACGTTGCTAGTCGCGCTGCTAAAGAACGTTGTGATGCTGGTTTTGGAGTGAATGCAACTGGTGAGGCTGTTTACCTAGATTTTGCTTTTAATATGAAGTACAAATACGGTAAAACAGAAGCTACTAAAAAAGGTATTTCAAATCCAACTGAAGAGCAATTAAAAGCTTTAGGTCATGAAGTTATCAAGGAAAAATATGGTAACTTATTCGATATGTATCATCAAATTACGGGTGTAAATCCTTATGAAAACCCAATGATGATTTACCCTGCGGTGCATTATACAATGGGAGGTCTTTGGGTTGATTATAATTTGATGACAAATGTACCAGGTCTTTATGCTTTAGGTGAAGCAAATTTCTCAGACCATGGTGCAAACAGATTAGGAGCTTCTGCATTGATGCAAGGTTTAGCTGATGGTTACTTTGTAATACCATACACTATTGGTTCTTATTTAAATAAAGAAATCAGTGTAAAACCAATCTCATTAGACCATCCTGCTTTTGTTCAAGCCGAAAAAGAAGTTGAAGAAAGAATCAAGAAATTCTTAACTATTAATGGCACAAAATCTGTTGATTATTTCCACAAAAAATTAGGTTTAATTATGTGGAATAATTGCGGTATGGCAAGAAATTCTGAAGGATTAACAAAAGCAATTGAAGATATTAGAGCATTAAGGGATGAGTTCTGGAAAAATGTAAGAGTAACTGGAGCTGCTGATGAAATGAACCCTGAACTAGAAAAAGCTGGTCGTGTAGCAGATTTTCTTGAATTGGGCGAATTAATGTGTCTTGATGCTTTAAAAAGAAATGAAAGTTGTGGTGGTCACTTTAGAGAAGAATACCAAACTGAAGAAGGTGAAGCCTTAAGAGATGATGAAAATTACAAATATGTAGCTGCTTGGGAAATGAAAGACCTAGGAAACTGGGAATTACATAAAGAAGATTTGATTTACGATAATATCAAAATTGCACAAAGAAGCTATAAATAATCACCTATTAAAATAAAAATTTATGAGCGAAAAACATATAAATGTTACTCTAAAAGTTTGGAGACAACGCAATAGCAAAGATAAAGGTGGATTTGAAACCTATCCAATGAGTGGAGTTTCAACTGATATGTCATTCCTTGAAATGTTTGACGTATTAAATGAGAAGTTAATTATTGAAGGCAAAGATCCGGTTGCTTTTGACCACGATTGTCGTGAAGGAATATGTGGTATGTGTAGCATGTTTATTAATGGACGCCCACATGGTCCAAAACAGGCTGTAACTACTTGTCAGCTTCATATGAGAAGTTTCAATGATGGAGAAACTATTGTTGTTGAACCTTGGAGAGCGAAACCTTTTCCTGTTATCAAAGATTTGGTTGTAGATAGATCGTCTTTCGATAGAATTATTGCTGCAGGTGGTTTTATTTCTGTTAATACAGGAAATGCCCAAGATGCAAATTCTCTTCCAATTTCTAAGGAAAATGCAGATGAAGCTTTTGCAGCTGCTGCTTGTATTGGTTGTGGAGCCTGCGTTGCTGCATGTAAAAATGCTTCTGCAATGCTGTTTGTTTCTGCTAAAGTTTCTCAGTTAGCTTTGTTACCGCAAGGTCAACCAGAAAGAAATCAGCGTGTAATGGAAATGGTTGCACAAATGGATTCTGAAGGATTCGGTTCTTGTACAAATACTGGTGCTTGTAGCGCTGAATGTCCTAAAGAAATCTCTCTTACAAACATCGCTAGAATGAACCGCGATTACGTTGTAGCAGAACTAAGTTCTAAATAGGTAGAATATTATCTTTTAAAAAGGCTGTTTCATATTGAAGCAGCCTTTTTTGTTTATATAACCCAAATTATGCAATGGATTTCGCAGTGAGGGGCAAAAGAACAAAGAAATTGGCAATTTCATGAGTAAGGCATACATAACTAGTATGGAGAATGAGTGAAACTGAGTTTACGCCTTATTTCAAAGGTATTTCGACCAGCAATTGAAAGTCAAATGCATATTCAGGGTTTATGGTAATCCTTAAACTATACCATTTTCATCAAAATTTCAATTTAATTGTATATGATTTTGGTAATATAACTATCAATTTAAATAATATTCATTCTAGATGCAACAAAAATTAGTATTTTAGCGTCTACTCTAAAAACGAAAATTTTGCAAAAACTTCGATTTATTATACTTGCATTCTGTCTATTACTTTTTGCCACAAAAAGTATGGCTACCCACTACAGGGCAGGAGAAATTACTTATAGACAAATTGAACTAACTATTTATGAAATTACTGCAATAACATATACAGATCCAAGAAATACTGGTGCCGACAGACCCGAAATTGATATAGATTTTGGTGATAATTCATCGGCTTCAGTTGCCAGAATTAATGGTTCAGGAGAAATTGTCAATACTGACCCTAATAATATCATCAAAAAAAATATTTATAGAACAACTCATACTTATCCTGGACCAGGTAAGTATTTGATTAGTATGTTAGATCAAAATAGAATAGCCGGAATTAGAAATATAAATGATGGACGTTCTGTAGAAATTGCATTTTATGTTGAATCTTATTTAAATATTGTAGCAGGATTTGGTTTCAATCAAAGCCCAATTTTATTGCTCCCTCCTATTGATATTGGTTGTAAGTTCAAAGTTTTTAAGCACAATCCAGCCGCTTATGACCCTGATGGAGATAGTTTGAGTTTTACTTTAATTCCACCCAAAAAGGCTAAAGGCGAAGATGTTGCAAATTATGTTACTCCTTTTTTTTCAGATTCATTTTCTTTAGACCAATCTAATGGTCAGGTAACTTGGTCAACTCCACAAATTTCTGGACCCTATAATATTGCAATAAAAATTCAAGAATACAGAAAAGGAGTCTTAATAGGCTTTGTTGTAAGAGATATGCAAATATTTATTAATGATAATTGCATTAATAATCCTCCTAAACTCACAATTGTAAATGATACCTGCATAGAGGTAAATCAACTATTAAGGAAAACAATAAGTGCAACAGATGTTGATGCTGGCCAGTTTATTACATTACAAGCTTATGGTGGTCCATTTGTTCAAACAAATAAACCTGCTACTATGAGTCCGAATCCTGGTTATGGGATGTCGCCAGTTGCTAGCATTTTTAACTGGACTCCCTCTTGCAATGCAATTAGATTTAGACCACATCAAGCCGTTTTTAGAGCAACCGACAATCACTCATTAGATCCCCTCAGTGATATTTCATATTGGAATATTAGAGTAATTGCCCCATCACCCAAAAATGTACAAATCGTTCAAGATAGTAATGGATTTTATTTGAGTTGGAACAAAGATTCCTGCAACTTGGCTTACGGTTATAAAATTTATAGAAGAATTGATTCTAGTTATTGGAAACATGCAAATTGCGAAACTGGAGTTCCTAGTTATACTGGATTTACATTGTTAGACACTACTGCAGGAGTTGATAATGTTAAATATTTCGATAATCAATTTGGAAAAGGACTTTCTCCTTTAATTAGGTATTGTTATGTAGTGACAGCAATGTATCCACCTCGAAGTGAAAATGGAATCATTATCTATAGCGAAGAGTCTGAAAGTTATGCAAGCGAAGAAGTTTGTGATTTGATATTAAGAACTAAACCAATTATAACAAAAGTTAGTGTTGAATCTACCTCTACTGATGCTGGTAAGATAAGAGTTAATTGGTTGAACCCTGAACAAATAGATACAGTTGACCAATATCCACCACCCTACAGAGCTCAGCTACAAAGAGCTATTTTGGGTAATAACAACTTCCAAAACATTGGGCAATCAATTATCTACAATCGTTTTTCTGATTTAAAGGAAGAATCTATTGTTGATTCCTCTTTAAACACAATTTCTAATACTTACAATTATAAAGTCCAATTTTATTACACTAAAAATAATCAAGAAAAGCCTCTTGAAGAAAGTGTTGCAGCAGGATCTGTTTTTCTTAGAAATATAAATAGTGATAAAAGTATTATTCTAAATTGGTCTCCAGATGTTCCATGGAAAAACAACCAAGCCATTATTTACAGGAAGAACAAATCTAATATCTTTGATTCAATAGGGTTTAGTAATACATTAAACTATGCAGATTTAGGTTTAGTAAATGGACAAACTTACTGTTATAAGATACAAACGTTTGGAAACTATAACCTAAAATTTTATCCGGATACAATAACTAATTATTCTCAAGAAATTTGTGGTGTTCCTTTAGATACAATTAAACCTTGTCCTCCTATCTTATTAATTGATACACCATGCAATGATTTAAGCAGTTTGAAAGTCATTTTAAATTGGACATATCCAACAAATTGCACAAATGATTTAGTTAATTATAAAATTTATTGGAAACCATTTAAAAAGGAAAATTGGACACTATTAGCAAGTTTACCTGCGAATGTAAATAGTTTTACAGACGAAAGAGAAAACCTTAAACTTACTATAGCAGGATGTTATGCTGTAACTGCTGTAGATTCTTTTAATAATGAAAGTGTTTTTGCTAATGAAAAATGCATTGACAATTGTCCTTTTTACAAATTGCCAAATGTATTTTCTCCAGATACCGAAGATGACATAAATAAGGAATTTAAACCATTTCCTTATAGATTCATTAATAAAATAGATTTATCAATCTATAACAGATGGGGTCAAGAGGTTTTCAAAACAAATAAACCAGATATTAATTGGAACGGAAAAGACATGAAATCTGGAATTGATTGTTCAGAAGGAGTTTATTATTATATCTGCGATGTATATGAAAGCTACCTTGAAGGAGAAAAAAAGAGAACTATAAGAGGCAGCATACAAATAATTAGATAAAAAGTGTTTACAGGAATTATTGAAAAAACAGGAAAACTTGTTTCAAAAATAGAATCAGGTTCAAATATTGATTTTTGGTTTCAATCAGAAATTAGCAACGAGTTAAAAATCGATCAATCATTAGCGCATAATGGTGTTTGTTTAACTGTGGTAGAAATTAAAGATGGGCAGCATAAGGTTACAGCAATTGCAGAAACATTAAACAAAACCAATTTAGGACAACTAAAAGAAAACCAAAAGGTTAACCTAGAGAGATGCATGTTGGCAAATGGCAGGTTTGATGGACATATTGTTCAAGGACATGTTGACGAAACTGGAGTATGTATTGAACGAGAAGAAACAAATGGAAGTTGGTACTTCAAGTTTAGAATTTCGAATAAAAATAATGTTGGCTTATTGGTAAACAAAGGAAGCATTTGTATAAATGGAGTAAGTTTAACTGTTGTAGAAGCTAAAGAAGATTGGTTTTCAGTAGCAATCATACCTTACACATTCAATTTCACTAACTTTAATGAAATTGAAGTTGGTAGTAAAATAAACCTAGAATTTGATATTTTAGGAAAATATGTTCAGAAACAATTAGAATTAAGAGCATAAAAAAAGCCGGAATAATCCGGCTTTTTTATTGGAATAAATTAATTACTCACCAACAACTTCAACTGAGATGTTGATAGCAACATCACGGTGTAAGTTTAAAGTAGCTTCATAAGAACCTAAAACTTTAACATCACCGATTTCAATTTTACGTCTATCGATATCGTAACCTTTAGTTTTTAACACTTGAGAAACTTGAAGCGGAGTAACTGAACCAAAGATTTTTCCATTAGCACCGGCTTTCATACCAATTGTAATAGCTAAATCTTTTAATTGTTCTGATAAAGCTAAAGCATCAGCTTTTAACTTTTCACGCTTCATAGCACCTTGACGGTTATTTTCTTCTAACATTTTCAAGTTTCCAGGAGTTGCCATTAAAGCATATCCGCGAGGAAATAAGAAATTGTTAGCATAACCATTTTTCACTTCTACTACATCACCTTGGTGACCTAGATTTTTCATGTTTTCTTTAAGAATAACTTTCATTTTCTGGTCCTCCTGTTTTATTTCAATGAATCACCTTCGAATGGAAGAACTGCAATATGACGAGCACGTTTAATTGCTTGAGTCACTTTACGTTGATACTTTAAAGAAGTACCTGTTAAACGACGTGGTAATACTTTACCTTGATCGTTTACAAATTTCATAAGAAAGTTTGCGTCTTTGTAATCGATATACTTGATACCATTTTTACGAAAACGACAGAATTTCTTTTTCTGAGGAGCCTCAGGAGTGGTGTTAAACACCATGGCTGGGTTAATTTGCGATTTCTTTTTCATAATTACTTAACTCCTCCTTCCTGTTTTTGCTCTTTTTTGCTTTGGTTGAATTCACCATTGCGTTTACGAGTGTTGTAAATTAAAGCGTGTTTGTCAAGCGCTACTGTTAAGAAACGCATGATACGCTCATCACGACGGAAAGCTAGTTCAAATTTCGAGATAAACTCAGGAGTTGCCCTAAACTCATACAGTATGTAAAATCCAGTTGTTTTTTTCTGGATTGGATACGCGAGTTTAGTCAAACCCCAGTTTTCTTCATGAACCAGCTCTCCGCCATTTTCAGTGATAAGAGTGCGGTACTTTGATACTGCATCTTTCAACTGATCTTCGGAGAGTACGGGAGTGAAAATAATCACTGACTCATAGTCTTTTAAGACAACCGACTCTGCTGTGCTAGATTGGTTTTTAGTTGCCATTTACTGGGAATTTATTTTTAAAAAGGACCGCGAAAGTATGGATATTTTTCTTATTATCAAAAATTTCCTCAGAAATTTTCAAAATACTTCGCTTTTAAAAATCAGCCATTCTCCCTTTAATTAGTCATATTTTGGGTTTAAATTCTGAAACTTGTTCATCGACAAGTGAAAAATAACTTTTAATCCCTATTTTCCCACCACTCCAATTAAAAAGCCCAAATATATTAATGAAGATAAAATGGATTTTATTTCTTATTCTCTCTTTAGGATTGAGTTCCAATTTATTTTCAACTCCCAAAGTTCGTCATTTTTCTGAAATTTATAATATTGATTCCAACGCCATTCAATGCCAAATCTATATTGATAATTGGAATGTTAAGGATGCCAAAATTTTAATTAATAAAATTTCATTAAACCCTGATTTAAAAAATTCATTGGAATTACAATGGTTATATGAAATTTTCAATAGTCAGGTAAACAATATTGAGCATAATTTTGAACCAGCCAAAGAATCAATTTTTAAAGCGCTCGAAATTTCTGATGAAACGCAAAACCCAGAAATGCAAATCGAAACTTATATTGTTTGCGGAGGTTTATTTGAAGAACAAGGCGATATTCCAAATGCTCTAACCTTTTTCCTTGCAGCAAAAGATTTACTCGATAAAGGCCATTTGCCTTCTAGAAAACCTTTTATTCTAAATAAAATTGGAACTATTTTTTATTTAGATAAAAATTTCAACCAAGCTGCTAATTATTTCTTCGAAGCTGCTAGACTTTACAATGTTTACAAAGATTCTATTATTGGCGTTCATTATTGGATGCAAAATGCATACGGAAATTTAGGTCTATGTTTTGAAGAATTAAAAGACTATAAAAAATCGCTGTTTTATTTCAACTTATCATTAAAAATTATCAAAAGTGGTTATTTCCCCCAAGAAAGACCTTTAGGTGTAATATATTCTAATATTGGTCATGTTTACCTATCAATGGGAGATTTAGTAAATGCGAAAAAATATTACGAAGAAGGAATTAAATATACTTTAGACCCAAATCAACATGAATTACGACATGGTGCAAAAAAACAATTAGAACTAGCAAAAATTCTAATTAAACTAAAATTGATAAACGAGGCAAGATGGAGAATTGATAGTTCATTGAAAATTATAAATTATTATGATTTAGCCAGATTAAAAGGTACTTATTTCTCAACAGAATTAGCTTATTATGAATACATAGATAAACCAAGTATTGCATTAAGCTTTTCTAAAAAATTTAATGATTTTCAAGATTCCGTTTTTGAATCACAACTAAAACTTGGTTTTTCAAAACAAATTCTAAGTCATTCTTTAAATCAAAAAAATGTAGAAAATGAGTTACTTAAGAAAAATAATGAACTCAATACTATAAAAAACAGAGGCTTTTTAGGAATTCTAGTTTCACTTGCTCTTTTGTTGTTAGGAATAGTTTACACTCTTAGAGTACAAAATAAAAGAAACAATGAATTGAATGCTGCTTTGTCTGAAATTGAACTTCAAAAGCAAGAATTACAGTTTTCAAACTCGAATATTAATTATCTTCTTCAAACGGTTGCCCACGATTTAAGAACACCTGTAGGAAATAACTTATCACTTAGTAATTTACTTTTAGATAGTATTAAACTGCATCCGGAGGATAAAGACTTGGTTAAATTAATGAATACCAGTAGTCAACATGCTTTATCTATTATGGAAGATTTATTGGATCATTCGTTAATTGAGAGAGGTGATATTTTACTAAATCTTAAAAACTGTAATTTAAACGAATTGATTCATGAGGCTGTTCAAGTTTTAAATTATAAAGCAGATTTTAAAACCATTAAATTGGTTTCAAAATTGCCTGAAAAACCCATATATATTAACTTAGATGGCAGCCGAATTTCAAGAGTTATTCAAAATCTTATTGCAAATGCAATCAAATTTTCACAAAAAAATAAATCTGTAATTATTGAACTTAAAGAAAATCCAGAAAATTATTTGATTAGCGTACAGGATTTTGGAATTGGGATGGACGAGAAAACAATAAAATTAGCGTTTGACTCATTTACTTCTGTTGGTAGAACTGGCACTTCTGGCGAAAAATCTTATGGTTTAGGACTTTCTATTTGCAAAAAACTAATAGAACTTCACTCTGGAAGATTATATGTTGAGAGTATTTCTGGAATAGGTTCAACATTTTATATTGAAATTCCGAAACTTAATAAAACGTGAAGAATTTGTGGTTGAACTATTCGTGTTTTAATTTAAATTGGCCGCATGGAAAATTTTGTTGTAAGTGCTCGAAAATATAGACCTTCCAGATTTGATACGGTTATTGGGCAAGAACATGTGGTACAAACATTAAAAAATGCAATCAAAAACAGGCATCTTGCTCATGCATTCCTTTTTTGTGGTCCACGTGGTGTAGGAAAAACAACAAGTGCTAGATTATTAGCTAAAACTATTAATTGTACAAATTTATCTGAAGATTTTGAAGCTTGCGACCAATGCGATAGCTGCAGAGCTTTTAATGGAAATGCTTCGTTTAATATTTATGAATTAGATGCTGCATCAAATAATTCAGTTGATGATATTCGAGGTTTGGTTGAACAAGTTAGATATGCTCCACAAGGTGCTCAATATAAAATATATATTATAGATGAGGTTCATATGTTAAGTGCTCAGGCATTTAATGCTTTCCTGAAAACTTTGGAAGAACCGCCTCCCTATGCTAAATTCATTTTGGCAACAACTGAAAAACACAAAATCCTTCCAACTATTTTATCTAGATGTCAGGTTTTTGATTTTCATAGAATTAAAGTTGATGATGCTGTAAAACAATTGAAGAAAATTTGTGAAAATGAACAAATTACAGCCGAGGAGGAAGCTTTACATGTGATTGCAAAAAAAGCTGATGGTGCCATGAGAGATGCCCTATCAATCTTTGATAGAATTGTTAGCTTTAGTGGAAATACCATTTCTTATTCAGATGTAATCAGTAATCTTAATATTCTTGATTACGACTATTTCTTTAAAGCAACTAACATGCTCGCTAATGAAGATTTACCTGGTAGCTTATTGCTATTTGATGAAATTTTAAATAGTGGTTTTGAAGGTCAGCACTTTTTACAAGGATTTGCAGAACATTTAAGAAATTTAATGGTTTGCAAACACCCTGATACAACTAAGCTTTTAGAAGTAGCGCCAAATGTAGCTGGTAAATTTGCTCAGCAAGCCCAAGCTTGTTCTTCTACATGGTTATTAAATGCACTAAACATACTTAATCAAACAGATTTTAACTTCAGACAAAGTAAAAATCAAAGATTACATGTTGAATTGGCACTTATGAAGCTTTGTAACCTTCAACGAGCAATAAGTTTAGCTGGACTTGATGATAAAAAAAAAAGCTTGAACTAAGCACTCCTCAAGTAGTTCAAACTTCATCAAATATTGAGCAAAAAACAGAAACACCTTTATCAATAAGCAATAACGTTGAAACTCAAATACCATCAACAAAAAAAATAGAAAACAATGCACCTGTTGTTCCTATTTCTTCTTTGAACTTAAATAAGGCAAACCACCTTGACTTATTAAAAAAGAAAATTCTTGAACAAAAAGAAAATCCAAAAGAGAATCAATCTAGTAGCCAAAGCGCTGAAAATCATAATATAACAATAGAGGATTTTGATTTAAAACAATTTGAAGAGGTTTATAATGAATATATTTTAATTCTTGACAAAACAGCGAAATCGCGTGTATCTAGTTTTTTAAGAAATAGTAAATTTAAACTTTTAGATAATTCTATTGTTGAGTTAGAACTGAAAAGTAAACTTGAATTAGAACTTCTTGAAGAACAAAAATTAGATATGATTCCATTTTTTAGAAGTGGATTAAAAAATGCTAATTTCGATTTCAGCTTTATTATCAATACAGAATTAATACAACAAACAAAAAAAGTAAGTAAGCAAGATTTACTTAAAATTATGGCCGAGAAAAATCCATTAGTTTCGGAACTTGTACAAGGACTAGGTTTAGAATTAGAATATTAAAATGAATTACATAAAAAAAGAAAGAATTAATAAATCGATAAATTACAGAATTCGTAAACTCTTTAGTTACTTTTTAAAAGGTTTATTGATAACCTTGCCTATATATGCAACCTATAGAATTATACGATTTTTTGTCGAAAAGATTGACGAGGTATTAATGTTAGAAACTCCAGGCTTAGGCTTTTTAATCGTTGTCGGCGTAATTATGTTGATTGGATTAATTGGGACAAATTTTTTAGCACAACCTATTTTTGATTTGATTGATGGCATCTTAAATAAAATTCCATTTGTTAAAACAATTTATGGTTCTGTTAAAGATTTAATAGAAGCATTTGTTGGAGAAAAAAAGAAGTTTTCAAAACCTGTAATTGTAGAATTAAGTCCTGGAATTTTTAAACCTGGTTTTATTACACAAGATGAATTAATTGATTTAAATTTACCAGGAATGGCTGCTGTTTATTTCCCTCATAGTTATGCTTTCTCTGGCAACCTTTTCCTTGTCAATAAAGATAAAATTCAAATATTTAAAGGAAGTTCAAGTGCTCTAATGAAATTTATAGTATCTGGTGGAGTAAGTGAACTTGATAAATCTAATAATGAAACTGAATTATGAGAGTAATTCTTGATTTTTTTAGATTGATTAGAATTAACAATGTCTTGATGATTGCCATCACTCAAGTATTTGCATTCTATTTTCTAAATCCAACAATTGAGTTTAACAGCATTTTCGATATAAACTTTATTTTCCTTATTATAAGTACATCATTAGTTGCATCTGCAGGTTATATAATTAATGATTATATGGATGTTAAACTAGATTTAATTAACAAACCAAATAAAGTAATTGTAGGTAAATCTATTTCGAGACGCTGGACAATGTTACTTCATTTTGCATGCACAATAATTGCCCTTGCGTTAGCATATTCAATAAGCAAAAAAGTAATGTTAGCCGTGTTTTTTAGTTCATGTTTATTGTGGATTTATTCTCAATTTTTAAAGAAAACTTATCTATCAGGCAATATTCTTGTTAGTTTATTAACCGCCAATACACTTCTTATTCTGTTTTTTTATGATAAAAATATACTATCAAATGGAATAATTGTTTACGCTGTATTTGCCTTTTTAATTTCGCTAATTAGAGAAATAATAAAAGATACAGAAGATTTAAGAGGTGACCAACAATTTAAAAGCAAAACACTTCCAATCGTTCTTGGTGTAAGGAAAACTAAAAACATTCTAATGTGGCTTCAAACCATTCTTATCATTTTAAGCTTTGCTTGCATGAGCTTTTTTGAAGCTTTAAGTTATAGTTCCAATAAAATCTATTTAATGTTTTTTATGTATCAATTAATTTTAGTGCTTATTCCAATGGGGATAATGTGGTGGCTAATAAAATTGGCTGATACCAAAAGAGATTTTTCAAGATTGAGCTTTGTTGCAAAACTTATTATGTTAAGCGGAATTATCAGTATGGTGTTTTGGAGATTTTAATTTTTTGGTCTTAAAACTTTCCTTCTTCAACAAAAAAATCATCCCAGCTAATTAAATTGAAGTTTATATCGTCAACAATCACTTCTGTTACTTTCGACAAAGGCGAGTCTTTTTTTGCCCAATTTGAAAGTAATTCTAAATCTTCCTTTTTACCAAAAGCAAAAATTTCAACATCGCCATTTATTAAATTTCGAACCTTGCCTTTTAAATCTAAACTTAAGGCATATTGTTTAGTGTAGTTCCTATAAAAGACTCCTTGAACCCTTCCTTTTACCGTGATTTTAATTTGACTTTTCATTCATTTTATCCTCCAAAAAATCTAAAAAAGATGCAGTACAACGTTCCACAATTTTATGTACTTCATAAAAATCTTTTAATTCACCATAATATGGATCAGGAACTTCTTTTAAACCTTTAAAACTTGGATCAAAGCTTCTTAAAAATAATAACTTCTCAGCTTTTATACTATTTAACTTTTTAAGATTTTGAAAGTTACTTTCATCCATTACCAAGATATAATCAAAACTATCAAAATCAGAATCTTTAAATTGTCTTGCTTTATGAGGCATTTCAATTCCAAATTCTTTTGCAACTTTCCTTGTTCTTGAATCGGCTAATGAACCAATATGATAAGAGGCTGTTCCGCATGAATCAACATAAACAAATGAATCCATTTTTTTAGTTTCTAATTGATTTTTAAAAACTGCTTCAGCTAAAGGTGATCTGCAAATATTCCCTAAACAAACAAATAGTACTTTTATCATGTAACATTTTTACTGCAATGATATAGTTTTGTGATTAATGAGACTTATAGTACTTATCATCATTTTAAATTCAATCATAACATTAAAAGTTAAAGCTCAATTAAATCAAATTGGTTTAGAGCCTTTTTATGGATATCATTATGCAGCTAATGTTATTAATAAAACTGGTGAAAGTATGAATGGTTATTGTGGAGGTTTTGATTTAAAATACTTTACAAATCAAAAAAGACCAAATTTATTCAATGAACTATACCAGAATCCAGATATTAGCCTAAATCTAAGACTTTGTAAATTAAACAATACTGATACTTTTGGTTATTCAATTGCCCTATTCCCTCAAATTGAGGTTCCAATTAAAAAAAACTCCGATTTATGTCTTTCTGCTAAAATTGGATATGGCATCAATTTTAACACTGTTCAATATGATTACTTTAAAAATTTTGATAATAGAGCAATTGTAAGTCCAATAAACTTTGCTTTAGATGCAGGTTTGATTTTAAATTATCGCTTGAACTCAAAAAACGAAATAGGAATTTCAGGAGCATTATATCATGTATCAAATGGAAGCCTAAAAATGCCAAATGGAGGAATAAATGTAGTATATGCATCCTTGAGTTACCGACATCATTTAGAAAAATATCTAGACTTTAAATATAAGCCCATCCTGAAAAATCAAGCCTTTAAAACAAAATTTTTATATACAATTAATATTGCAACTGGATACCGAGAAATAGCTTATTTTACTTCTACCAAAGCCTTCTGGGTAGGAGTTTTAAATCAACAATTTACAAAAAAAATTAGTCAGTTATATCAAATAGGGATTTCATCAGATATATTTTATGACGCCTCTCCTGCTATTTGGGAAAATAGTTTAAGAAGTTTGAAATCAATCCAAACAAAAGAGAAATTACATTTAGGAATAGGATTATATCAACAATTTGATTTAGGTAGATTCTTTATCCCCTTTTCAGCCAATTTTTATTTAAATAAAGTAAAAAGGCCTTTTTATATCAAATTTGGCTTGGGATATCAGTTAACAGAAAAATGGAGAATCGGGAGTTTTTTTAAAGGTGGAATTATAAAAGGTTCCAAACTTGATAGTGATTTTATGGAATGGAGTCTAGGTTATACCATTAACTAAATACTTTACCTTTCATTTGCATACCTAACAAAATCGATAGTTTGAATAGAAAAAAATTGGGTTCCCTTTTTAGCCTTAAGCTTAAAACTTCTGCTAAAATCGCCTTGACCATTTTTACCAAATGCTACAAAATCAAATGAACTTTGAGTTTCATTGATAGGAACTCTTGAATAGTTTATTGAATAGGGTAATAATTGCCAATTTCTCGTATCTGCTTGTTCTGATAAAGCGCCATAAATACTTGCTGCAAAAGCTAATCCATCCTTTTTTTCTTTATTCGCTTTATAAACCACAATTTGTTTAAGAGCAGCTCTCAACAATGCTTCGCCAAGCTCTTTGGTCATTCTATCTTCTAAACTTTTGTATGCAATTGCATTAACGTTTTCAACCAATTGAAAATCGAAACTTGAATTATTATATTTCAAAATAGCCTTTTGAAAATAAGGTTCACGACTTACATATTTAGGGAGAGCAAGCCTAAAAAATCTCATATCTAATAAGTCCTTCTTCTCATCTTTGTTATCTACCTTATAAGGAAAATTAATTCCTAAATCATGATTTACAATTTGAACCCAACCATTATTAGCAGGTAAAATAGAAAAATTAATACTGTTTTGCTCTTTTATTGGACCTAAACCATTGTTCCAAAAAAACAAAATTGAGTTTGTAAGCAAATCAGTTGATTTATTGAATTTCAATCCAAACTTTGATTCAAACTGCTTCTGCTCTTCAAAAAATCCGTTTAAAAAAGCTGTTCTAATTATATCCAATTTAAGTTGTTTAGGAACAGGTGTTCCTAGAAGTTTTTGATAATCTTCTTCATAAACTTCATATGCATTTTTATATGCTATGTATGCATCATTATATTCACCTTTTGCATCGTAAATAATTCCAAGCAAATTATGAGCAAAGGCATCTCTTTTGTATTTATTTGAAGATTTATACTTATCGGTATTTTTTTGCATTTTCAAGAGCATCCTTTTTGCTTCAATAAGGGCAGCATCATTATCTCCAATCATCAAATAATTTAATGCACCATAATAGTGAATTAAAACTTGTTCAAAATCTTCACCTGCATAAGTTGTAACATTTTTATTTGTTAGAAATGATGCGATTTGTTGGGTATATTTCTTATCAAAATCTTCTACAAAGTAATCAGCTTTTCTAAAGTAGGTAATACTACTATCATACTTTTGATTCATCCATAAAACAGTTCCTTTGTTTAAATAAAACAAGAGTCTGTTTTTTTGAACTTTTTCAAATTTCACATCATCTGCTAAAATCTTTTCAGCGACATCAAAATTATTCTTGTAAACAGCATTCATTAATGCTTCATTCTTTTGATAATAAGTTGCACAAGAACTCATCATCAAAAGAATGAAAACAAGAAAAGCTTTAATATTATTAAAAAACCTTAGCATCTAGATTTTAGTTTTTAACGTATTTTTTGATTTGTTTTTCACCTAACCAAACCTTTTCATTGGTTTCTAAATCAGTTAACTCTAAATTGATTTGGTATGATACTACTTTCTGATTTTTGTATTCATCAACAATAGAGGTGATTACTCCACTCATAATAAAATCTGCACCTTTTTCTTTACCCCACTTTTTACGGCTTTCTTCACTAGCAAAAGTTTGTTGGTCGTTTCTTTCATCACGAGCCTCTACCCTAGCATCTCCACTTTGAACTACGCTAACTGTTCCAGAATTAATAAATGATCTTTCCATGTTTTTAATGAAATTAGTAGCATCTATATGCTCTGAGGTTTTGTTTTTAACCTGACCAATAATTACAGTTGGTTTCTTACCAAACTTGTTTTCAAAATTTATTCTCCAAGGTCTATCTAAAACATCTTTTATCATTTCTTCTGCAACAAGTTTCGAATCTGTATCATTCCATCTACCGCTTAAATCAACAACTTGATTTGGATCGATTCGTTGAACTTGTCTTTTAGGAGTACAATTTGTAAATGCAAAAGCAGCTGATAGAATTGCTGCAAAAAATAGATTTTTCATAATTTTTAATACTTTGTCAAGTTTAAACAAAATTCATTCCAAAACTTTTTAATAAAAACAAAACATTCATTTTTTTAAAGTAAATGGCAAAATTTGTATATAAGTGGAAAAATAAATTAATCTAAAAGTAGTTTCCGACAGACATTTGCTTCAAATTCTAAACGATTGAAAAATATATTTTACTTCCTAATAATTCTCATCAGTTCATGTGTATCTTCAAACAAGTTTACCCTTAAAAAAGAAGGTTCAGATATTATATTAAATGGGCCTGTAGAAAAATCATACTTAAATAACCCAAAACAATTTCCTTGGTTTTACTATGGATATCAAGCTTATCAGCCCAAAGATTCCATCATAAATCTTCTAAAACCAGAAGCTTCAAAACTAGGATTTTTAATTTTTGCAGGTTCATGGTGTGGAGATACTCAAAAAGAAATTCCAGCTTTTTATAAAGTTGCTGATTTAATGGGAGTTAAAGTCCATCAAATTCAATTAATAATGGTTGATAGAAACAAACAAACCCATTTTATGAAAACTTCAGTTTTGGGAATTAAACCTGTTCCTTGTATCATTATATATAAAGATAGCGTTGAAATTGGCCGATTTATTGAATCGAGTAAAATTTCGATGGAGGTGGATTTATTGAAAATTATAAAGCCAAATTCGCGTTAACTCAATAAAAATATATCTGTTTAGTTCAATTCATCTACTTTTGCAGCAAAATGAATCAAAAACCATTAATATTAATTTCCAATGATGATGGGATTACCGCACCAGGAATCAGAGCATTGGTAGAATCTGTTAAAGACTTAGGGGAAGTTGTTGTTGTTGCTCCTGATAGTCCACAAAGTGCAATGGGTCACGCTGTTACAATTTCAAAACCATTACGATTAGAAGAAACTAAAACATTCCAAGGCATTCAATCATTTCAATGCAGCGGTACGCCTGCTGATTGCGTTAAAATCGCAGTTGATAAAGTACTTCACAGAAAACCTGACTTATTACTTTCAGGAATCAATCATGGTTCTAACAGTTCAATTAATGTAATTTATTCAGGAACAATGAGCGCCGCTATGGAAGGAGCTATTGAAGGAATTCCATCTGCCGGATTTAGTTTATGCGATTTTTCATACAATGGTGATTTTACTTTAGCAGCAGAAATAGCTTATAAAACAGCTAAAAATATCATCGAAAATGGTCTACCTAAAGGAGTCCTATTAAATGTAAACATCCCTAAAATCAAAAAAGAGGAATTAAAAGGAATAAGAATTTGCAGACAAGCATTAGCTAAATGGGAAGAAGATTTTGATGAAAGAAAGGATCCAAATGGAAAACCCTATTTTTGGTTAACAGGTAAATTCGTAAATTACGATAACGGAAATGATACAGATGAATGGGCTTTAGAGAATGGTTATGTTTCAATTGTACCCGTGCAATTTGATTTAACAGCCCACAATGCGATTGCTTACTTAAACCAATGGAATTTTAAACATGCAGATTAAAGATAACTTTTTTATTGGCTTTTTTCTTGGATTATTAGGTCCAAGTATCGGAATATTAGGATTTTACCTTTATAAATTCTCATCTTATGATTTATTTGGATTTTTAGACTTATCTGTTAAGGAAAAATTACTATCACCTTTACTTAGTTTGTCATGTGTAATTAATCTTGGTGTTTTTTATCTTTTTATTCATTTTGAGAGATATTTAACTTCAAGAGGAATAATTTTCTCAACATTTTTATACGGATTTACAATTGTTGTATTGAAATTTTTCTTATAAACTACACTCAACATTCTGATAATTTGAATTTTACATTTTCAAATAAATTTATTAAATTCTACTTAAAGTCCTCATTAATTTTGACAATGAGTTTATTATCTTTGCAGTATGCGCAAAATTCTAATTTTACTGCTTTTCTTAACTAATCAAATATTTGCTCAAGAAATTATTCAAAAACCAATAAAGGTTCTGAATAATCATTCTAATGATGTTAGTGCTGCGAGATTTTCTCCTGGAAAATTTAACATTATAGCCTCAGGTACTTGGGATCAAAAAATAAATATTTTTAGTGCTGATAGTCCTTTTAACTTAATAAAAAGTTGGAAAGCACATGAAGCTTCAGTTAATTGTTTAGCATTTAACTATTCTGGAAACTTATTAGCATCTGGTGGAAGAGATTTTCAGGTTCATATTTGGGATTCATTATTTAGATTAGTTCCAGTATTTGAAGATCCAAAAATTAGGCATGAATCAAATATTAATGCACTTATGTTTGATAGAGGTGGAAAGTTTTTATTCAGTGGATGCGAATCAGGAAAGATTATTATTTGGGATTTGGTTGGTAAAAAACCAGTTAAACAAATAAATACAGGAATTTCAATCAGTAGCTTTGCTCCATTTACCAATCCATCATCAATATTTGTTGCAGGTGCTGATACAAAAATTAAACTATTGAATTTAGTAAGTGGCCAAATTGTTAAAACCTTTGATGGACATACAGATATTATTAATTCTATTGCTATCAGTAAAAACTATAAATATTTACTTAGTGGTTCAAACGATAAAACTGCTAGATTATGGGATTTAAAGACCTATAAACAAATACGAATATTACCAGTAAACTGTTGGAAAGTTACAGCAGTAGCATTTTCAGATGATTCTAAATATTGCGTAACTGCATGCAATGATGGTTCGATAAAAATTTGGGAAACCGAAACTGGTAAACTTATAAGTCAAGTTGAAGAACAAAACTATAATATTAGAGATATCTCATTTAATAAGAACGCTGAATTAATTTGTGCAGCAGCAATGATGAAAAATTCTGAAGAATATGGACCAAGAATTTTTAAAACAAAAATTCCAAATCCAATCGCTAATCAAACTGCAAATCCATCAAAATTGCAAAAAGATTTCGACTCAATGTGGAAACCAAACCCATTATCTAAAGAGGATTCATTATTAATAAAACAAGGGAAAAATCCCTCATTACCAAATAATTCAAAATCGAACAAACCTACCCCAACTAAACTTGATTCAGCAAGGATATACAAAACACCTATGAATCCTGTAAAAAAATGACAAAACAACTCAAACAAACGTTAGTTTCTATAGTTTAGTATACAAAAGAAGCCTGCCTAACGCACGTTTAGGGGATTTCTTTTTTGAAACTAGTCTTTTACAAAAAGATTACTTTACTATATTGCAACGCATTTAAACCATACCGGAACCTCACAAAAAGTAAGCAAAATGAAGATTTTCAACTCATTAACAAAAAGTCTTTTTTTATTTTCACTATTATTCACCTTTGGTTTTAACCTCAAGGCCCAGTCAGCTGATGAAGGTAAGACCCTTTTTAACGCAAATTGTACAGCTTGTCATGCAATAAATGACAAAATAGTTGGTCCTGCTTTAAAGGATGTACACAAACGCAGAGAAGAAGCATGGTTAGTGAAATGGATTAAAAATTCACAAGCAATGGTAAAAGCAGGAGATCCTGTTGCCGTTCAATTGTACAAAGAAAACAACGAAAGTGTAATGACTTCTTTCGAAAATTTAAGCGATGTACAAGTAAAATCAATTATTGCCTACATAAAAGCAGAAAGCGAAGCTCCTGCTGCAGCAGCAACAGCAGCTGTTCCTGGTGATAATACTAAAACCAAGGTTAATGCCGAATCAAATGAAAGTTTGGTTTCATCAATCAATTGGTTGCTATTTTTCATTTCAATATTGTTAGTAACTGTAATCAGTTATGTATTCAGTATTTTGAATAGAATTGGTAAAATTCAAGGTAAAGATGTTATTAACTGGACCAGTGTTAATGGTATTCTTTTGCTGGCCTTCCTTGTTATAGGATTAATTGCCGCTATTTGGGAATTTGCTGTCCATAGCAAATTAACAGTTTTTGCTGATGGATCTGCCTCTGTTCATGGCGAAGAATATGATAACATGTTTATGATTACTTTAATTATAACAGGAGTAGTATTTGTAATTACACAAATTCTTCTTTTCTGGTATGGTTACAAGTATAAAAATGATGGTAAAAGGAAAGCTTTATACTATCCTGATAACCATAAAATTGAATTGTTATGGACGGTAGTTCCTGCTATTGTTCTTACCGTATTAGTTATTCGTGGATTATTTGTTTGGAATGATATGATGTATTCTAAAGAAGAAAATCCTAGAAATGTTGAAATTTTTGCTTATCAATTTGGTTGGGATGCAAGAATAGCTGGTGCTGACAATAAATTAGGTGCCTATAATTTCCGCGAAGTTGGAAAAGCAAATGCATTAGGTGTTGATCCAAAAGATGAAAAAGCAAAAGACGATATCATTGTAAAAGAACTTCACTTAGAAGTAAACAAACCTTATCATTTCTCGTTTAGATCTAAAGACGTTATTCATAGTGCTTATTTCCCACATTTCAGAGCACAAATGAACGTAGTTCCAGGTTTACCAACACAGTTTTCGTTTACTCCTAGTGTAACAACTGCAGAAATGAGAAGCAAATCTGGCAAACCAAATTTTGATTACGCATTATTATGTAACAAAATATGTGGAAGTGCACATTACAGAATGAAAATGGTAATTATAGTTGATACGAAAGAAGATTATGAAAAATGGCTAAAATCTCAAAAAACATTAGCTCAATCAACTCCAGTAGTATCTGAAAACAAAGTTGCATTAAAATAAAACCAAGCATCAAAAAAAAGAAATAAAATCTAGTATATGAGCGATCACAATTTGCACACAAATCACGACGATCACGGACATCACGAAGAAACCTTCATCTCGAAGTATATCTTTAGTATGGACCACAAAATGATTGCCCGTCAATTCCTAATAACAGGAATTATTATGGGAACTCTTGGTATGTTGATGTCAATGATTTTTAGACTTCAATTAGCATACCCAGACATGAAATTCCCTTTCTTAGAAGGAGTTTTAGGACATTGGGGTAAAGATGGTAAGTTAGACCCTAACTTCTATTTGGCTTTAATTACTATTCATGGTACAATCATGGTATTCTTTGTACTTACAGCTGGTTTAAGTGGTACTTTTAGTAACTTATTAATTCCACTTCAATTAGGGGCACGTGATATGGCATCTCCATTCATGAACATGTTATCATATTGGTTTTTCTTTGCTTCATCATGTGTATTAGTTTTCTCTTTATTTGTTGATGGCGGACCAGCTTCTGCAGGTTGGACAGTATATCCTCCTCTTTCTGCTCTACCAAAAGCAATTCCAGGTTCTGGTGTTGGTATGACGCTTTGGTTGGTATCAATGGTTTTATTCATTGCATCAGCATTATTAGGTGGTATTAATTATATCGCAACCATCTTAAATATGAGAACTAAAGGAATGAAAATGACTCGTATGCCTTTAACTATTTGGGCATTTTTTGTTACAGCTGTTCTTGGTTTATTATCATTCCCAGTATTATTAGGAGGTTCTTTACTTTTGATTTTTGATAGAAGTTTTGGTACATCTTTCTATTTATCAGAAATCGTTGCTGAATTAGCTGGAGGTATCGAAAGAACTGGTGGTTCACCAATTTTATTCCAACACTTATTTTGGTTCTTAGGTCACCCTGAAGTATACATTATTCTATTACCAGCATTAGGAATTACTTCTGAAGTAATTGCAACAAACTCTAGAAAACCAATCTTTGGTTATAGAGCTATGATTGGTTCAATTTTGGCTATTGGTGTTTTAAGCTTTATTGTTTGGGGTCACCATATGTTCATTACAGGTATGAATCCTTTCTTAGGATCAGTTTTCATGCTTGGAACTTTAATCATTGCTGTTCCATCAGCAGTTAAAACATTTAACTATTTAGCTACATTATGGCAAGGTAATTTAAATTTAACTCCAGCAATGATGTTTGCTATTGGATTAGTTTCATTCTTTATCACTGGTGGTTTAACAGGTATTTATTTAGGTAATGCTGCCTTAGATATCAATTTACATGATACTTATTTCGTAGTAGCTCACTTCCATTTGGTAATGGGTAGCGCTGCAATTTTTGGTATGTTGAGTGGAATTTATCATTGGTATCCAAAATTGTTTGGAAGAATGATGAATGAAACTGCTGGTCATTTCCATTTTTGGTTAACATTAATCTCAGCATATTGTGTGTTTTTCCCTATGCACTTTATGGGATTAGCTGGTGTACCAAGAAGATATTACGCAAACACAGCTTACGATCAATTTAATGTATTTATTGATATGAATGAGTTCATTACAATAGCTGCATTATTAGGTGGTGCTGCACAATTAATTTTCTTAATTAACTTTTTCTATTCTGCAGTTAAAGGAAAACGTGCACCTCAAAATCCATGGAAATCTAATACATTAGAATGGACTGCTCCTGTTGAACATTTACATGGAAACTGGCCTGGAGAAATTCCTCATGTTTATCGTTGGGCTTACGATTATAGCAAACCTGGACATGACGATGATTTCATCCCTCAGAATGTTCCAGATAGAGACCAAATGGATCCGCTTGATGAGCCTACAAGTTTGCCTGAACCTAGTTTAACTAAAGTTCACCACGCTAGTACAGCTGAATTAGCACATTAAAAAATGTAAGTCGGTATTTTAAAGATACCGACTTACTAAATAAATATAAATTGAACGCTGAAGAAAATTATATTATTAGATTTAGACGATTTGGTATAGCAACCATAATCGCAGTGTTCTTTCTCATTTTTGTAGGTGGTTTAGTAAGAAGTACTGGAAGCGGAATGGGATGTCCAGATTGGCCAAAATGTTTTGGTCAATTTATTCCTCCAACCGATATTTCTCAATTACCAGAAGATTATAAATCAAAATTTGCTGTTGCAGGAAAAGCTATTGCAGATTTTGATGTATATAAAACATGGATTGAGTATATCAATAGGTTGATAGGAGTTGTTATTGGATTTTTCATACTATTAACTGTAGTTTTTGCTTTTCCTTATTTGAAATCTGACAAGAAAATATTTTGGTTAAGTTTCTTAGCCTTTATTCTCGTAGGATTTCAAGGATGGATTGGTTCGAAAGTTGTATCAAGTGATTTAGCAACTTGGATGATAACGATTCACATGCTAATTGCTTTAGTGATTGTAGCTTTATTGATTTATACAATTACGCAAAGTCAGAGGTTTACTATAACTCAATTTAGTTATGATAAAAACTTAAAGATGCTAATTTGGATAAGTTTGTTAATTTCAATTATTCAAACAGTAAGTGGAACTCAGGTTAGAGAAAGCATTGATGAATTAGCATTAAGAATCGATAATAGAAATTTGTGGATTGATCACATGAAGCCAATATTCTATATACATAGAAGTTTAAGTCTTTTGAACTTATTGATAACTATTTTACTTTTCAATAAATACAGAAAACTATTCCACCGTCATCAACTCATTTATAAATCTGGCTTAGCCTTAATTTTATTAATGAGCACGCAGGCTTTTACTGGAGCAATTTTGGCTAACCTCGGTTTTCCAGGACAATTCCAAAGTCTGCATTTAACATTAGGAAGTTTAACAGCAGGATTACAAATTTTTATTGCAATCTTACTGTTCACAAAAACAAAAATAGAAATCGCTTAAAAGCGCAATAAAGTGAAAGTAAAAACTATAACACATAACTCTGAAGCATTAAATGGCTTGGATTTGATTAGGTCAAAAGCCCAAGACTACAATCAGTTGGTAAAAGTTAGACTAACATCATTGGTTGTATTCTCTTCGGTTATAACCTATTTAACTGCAAGTCAAGGAGCAATTAATTGGTTTGAATTAACCATGCTAGCTATCGGTGGCTTTTTAGTAACTGGTTCTGCAAATGGAATCAATCAAGTTATTGAGAAGGATTTCGATAAATTGATGCAAAGAACTGCTAACCGACCAGTGGCAACAAATAGAATGTCTGTTTTAGAGGCATCTCTTTTTAGTGGAATTATTGGAATTATAGGAGTAAGTATGATTGCTTTATTCTTGAATCAAATTTCAGGAATCTTGGCATTTGCTGCATTAATGTCTTATGCCTTTATTTATACTCCCTTAAAAAGAATCTCTCCAATATCAGTATTTGTTGGAGCATTTCCTGGTGCCATACCTACAATGTTAGGTTGGGTTGCCTTTACTGGAAAATTAGATACATCTGCATTGGTATTATTTGGTGTTCAATTCTTTTGGCAATTTCCACATTTTTGGAGTATCGCATGGATTTTAGACGATGATTATAAAAGAGCTGGTTTTAAAATGCTTCCATCTACTCCTGGTAGAGATAAATCTACAGCCTTACAAACATTAGCATTTAGCTTGGTATTAATTCCAATTGGCATGCTTCCTGCTCAAATGGGAATCTCTGGAATGATTTCAGGATTTGTTGGAATTTTAGGCGGATTGATGTTAAGTTATTATGCTTTTAGATTATTTAAAACTTGTGAAATAAAAGATGCTAAAAAGCTAATGTTTGCATCTTTCATTTACCTACCAATGGTTCAAATAGCATATTTAATAGATAAAATCTAATATGGCAACACAAACAATAGAAAAAAACACATTCAAAGACCCTGAATATTTAATTAACCCAAAGAGAGCAATTCTTTGGTTGTTAATAGTTGCTAGCGTAATGTTATTCGCAGGATTTACATCAGCTTACATTGTAAGAAGAGGTGAAGGCAACTGGGAACTATTCAATTTACCATCTAGTTTTTTATTTAGTACTATATTGATTGTAATCTCATCAATTACAATGCAATTATCTTTAATGAAGGCAAAAAGTGATACAATTTCACAATCAAAGCTTTTATTATTTTCTACATTTATTCTTGGTCTAGCATTCTGCCTTACTCAATATTGGGGTTGGCAGCAATTAATTGCAGACAATGTATATTTTGCATTTTCAAATCCATCGAACTCATTCGTATATGTAATTACAGGGGTTCACGTGGCACACGTATTAGGAGGATTGTTTTTTGTTTTAGCAATGATTATTCAAATGCTTAGAAACAAAATTAATTCAACCAATACCTTATTTTTAAGTATGTGTAATACCTATTGGCATTTCATTGGAATCCTTTGGATTTACTTATACATTTTTTTAACATTATACAGATAACCCTATAAAACCAAGCAACCGTTTCAAACATGGCTAACACAACTACATTAAGTACCGAAAAAAAATCAACTTGGGGAGGCGGAAATTCTCCGTTTAGCGTAAGTTATGGAAAATTAATGATGTGGATTTTCCTACTTTCTGATGCATTTACATTCTCATCACTACTAATAGCTTATGGATTCATAAGGTATAGCTACCAAGAACCAATTGCAAACACAATAGTAAAACCTTTAAATCATGTTGCTGATAACTTTGTTGAAGCAATGCAAAATGCTGGTTTATTCGTGCAAGATCATTGGCCTGCACCAGAATTAGTATTTAATCATTTCCCTTTTGTTCATGGAATTCATTTACCATTATTCTTCGTAAGTTTAATGACTTTCATTTTGATTTTTAGTTCAGTTACAATGGTATTAGCTGTTGAAGCTGGACATAGAATGCAAAAGAAAGAAGTTGCTAATTATATGTTACTTACTATCATAGGTGGAGCTGCATTCTTAGGTTGTCAAGCTTGGGAGTGGTCAACTTTCATACATGAAGGAGCAAGATTGGACTATAATCCATTTGGACCAAGATCATTCGCGGCACTATTCTTTATTGTAACAGGATTTCATGGATTCCACGTATTTTCAGGTGTTGTACTAAATGTTATCATTTATATCAACGTTCTTGCTGGTACCTATGATAAAAGAGGCCATTATGAAATGGTAGAAAAAGTTGGTCTATACTGGCATTTCGTAGATTTAGTTTGGGTATTCGTATTCACTTTCTACTATTTAATCTGATTAATAAAATAAACTTACCATATCATGGAACATACCGAACATTTAGAACACACAGAAACACCTTCAGATATGAAGAGTCAAATCTGGAAAACATTTTGGATTTTATTTGGGTTAACTATAATTGATATTGCACTTTACTTCGCATTTTTGAGCTATCATTCAATGTGGAAAAACGCTTTATTCATTCTACTTGGAATAGTAAAAGCATGGTTTATCGTTGGAGTTTTCATGCATATGAAATTCGAACGTAAAGTATTAATGTATATGATTATTGTACCTATGATTTTCGTTGTGTTCTTTGTAGCACTAATGTTAATCGAAGGAGATTTCACAAACGAATTAAGATGGTAAATAATGAAGCGTAAAGGCTTTTGGTTGGCAACCGGAATATTAATTGTTCCGGTTGTCTTGTTTTATATATTTAATGCAGGAACTCAAAGTTACGAACGTCTCCCCTATTTAGGCGAGAAAATACTACCTGCAAATTCTAATGATGATACTGTATTTTATACGGTTCCAGATTTTAAAGTTAAAGATCAGATTGGTAAAGAAATCAATCAAAAATACTTTTCAGACCATATTTATGTTGCAAACTTTTTCTTTGCTTCTTGCACTGATGTTTGTCCAACAATGAATAGACGATTACAAACAGTTTACGATAAATTCAAAGAGTTTTCAGAGGTTCAATTCATCAGCTTTTCTGTTGATCCTGAAAACGATAGTATTCCTGTTTTGAATAATTATGCCAAAAAATTTGGTGCAGATGCTAAAATCTGGCATTTCACAACCGGTTCAAAAGAAGATATATTCAAAGCGGGTGCAGGATTTTTACTTCCAATTTCTATAGAAGATAAAACAATTGACCATAGTCAGCAGTTCATTCTTGTAGATAAAGCAAATCATATTAGAGGAGTTTATGATTCCGAAAGTGATGCTGAATTAAAACGCTTAGAAGGAGACTTAAAATTATTATTGTATGAATACCACGCCCCAGGAGAAAAAAGATAAAAATATTTTCAGGTTAGCAATGGCAATTTCAATTGTTGTTTTTATTGCTGTTGTTGTTTTGAATCAACAAGTATTACCAAAACCTAAAGTTCTGCCTTCTTGGACTTATGTTTTACCATTAATAAATGCAATTATCAATGGGACATGCAGTTTATTGTTAATCCTTTCATTGTATTTTATTAAAAAGAAAAATATCAATGCACATAAGAATATAAATTTAACAGCTTTCATTTTATCATCATTATTTTTAGTTTCTTATGTTTTGTATCATTGGTTAGCTTCTGATACAAGTTTCCCAAAAGACAATCCATTAAGAACTACGTATTTAGTAATTTTGATTAGTCACATTATATTAGCAGCTATTGTATTACCATTGGTATTAATGAGTTTTTATAGAGGATTAATGATGCAAGTTGAATTACATAAAAAAATAGTTCGTTTTGCATATCCAATCTGGTTATATGTAACAATTACTGGTGTAATTGTTTATTTAATGATAAGCCCTTACTATCCGGTTTTATAGGAACAATTGTTCCATTCGATAATTAATTAAAAACTATTTTTGTATGAAAATGAAATCTAAAATATTCCTATTTTTACTTTTAACAATGTTTGCGCTAATATCTACTGACTCATTTGCTCAATGTGCAATGTGTAAAAGTAATTTAGAGATGGCAAGAGAAGGAGGAGGAACAAATGTTGGTAATACTTTAAATATGGGAATACTCTATTTACTAGCTCTTCCATATCTTGTTGCAGGTGTTTTTGGTTTTATATACTATAGAAATTACAAGCTTAAAAAAGCTAAAATTAGCAACTAAACAATGTGCGATCAATTTGAACCTTCAAAAGGACTTTCAATAATTAAAGCAAAATGCCCTCAATGCCAAAGCGGTAAAATGTTTACGCATTCGGCTTTCAATCTTTCAAAGTTCATGGGAATGCATGAGACTTGTCCGGTTTGTAAATTAAAATTCGAAATTGAGCCAGGATTTTTTTGGGGAGCAATGTATGTTAGTTATGCCTTTACGGTTGGTTTAATGTTAGTTATGGGCGGACTTATTCTTCTAATTTCTGGGGGTAAAGCTGGATTTTACACTTACATAATTCCAATAATTTCAGCATTAATATTGAGTTCACCATTTACATACAGATATTCTAGAGTTTTGATGATTTATTTATTCTCGCCAATAAGATTCAAACCAGAACTTGCAAACAAAAAATAATTCAGTTATTGAATACATTTTATTTTATGATTCCAATTGCGTTTTGTGCAATAGATTAATCAAATTTATTCTGCTATTTGATAAAAAAGCTCAAATAAAGTTTGCACCTATAAATGGTAAAACGTACTTAGAACTCTTTTCTGGGAATCAATCGATTCAAAATGTAGATACAGTTATTCTGAAAACTTCAAATCATCTATACATTAAGAGTAAAGCTTTTTTTGAAATTCTAAATATCATTGGTGGACCAATTAAATTCCTAAAAATTTTAAGTCTATTGCCTCAAAATTTGAATGATTTTTTCTATGATTTAATTGCTAAAAATCGATTTAAAGTTTTTGGTAAATACGATTCCTGCCCTCTAATTCCAAATGAAATTAAATTTCGTTTTCTCCCTTGATATATAAGATTGCTGTGCGTAATTCTACCGTGTTCCTAGAAAATTATAGCTTTAATTTAAAATTTGAAATGAAATAATGACTCAATAAATTGTATTTTTTAAAACATTTAAAAAGAAATGAAAACAGCCATTTTAAACAAAAATGATTTAAACATAGCCATTAAAGAGCAAGTTTCTGAATTATTCCGTCAATTAAGTCCAAACAAAATTCAGTTAGATCTTGAAGAAATATTGAATGAGAAAAACCAAATTACAGTTGCCTATTGTGAGGATAATAGTAAAATAATTGGCATTGCATTAATGTGTACTTACAAAGTTATATCTGGAAATAAGGGTTGGATTGAAGATGTAGTTGTAGACTCAACTTCACGTGGAAAAGGAATAGGAAGAAAACTAATAAACTTATTAGTTGAAGTAGGTGAAGAAAAAGAACTTTCTGAAATACTTCTTTTCACCGAAGACCATAGATTGGCTGCATTAAATTTATATTCAAGCGTTGGTTTTAAACTTAAAGACAGTAAGATATATTGTAAAAAAAAATAACAAGAATTACACACAACAGCTGTATCTCTCAATTGCGAATTTTGTTGTAAGTTCACGTTTCGTAAGAATTTTTATCTTTAACCGAAAATAATTCGTTCCGAAGTTCGCAACTGACGAGAAGCGGCGGAACGATATTATTAATAAGTCCAATCATTTAAAATTTCTTACAACAACTAAATCAGTTCTACGAAACTTTTAGTAAGACTAAAGAGAAAACAAAAAAATAGGCTGCTTCAAATAATGAAACAGCCTATTTTATGATGTGAAAAATCAAACTTTATTCTGCCGATTCTTTAGATTTAAAAACCTCTCCGCCATCAGATTTTTCTCTGATTAAACCTTCGATTTCTGCGCATAACTCAGGGTTATCAGATAACAACTGTTTAACGGCATCTCTTCCTTGACCCAATTTGGTATCGCTATAACTAAACCATGAGCCACTTTTTTTAATGATTTCCAAATCAACACCAATATCAATGATTTCACCAAGTTTAGAAATTCCTTCTCCATAAATGATATCGAATTCAACAGTTCTGAAAGGAGGTGCAACTTTGTTTTTAGCAACTTTCACTTTAGTTCTGTTACCAACAATATCCAAACCATCTTTAATTTGACCGATTCTTCTGATATCTAGACGAACTGAAGCATAGAACTTAAGTGCATTACCACCAGTAGTAGTTTCAGGACTTCCAAACATCACACCAATCTTATCACGTAATTGGTTAATGAAAATACAAATACAACCAGTTTTATTAATAGTACCTGTTAATTTACGCAAAGCTTGTGACATCAAACGAGCTTGTAAACCCATCTTGCTCTCACCCATATCACCTTCTAATTCTGCTTTTGGAACCAATGCAGCAACTGAGTCAATAACAATGATATCAATAGCTCCAGAACGTATTAAAGCATCAGCAATTTCCAAAGCTTGCTCTCCATCATCAGGTTGAGAAATAATTAAGTTTTGAACATCAATACCTAATTTTTCAGCATAATTTCTATCAAAAGCATGCTCTGCATCAATAAAAGCAGCAATCCCGCCCTTCTTCTGTGCTTCTGCAATAGCATGCATGGATAAGGTTGTTTTACCTGAAGATTCAGGACCATAAATTTCTATAATTCTTCCTGTAGGAAATCCACCAATTCCTAAAGCTATATCTAATGAAAGAGAACCTGTTGAAAGAGCATCAATATTATCAACTTTCTGGTCACCCATTTTCATGACAGTTCCTTTTCCATAAGCCTTATCCAACTTATCAATAGTAAGTTGTAGTGCTTTCAATTTTTCTTTAATGTCTGTGCTCATTTCTCGTAAAATATTTCAATCAAAAATACAACCGGAAAGCTCGCTTTGTTTCTAAATTCCATTTTATGTTTCCACAAGTTTTACCTAAAACAAAAAAAGGCCGGAAAAAAAAATAAACCGGCCCTTTTAATCAATCAAACATTGGAATTTTCCTTTGGACCAGAATTCAAAAACAACATCTCATCTATAATTATTTCTGAAATGTACTTTTTTACTCCATTGGCATCTTCATAATTCCTGTTTGAAATCTTCCCTTGAATCATCACCTCTTTTCCCTTTTTTAGATATTTCTCAGCTAATTCTGCTGTCTTTTCCCAGGCTACTAAATTATGCCAAGTGGTTTCATCTTTTTTTTCACCTTTTGCATTGGTGTACGATTCATTTGTAGCCAAACTGAATTTTGCTACTTTTTTTCCATTTGAAGCTACTTTTACTTCAGGATTTGCACCTAGATGTCCAACCAGGTGAACTACGTTTTTTAAACTGCTCATGTGTTTTTAAAATTTGTAACACAAAGTTGAAAGCTGGAAATTTATTATCCGTGTATTATCCGTTTACTTACGTTTATTTTCGTTTAAACATCAAATTCTCCTTCGAAAAACTGAAAATGAAAGAAAATTATAAAAAAATTATTCCGCTCTGAACACGCTATTTTATTGGGAATAACGGAATATTTATATCTTAACAAATCAATATCAACAAAAAAAATAATTTGCAATTTTTTATTTTGATTTTATGTTTGCACTAGTTCTTTACAAAATCACTTATCAAGAAAGGTGGAGGGTATGGCCCTAAGAAACCTTGACAACCTGGCGAAAGAAATTTCGACAAGGTGCCAATTCCAACTCCTGTAAAGGAGACAGATAAGACAGTTAATTAGCTCAACATATCGTGCACAATATGGAAAAGCGCTACTGTTTTATCGGTAGCGCTTTTTTTATGCGCTGCCGGTAAGTTCTCGATAGGTGTTTTGATGATTTTTTAAACCATTTAAAACACAAAAAAATGAGCGATTTAAGTACTCAAATTATTCACAACATTCCGGTAGATCCACTAACTGGTTCTATCTCCACTCCTATTTATCAAACTGCAACTTTTGTTCAGGAAAAACCCGGTGTTCACAAAGGCTATGATTATGGTCGCACCAATAATCCTACTCGTGCTGTACTAGAAAACTTAGTTGCTAAATTAGAGAATGGTATTGGCGCAAGTGCTTTTGCAACGGGACTTGCAGCCATCGATGCTGTTGTCAAATTACTTTCATCTGGTGATGAAATTATTGCTGTAGATGATATCTATGGCGGTGCTTACCGATTGTTTACGCATGTTTATGCCAAGTTCGGAATCAAAGTACATTATGTTGATACCACTGAAATCGAAAACATCCTTCCCTATTTTAATGAACGTACCAAATTAGTTTGGATTGAATCACCTACCAATCCAACGCTTAAAATCACTGATATCAAAACAGCTGCAAAGATTGCACATGCGCATCAAACATTGGTAGTTGTAGATAATACTTTTGCTTCTCCAATTGCACAAAGACCTATTGAACTAGGAGCTGATATTGTGATTCATTCAGGAACAAAATACCTAGGCGGACATTCTGATTTATTAGCTGGGTTAGTGATTTCAAAAGACAAAGAAATTGCAGAAAAAATCAAATTCTTCCAAAATGCAACTGGTGGAATTTTAGGTCCACAAGATGCTTGGTTATTGATTAGAGGAATTGAAACAGCCGAACTAAGAGTTATTAAACAAAATGAAACAGCATTAAAGGTTGCTGAATACTTATTAACTCATCCACTTATTTCGGAAGTATATTATCCTGGACTCAAACATCACAAAAACCATCATATAGCAGCACAACAACAAAATGGTTTATTTGGTGGAGTTGTATCATTTTCACTTCATGAAGATACTGTTGATTCAGCCAATACACTTGTTAGTAATACACAGTATTTTAAACTGGCAGAAAGTTTAGGCGGTGTAAAAAGTTTGATTTGTCATCCTGCACAAATGACCCATGCTTCTATCCCAAGAGAAAAGAGATTGACTTCAGGAATTCAGGATTCATTAATTAGAATTAGCTGCGGTATTGAAAGTGCAGAAGTACTAATTGAAGACCTTCGTTTGTCTTTAGAAATTTTGAATACATCTATTTTATCAAAACAAAAAAGCATCACCTTATCATGAGTAAAAACAGATCAATAAAAATAGGCCTGTTTGGCTTTGGAGTAGTAGGTGAAGGGATTTATCAAGTACTCAAAAAAACACCTGGATTGGATGCAGAAATCAAAAAGATTTGTATTAAAAATTCAAACAAACAACGAAACGCACCCAATGAATTGTTTACTACAAATTCTTTAACATTATTAGAAGATGAAGACATCAATGTAATTGTAGAATTGATTGATGATTCCGAAGCTGCTTATCAAATAGTAAAAAAAGCTTTACTAAATGGAAAGTCTGTTGTTTCAGCTAACAAAAAAATGATAGCAAAACATCTTTCTGAATTGCTCGATATCCAACAAAATAAAGAACAGCTGTCTTTGCTTTATGAGGCCGCTGTTTGTGGAAGTATTCCAGTTATAAGAAACTTAGAAGAATATTTCGACAATGACTTATTACAATCGTTTTCAGGAATTGTGAATGGCTCTACGAATTTCATTTTAACTCGCATGAATGATGATGGATTGAATTATGAAACAGCCTTAAAAGAAGCACAGGACCTTGGTTTTGCAGAAAGCAATCCATCTCTTGATGTGGAAGGATTTGATGCAGTAAACAAGCTGGCAATTGTGATTAAACATGCTTATGGAATTTTTGCAAATCCTGATGAAATCACAAGAATTGGCATTAATAAAATTCATGAGTTTGACACCAATTATGCTAAAGAAAAAGGATATAAAATAAAACTCTTAGCCCATGCAAGTAGAAATGAAAGTCAAGTAAATGCATTTGTAATTCCAGGTTTTGTTGGGAATGAAAACAAACTCTACTCGGTTAACAAAGAATTCAATGGCGTAGTGATTGGTAGTTCACTCGCAGATGAACAATTTTTATCTGGAAAAGGAGCTGGTAGATTTCCAACATCCTCAGCTGTATTGAGTGATATTGCTGCTTTGCGATATGGATACAAGTATGAATACAGGAAAAGCCTCAACCCATTTCCTTATCAGTTATCAGCTGATACACTTTTAAAAATCTACTGTTCATTTGAAAATAATCAAACAATAGATCACCAATATTTTAATGACATCAGTGAAACATTTCATTCAGCAAATAGGTCGTATATAGTAGGAAATATTCTATTAAGTAAACTAAAAGACTTGGAAGAAAACTATCCCAATGCCTCGATTATTTCGTTGAATTAAGTTGCTCCAATTAGAACCAATACCTATAAATAGCAAGCTATTTATAGGTATTGGGTTTGAAATTAAAACACAAAATCATTGATTAATTTCCTAATTGTAGGATTAAAATTTAAGATTAATCATTTTGAATGAAAACTGCTTGAATGGATTTACTAAATGATTGATCAGTTAATTCAGTAATATCAATTATCTAATTACCTATTAATTCACATTTTTAATTTTCTTCTTTTTAGGATTTTGCCTCGTGTCCCAAAACAAAATTAATTCAACATGTTCAGGTTTAATTCGATAAATCAATAAATTGTGTTTTGTTATAAGAATTTCGTGATAGCTTTTTTTGACTGAACTTTTGAATGTGACATTCCCAGAGCTTATCAGTCCAAGTTTCTTTGTTAATGCATCTGTAAATTTAACCACTTCTCTTTCTGTCCAGTATTCAATTAAATAGTCAATTACTTTATTATAAAAGAAATTGCCTCTTCTGTCCAAAAGATTTTTAATGCCATCTTTTAAGTTTTTTGATTGCATCCTCATGCGGAATCAACTCTCCATTATCTGCCTGAGATATGCTTTTTTCTATAGCAACTTTAACTTCATTGGGCACAGTATCCCAAACATCTACCTCTTCTTTTGAAATAAAATCCTTTATTTTTCCTATCAAATCTTCACTTTCGATATTGAATATCTTTTGAGCAAGTTTAATTTTCTCTAATTCTATATTCATAACAAGCAATTTCTATTGTAACAAAATTACAAAATTTATTTATTTTTTCGACTATCAAGCAACCATTCGAATTTATTAGAAAATAGGAACTCAGCTTTTGTGCTTGGCAATTAAGAAAGGACTCAGTTCCAAATTCTTCAACTAATGGGCGCTATTTTGGGGTTTTGGAATCATTATTAAAAATATATCTAATAAAAACAATTACGAACTGAAAAGGCAGTAAACTAATCCAAAAAGGGTAAGTATTTATCGCCTCCATTTTACAAAATCAACTCAAAAGGTTAATGGAAATTAAATAAAAATATCCAACTCAAAACGACTAATTCGGAATATCTAATTAATGAAAATTGTAATGATAAACGAGATAAAACCAATTATAAATAATGCAGATAAAATGTTATAAATCTTCCTATATTTTTCTAACTCCAAATTGGGATATTTTTCCTTTAAAAACCACAATAGATAAATATTGGAATTATTAAAAGGTTTTGATTTTAAAAACCCTTTGTCCTCACCCCTAAAATTAGTTCAAAATGAAAGTATAAAAAACAATAACTTTCACAAGGACTAAAATGAAAAAGA
>JBIMKP010000011.1:0-109244 GCA_051861545.1 Bacteroidia bacterium | reverse complement strand
TATGCGATTTCTAAGAGATTTAGATATTGTATTAAATCAACTTAGCAGCCTAAAAAACATTCCTAAAGAGTACATTTTAACACTTGAAAATATAAAGGCTTGTATCCAATGTATTCATAGTAAAGAATATATAGTTGGTGAGAATTCAATACCAGAAAGAGAATATCAAATGGCAAAAAATGCTAAATATTTAGTAGAAGAAAGGTATAAGAATAAAAAAGTAATTTTTTGGGGACAAGCTGGCCATCTTACTAAAAATTATTTAGGAGAAGACCCAGAAATGTTATCAATTTTTATTGATAGAAGTACTCCGAAAATAGATGTATTTAGCATATCTTTTCTTTCCTATAAAGGAAAAGAATTCAATATTTATGAATGGGAGAATAAATCTTTTAGAGCTATGCATAATTCTATTGAGCATGAACTTTATAAAGCAAACCATAAAGAAACTCAACTTATTTTCCCTAAAGGTGAAATGCTAAAAACCACATATTACTCTAGTCATCATTATCCATTTGATATGAATATGAGTAAACACTTCAATCTATTAATTTTCATACCGGAAATGAAGCCAATAAATGTGAGGATTAAATAAAACCAGTTTTTTCAAAAGAGATTATACCTATCATTTCTAAGAAATTTTTAAAACAATTTGTAGATTTCATTTATTCATTTAACTTTGCATTACAAAGCACTTTCAAAAATGAAAGAAACCAATAATTATGAGCAGGATTTAGCTTCTATCAGACAACTGATGGAGCGTTCATCACGTTTTATTTCTTTAAGTGGACTATCAGGCGTATTTGCCGGAACCTATGCACTTATTGGCGCATTTGTAGCTTATCTATTGATTTATTATCCCAATTCGCCTTTTGGTTACCGCTTTGTTTATGTAAACGAAATGGAAACTTTGTTCAAATTACTTTTAACAGGTACTTTGGTCATGGGTGCTTCTATTTTTACAGGCATTTGGTTCAGTTTAAGAAAAGCAAAAAAAGAAGGTCTCTCCTACTGGGACCATAACAGCAAAAGGTTTTTAATCAATATCAGCATTCCTTTAATGAGTGGTGGTTTATTTATTTTCGCTTTGATTCTTCGTGGTTATTTGGGTTTTGCTGCTCCGGCTACTTTAATATTTTATGGTTTGTCTTTGGTAAATGCCAGCACACATACTTATTCAGAAATTAGGTATTTGGGTTTGTTTGAAGTTTTATTAGGTTTACTATGTGCTTTCTTTCCAGGCTACGGACTCATATTTTGGAGTTTGGGTTTTGGTGTTCTGCATATTGTTTATGGAACCGTGATGTATGTAAAATACGAAAGAAATTAGTCCTTAATTGAACAAGATGAAATCGGGATTTGAAAATTTTGACAAGGCGTTTGAAAACAAACTGAGGCTACAGATTATGTCGGTGCTCATGGTGAATGATGATGCCGAGTTTAATACACTGAAGGAACTGTTAAAGGTAACAGATGGAAATCTTGCCTCACACTTAAAAGCCTTAGAAAAAGAGGAATATATTTTGGTGCACAAAGGTTATAATGGAAGAAAACCGCAAACAAAATACCAGGCTACCAAATTAGGCAAAACAGCTTTTAAAAAACACTTAGATACCTTAGAACAATTGATCAGAAATCAACACTGATATTTTTTTTACTCATTCACTTTGAAAAACAAAGCACTTTTAAATAAAAATAAAACACATGGAAACACAAGAAAATTTCTTTCAAAAATTCAACAACTGGTTAAGAGAATCCGTTATGGTAAAATTGGGTGTGATTACCTTTTTGGTATTGATATTACTCATTCCTTCGAGTTGGATACAGTCGATTATGACCGAACACCAATACCGAGTAGAAGAAGTGATGAACGAAGTATCACAAAAATGGTCGGGACCACAACGTATTAGTGGTCCTATTTTAATGATTCCCTATTACAGAACCATTACAACAAAAACAGGTACAACCGAGCTAAAAGAAAGGGTTTATATTCTTCCAGAACAATTAAAAGTAAAAGCAGAATTAAAACCTGAAGTATTGAATAGAGGCATATTTGATGCGGTGGTATATCACTCAAATATTCAAACCCAAGCCAAATTCGTGCAACCCGATTTTAAGGATTTAAACATTGATGAAAGCAAAATTATTCAAGACCAAGTTTGTTTATTAAACGGAGTAAGTGATTTAAGAGGAATTGGAGAAAATCCAGGTTTAATTATAAACGGCAAAAACTATACAACCGAGCCTTATGCCTTCGACAACGAGATTAGAATTTTGCCATTGGCTTCCTACGTAAAAGCCAAAGTTTCCCTGCATGATATATTAGATTCAAGCAGTGAAATAAAACTGAATTTAAAATTAAAGGGAAGTAGAAATTTATTCTTTATTCCAATTGGAAAATCGAGTGAATTCAATGTAAATGGCAATTGGGGAAACCCAAGTTTTGCAGGAAGTTTTTTGCCTGAAACCAGAACAGTTGATGAAGCACATTTTGATGCCACATGGAAAATTTTAGGCTTCAACAGAGACTTTCCTCAACAATGGAAAGACAATATGCCTGCTGGTTTAGAACAAAACGATTTAGGCGTGAATTTATTGATGCCAGTTGACCAATACCAAAAGAGCATTCGAACAGCTAAATATGGCATTTTGGTGATACTATTAACCTTCATTAGTTTGTTTATGATAGAATTGATTGTTAAAACAAAAATTCATCCATTTCAATACATTCTTATCGGAGCAGCACTCATCATTTATTATACCTTGTTGTTATCGATTTCAGAGCATTTAGGATTTAATCCAGCTTATATCATCTCATCATTATTGGTAATTGGAATGATTACCTTATACAGCATTAGTTTTTTAAAAAGTACAAAGGTTTCAGCCTTATTAGCCTTTTTGTTGAGTAGCTTTTATACCTACATCTTCATCATCACCCAACAAGAAGAATATGCATTGTTATTGGGCAGTATAGGCTTGTTTATCATCATTGGAATTATGATGTATGTATCAAGAAAAATTAATTGGTATGGCGAGGAAAGGAAGCAGATTGAGGCTTAAGATGATTGTTCCAAAATACATCAATTCATATAATTGTTTTCTTCAATTGGGCCTTCAATAAATGAATGGCCCAATTCAATAAAAAGCCTGAATTAAATTATCGGATAGTATTAAACAAACACTTAAAAGTACAATGAAAGTTAAAATGATATTACCAGCTTTAACAGAAGCTGAAAGTCCATTTTGGAGACCCATTAAATATTCACTTTTCCCGCCTCTCGGATTGGCTACTCTTGCAGCCTATTTATCCCCTGATGATGAAATCGATTTACAAGATCAACACATTGAAAAACTGAATTTAGATGATTATCCAGATTTAGTAGTCATCCAAGTTTATATCACCAATGCATATAGAGCTTATCAAATTGCAGGTCAATACAGAAGAAAAGGAGCCTATGTAATTCTGGGCGGCTTACATGTAAGTTCATTACCAGAGGAAGCAAAACAGCACGCAGATTCTATTTTTATTGGTCCAGGAGAACATAGTTTTCCAGAGTTTCTGAAAGATTTCAAGGCAAAAAAAACAAAAAAGGTATATCAATCATCTGTTAGAACACTTGAAAATATTCCACCTATACGCCGTGATCTCATCAAACGAAATAAATACCTAGTTCCAAATTCAATTGTTGTTACCAGAGGCTGTCCGCATCATTGTGATTTTTGCTACAAAGATGCCTTTTATGAAGGAGGGCGAAGTTTCTACACACAAGCTGTAGACGATGCATTATCTGAAATAGAAAGGCTTCCCGGTAAACATCTCTATTTTTTAGATGACCATTTATTAGGAAATGTGAGGTTTGCCAATGAACTATTTGAAGGAATGAAAGGAATGAATCGGGTGTTTCAGGGTGCAGCTACCATAGATTCAATTTTAAGAGGAGATTTAATAGAGAAGGCAGCCGAAGCCGGCTTAAGAAGCTTATTTGTTGGGTTCGAAACTTTTTCATCAAACAACCTGAAACAAAGTAATAAAAAACAGAATTTAGAAAAAGATTATATCAAAGCAGTAAACCGTTTACATAGTTTAGGCATTATGATTAATGGTAGTTTTGTGTTTGGTTTAGATGATGATGACAAAGATGTGTTTAAACGAACTGTTGACTGGGGTGTAAAAAATTCAATCACAACTTCTACTTATCACATTTTAACTCCATATCCTGGAACACGCTTGTATAAAGACATGGAAGCAAGTGGCAGAATTCTCACTAGAAATTGGGATTTATATGATACAAGAAATGTGGTTTATCAAACAAAAAATCTTAGCGCAGAAGAACTAAAAGCAGGATATGACTGGTCTTACAAAGAATTCTATAGTTGGTCAAACATCCTAAAAGCAAGCTTAAACCATGATTCAAATAAGCATAAACTAAAACACCTATTTTATACAGGTGGATGGAAGAAATTTGAACCCGTTTGGAACTTCCTAATCAAAACTAATAAACTGAATGAAATACTTCCGGTATTGGAGGCTATCCTTGCAAAAGTTGAACCCAAACAAAATCCTTTACAGCTTGTAAATCTACCAACAAAGGAACAATTGAGTACTGCTGTTTAATTTTGATTTCATCTCATCATCAATTTAAACGACATGCCAAAACGAATCCATCTTCCAGGCATAATAACATTGCCCACTTCTTTGTAAGTGATATCAAACAAATTGCTGGCTTCGGCAAATAAAACAGTTCTATTGTGTTGGTATTGCAGTTTGCTATCCCATAACCAATAAGCTGTATAACTCATTCTGTTTTCATTACGTGTTCTAATGGATAAATCTAAATTTTCGTTGATTTTGATAAAGCCACTTGCTGTGAATTGACTTTTTAAATAATCAAATGCATACCTCGAGATACCATTGGTTTGAACTTGATTCAAGTCTAATTTGCAATAAGAAAAATTGAGTTTGTTGATGATGGCATTTTCTCTGAAATAAGCTGGTTTGATATCTAGTGAAAGTTCATAACCATCTGTTTGAATTTCTGACTGATTTTGTGCAATCCAACTCACTGCTGTTGCAGAATCCTTTATCCAGTCGATTTGTTTCAAACCATCTCTTCTAAATAATGAAGCACTGAATGTGAAAAATGGTTTTCTGATAAACATATTAGCCTCGTAAGACCAAGCTTGCTCAGGTTTTAATTCTGGATTTCCAATGCTTGTTTTACCTCCATCTGAATAATACAATTCGGTAAATGATGGAACCCTAAAACATCTAGAAACTTGGCCTGTAAATGAAACCGAATTAATTTTATAAGCCAAATCCAAAGAAGGATAAGTTGTTAATCCAAAATCGGAATAGGAATTCAAACAAATGCCAGGAATAAACTGAAAGCGTTCTCCGATTTTAAAAGTTTGATCGGCAAACAAACCAATAATAGAACGATTGCGGTTTCCCAAACTATTGCTGTTGATTTGATCGTAACGTAAATCGGCACCCAAATTCCAAACACCAAATTTGTTTTTAGAACTGTAATTCAAATCGAGATTATACGACAAAGAACTATGTGTATTTCTTGAAAACGATGGTGTATCGCGTTTCAATAAAAACAAATCATCGTGCAAACGTAAAGCTGTTCTAGCTCTAAATTTATTGTTGTTATGCAAATAATTCATTCCAGCAAAACCCATTTGTGTAGTTTCGAATTGCCATGGAAATCTATCGGTATAAAAACCATTGGAGCCCGTATTTTTCTCTTGAAATCCTGCCATTCCTTGAAAACTTCCCTTTAAAGCGTTGAAGTCGTTTTGGTAATAAACTTGTCTGTTTAAAAAATCCGTATTCTTTCTATATCCATCTGAACTAAGGTGCTGCAAGCTGATATGGTGTTTTACTTTTTTTCCATTGAAATCGATACCAAAAAGTGCCTGACGAAAATAATTTTGTCCCCCACTTAATTGCACCGAAACAGAATTATCTATTGGTTTTCTGGTGATGATATTGATAACACCGGCATAAGCATTTTGTCCAAAAACCCTAGCAGCAGCGCCTTTTAATACTTCAATTCTGCTGATATCAAAAGTAGAAATAGGTAGGTTCAACAAATGATGCCCGGTTTGTGGATCGGCTAAACGGATGCCATTGAGCAAAACCAAAGTTTGTTCAAAAGAACCACCACGTATTTGAACATCGGCTTGGGTACCAAAAGGACCACGTGAGCGGATATCGATGCCCGCAGTATTTTCCAAAAGTTCTGCAATGGTTTGTGCTGGACTTAAACGAATGGCATTTGAGTCGATAACTTGCACAAAACGCATGGCATTGATACCAGCAGTTTGGTTACGAGATTCTGTTACAATAAATTCTGGAACAACAGATGTCTTTTGAGCAAAGCCAATCAAAGAAACAAGTACAAAGCAAAAAAAAGTGATGGATTTTTTCATGGGGAGGCAAAACTATTGCGGCAAAGAATGCTTTCAAAATGTCAATTTTTAGGCATCTGATACTTAGCTAGAAGGAATTTATATCAGCCTGTAAACATAATTTGACAGGACCGAATTAAAATTTTTGTTTTCTGTTTGAAGCAGTTCAAATAACTTGCAGCTTTAAACAAGTACCAAATGAACAGAGACAACGAAATCTTCGACCTAATTACCAGAGAATTACACCGTCAGGAAAATGGACTGGAATTAATTGCATCAGAAAACTTTGTTAGCAAACAAGTTATGGAAGCAATGGGAAGCGTATTAACCAATAAATATGCTGAAGGACTTCCGGGAAAAAGATATTATGGTGGATGCGAAGTAGTTGATATCGTTGAAAATTTAGCCATCGAACGTTTGAAAAAAATGTTTGGTGCAGCATGGGCAAACGTTCAACCTCATAGTGGCGCGCAAGCCAATGCAGCTGTGATGTTGGGTTGTTTAAATCCAGGAGATAAAATATTAGGTTTCGATTTATCACATGGCGGACATTTAACTCATGGTTCACCAGTGAATTTTTCAGGCAAACTTTACTCACCAAGTTTTTATGGTGTAGAAAAAGAAACCGGATTAATTGATTGGAACAAAGTTGAAGAAGCTGCACATCGTGAAAAGCCAAAAATGATTATTTGTGGTGCATCAGCGTATAGCAGAGATTGGGATTATCCAAGACTTAGACAAATTGCAGATTCAGTTGGAGCCTTGTTATTGGCTGATGTTTCACACCCAGCAGGCTTAATCGTAGGCAAATTATTAAACGACCCAATTCCACATTGCCATATAGTTACGACTACAACTCATAAAACTTTAAGAGGTCCAAGAGGTGGTGTAATAATGATGGGTAAAGATTTTGAAAATCCTTGGGGACATAAAACACCAAAAGGAGAAATCAAAATGATGTCGGCCATTTTAGATGGAGCAGTATTTCCTGGTACACAAGGCGGGCCATTAGAACACGTAATTGCATCAAAAGCAGTGGCATTTGGAGAAGCATTGAGTCCGGAATTCCATACCTACATCAAACAAGTAAAAGAAAATGCACATGCCATGGCTAATGCATTTGTAGCAAAAGGATACCAAATTATTTCAGGTGGAACAGACAATCATTTGATGTTAATTGATTTGAGAAACAAAGGAATCAGTGGTAAAGCAGCAGAAAATGCCTTGATTAAAGCTGAAATCACCATCAACAAAAACATGGTACCATTTGATGATAAATCACCATTTGTTACATCTGGAATTAGAATTGGAACAGCAGCCATTACCAGCAGAGGATTGATGGCAAACAACATGCAACAAGTAGTTGATGTAATCGATAGAGTATTGATGAATCCTGAAGATGAAGTTATATTAAAATCGGTTAGAGGTGAAGTAAACGAAATGATGAAATTGTTTCCATTGTATTCGTAATAGAAATTCTTAAACTACTATCAGCATTCAAAAAAATCGGTGCTGATAGTAGTTTTAATTCAATTTTTAAACCCCCAAAAATCTTAATTACAAAAGCATTATCTCCTTAATATTTTATGGGGAATGGAAGTTTATATTGTTTTGAAAAAGAATTCAACGATTATCCGCTTATTTAATTAAAAATCTGTTTTCATCTTAGAATTACTGCTAAGATTAATTCTTTCTTCATAAGATTAATCTTTCATTTTACAAAAATCTTATGTGCCGTCAGGTACATAACATTGGTAGAACATAAATGAATAAAAACAACCACGTCTGTCATCTTCCCGCGGACCTTCGGTCCGCGGGAAGATGACAGACGTGGCGGACAATCAACATATTTTAATACTACCAATGTTAAACCACCTAACGGGGTTTTTACGTAGTTTAAATAAGATTTTCTTTTGTTTAAAATTCAAAATTGAATCAAACCTTTATGAATTTTAAACGTATCAAACAAAATGCCTCTTTTCAAAATTGATTATGAAGCAATTGTGGTGTATATTTACACCAACTAAAAAATCAACAATGGCACGACAAAGCATTTCACTTACTAAACCAAATGATGAATGGTTAAAGTCACAAGTAGATTCGCAGGAGTATTCCAGTAAAAGTGAATTGGTTAATGACTTAATTAGGCAAGCAAGAAATCAACAAAATCAAGTAAATTGGTTAAGAAAAAAACTTGAAATAGCTGAACAAAGTGGATTTAGCAAGAATAGTAAAGAAGAAATTCGAAGCTTGGCCAAGAAGAAGATGAATGGCTAAATACAAAATAAGCAATGCAGCTCAAGAAGATTTAATTCGTATTTATCAATATGGAGTAAAAAAGTTTGGAGAGGCTCAAGCAGATAAATATTACGACACTTTATTTGAATATTTTGAGCTAATATCTCAACGGCCATTTTCCTATGAATCTGTAGAATATCTAAGGAAAGACTATCGACGATGTGTTTGCGGTTCCGATAGTATTTTTTTTAGAGTTAATGATGGCAATGTTGAAATAATGGCAATCGTTGGCAAGCAAGACCTGAATTCACTTTTAAAATTGAATTAGCGGAATCCGAACCATAAATTCAATTCATAAAAACAAGTCTTATCCATTTAGGTTTAATCACAAAAAGAAAACAGTAGATGAAGGCAATTAAAGTTATTGGAATGATAGCATTAGCATTAACAACAATTGTTATTGCGCTCTATTTTTACATTAAGTATAAATCAGAAAATATAAAAGACAAAAAAAATCTGGAAGCCTCAATAAACGAGCAAGCAGGCAAATTTTTACAAGATGGTAAATCAATAGGACTTGTTATTGGTATCGTTAAAAACGGAAAAACCTTTATTAAAGGTTATGGTACAACCAACAAAGAAAAACAGACTTTACCAGATAGTCTTTTGGTGTTTGAATTGGCATCAACAAGTAAACTCTTTACAACATCAACATTACAATTATTAGTTGATGAAGGACAATTAAACCTAAATGATAAAATTCAAACTTTAGTTGCTGATAAAGTGACATTACCTGCTTCTGCGCAAAATACTAGCTTATTGCACTTAGCAACTCATCTATCAGGATTTCCAAGTTTGCCCAACTCATTTATTGCAAAAATGACTGATGAAACAAATCCTTATAAAGACTTAATTACACAAGATATTTATGATTATTTGAAAACTTGTGAGGAGAAAAAAGCAGAAGGAAATTTCGAATATTCAAATTTTGGAATGGGATTATTAGGACATTTATTAGAAACAAAAAGTGGCATTCAATATGAAAAATTAGTAAGCCAAAAACTACTAAAACCACTTCAAATGAATCAAACATTTGTTACTGTTGATAGCAGCAATAAAAACAATATTGTACAAGGTTATGATGAAAACGGAAATCCTGCTCCAATATGGACAGACAATGTTTTAACAGGAGCCGGTTCGTTTTTGTCGAATGCAAGCGATATGATTAAATTTATTCAAGCGAATTTAAATGAGAACGAAACAAGCATTTCAAAATCCTTAATAAAAACACATGAAAGGCAACTGAATGGAGAAACGGGTTTAGGTTGGGTTTTACCATCCAGTGCAGACAATCTTCTTGGAAATAAAAATATAGTTTGGCACAATGGAATGGCAGGTGGATATGCAAGCTTTTTGGCCATTGATAAAACAAATGGATATGGAATTATCATTTTATCAAACAAAGCAATAGACCTCACAAGCCTTGGAATGAAATTGGTGAGAACAACCAGAACACAATCATGGGAAGAAAAGGCTTCTTTTTAAGTAAATACCTCATGGACACTATAAAATCTCAAAAAGATTCTGCAAAACATACAAGTAATAGTGAATTAGTTAATGAGCTGATAAGGCAGGCAAAAAATTTAATCTAAAAAAATTGTATAGTAATTAAATTGAAACAATTAATTACAACAAAAAATCCCCCTGATGAAATAAATTTATCAGGGGGATTTTTATTAGAATATGTATATAAAACCTATTTCAATTTCGAGGTAATTTCTTCACTTAATGGATCAACTGATGATGGGAAATAAGCCAACCAAGTTCCATCGGTACCAATAAGGAATTTGTTGAAGTTCCATTTTACATTCGCATCACCTTTTCCATTTAATGATTGGTTACACAACCATTGGTAAATAGGATGTGGATTGTTTCCTTTTACTTCAATTTTTTCTGTTAAAGGAAATGTAACACCATAATTCTTTTTGCAAAAGCTTTGGATTTCTTCAGCAGAACCTGGCTCTTGTCCGCCAAATTGGTTACAAGGAAAACCAACAATTACTAATTTGTCTTTGTATTGATCTTGTAACTTCTGTAATGTTTCGTATTGTTTGGTATAACCACATTCGCTGGCAACATTTACACAAAGCACATATTTACCTTTCAAATCAGCCATTTTCAAATCACTTTTTCCATCCAAAGATTTGATTGAATAATCGTAAAAGTTCTTTTGTGTTGCAGTTAGTGCTTCAGAACTCTTTTTAATTCTGGCTTCTGAAAAGCTGTAAACAAGAACGCCAACAAAGGCCAATACGATAATCGTAATAAAGTATTTCTTCATATTATAAATTTAGTAATTTTTCTTTAATTTCATCCATTTGCCATTGTGGAGTTGATGTTGCTCCACAAATACCAATTCTATCACCTTCTTTAAACCAATCTTTGTTTACTTCGTCTTTGTTACTCACAAAATAGGTATTCTCATTATTGTCTTTACATACATCGTAAAGCACTTTTCCATTCGAAGATTTTAATCCAGCAACAAATACAATTTTATCATAAGCTTTAGCAAAATCTCTCAACTGAATGTCTCTGTTGCTTACCTGACGACACAGTGTATCATTAAAATCAACCTCAATTCCTCTATTTTCTAAATTCTCTTTTAAGGCATACAGGTTCTTGGTACGTTTTGTTGTTTGGCTAAATAGTTGAATCTTTTTTGGAAGTTCATATTGTTCTAATTCCTCAAATTTTTCAATTACAATAGCTTCACCATTAGTTTGACCAACCAAACCTTTTACTTCTGCATGGCCATGTTTACCATAAATTAGAATTTGTTCATCATCGTTATAAGCTTCACGAACTCGGTTTTGCAATTTTAATACAACAGGACAACTTGCATCAACCAATTCAATATTTTGTTCGAGAGCTTGCTGGTAAGTTTCAGGAGGCTCACCATGTGCTCTAATAAGCACTTTAGCTCCGTTTAATTTTTTGAATTGTTCATGATCAATGATTTCAAGTCCTTTTGCTTTTAACCTCGCAACTTCTTCATCATTATGCACAATATCACCTAAACAATACAAATGTCCTTCCTCATTTAAAATATCTTCGGCCATCTGAATGGCAAATACCACTCCAAAACAAAACCCCGAATTCTGGTCTATATCAACCTCTACTTTCATATTTGTCTAGATTTAACGTACAAAGTTAACCAATCTTCCGATTTATAGTTTTAGAGTTTTCTTAATTGGATGGGAATTTTTACACTTAATAAGCAGGATCTACGATTATCTACTTCTTTACCTAAAAACAAAATTATAGAAACCATAGTGTAGATTTTTACTTCTTAAAATCAAACTAAACCTCAAAAAATGAGATATGATTAGTATTATCTTTCTTTTAGCAAGCTTTTAAAATCCAGAATGGATGACATTATTATAGAAAACAAAATACAGAATAACCCCACCCCGAACTCTCCACCACGCGGACCTTCGGTCCGCGTGGTGGAGAGTTCGGGGGAATTCATTTCGAGCATTTTTCTATAAACATGAGACCACCTATCAGGGTCTTAAAACTCATGAAAAAGAAAATTTTATATGATAACTTTTGATAATATTTTTCAAAGAAGCTAAGAATTATGATAATTACTATTGGTAAACATGCGTATATTCATTAACCGATTTAAGTTTTATAAAAATTAAAAACCGCAGGAAATATTTTTGATTTTTAATTTTGAAAGAACTTTTTGTTCAAACAATTAGAGCGAATTTGAGTTACATTAGAACTGAAAATGAAAGAGGAAAACGAATTATTGAATGAAGACGGCAGTTACATTGGTCCATCTTCCCTATCGCCAATGCCCTTAAGTGTTGGTTCGCCAATTATTAGACCTGAAGACAAAAATCAAATTAAAACCAATGCGGTTGAAGCCATGCATCATTATGCCAGCCAGGAAATGGCAATGCTAAAAAAGCAGGCAGATTTGATCATGGAACAAGTTCGTGACATTGAAAAAAGACTACAGGTGTCTGAAAAAATATACCAATCTGATATGCGATTCACTCCGGTAATTGGTCAGATTTACCATGTTTACGAAAATGATGACCATTACAAACTCTCATTAATTGGACCGAATGAATGGGGAAGAAGCAAAACAATCGGGAAACATTTAGCCAGCGTAAAACTATTGGGCGACCATAGCTGGGATTTGATAAAATAGAATTATTTCCATTCGGTAGGGATTTTTAATTTGAATCCTGTTTTACTGATTAAACAAATTCTCTTTTCTAATCAATTATCATTTAATTTGTAATATAAACCTCACTAAGGATAGTATCCTTGGTCTGACGCCTTCACTTGAAGGCGTTTCATACTTTGTATATCATAAAAGAAAAGCAATCAATACTTTTTATAGTTTTCGGCATAAAAATTGTTTCAAACCAAAAATGAAACAATTCTTTCTACTTTTCATTTTACTATCCTATCAGCCTTTGCTCAAAGCCCAAGAAATTGATGCCATTAAAAAAGAGGCACAAAAAGCCAAAGAGCAAAGAGAAAGTAAATCTGACAACCAAAGAGGTTCTGAAAGACAGGGAAATCAAAACAATCAAAACTACGACTCTCATCATTATGATTCTGGTTTAGGAGGTTCAATAGATGCATGCTTTAATTGTTTTGGAGGAATAGCCAATTTAACAAGTTTGATATTTACCTCAAATGCCAATTTCAACAAGAAACAATTAGAGAAGCAAATTTATAGGAACAAGAGCCTAGAATTCGACCTCAAACTTGGCGTAGACCCAATTAATCCAACATTATTTTCAGGAAGAGTTGCTTACCATACAGGCGCTTTTAGTTTCGATTACAGAAGAAATCTGATTTACGAAAAAACCTTTAGGGGCAATACAGATTATTTGAGTACTGTTGATTTTAGGTTTTTGCAGATCAATTTAGTCAATAATAAGTCCTTCAATTTAAGAGTAGGGACTGGTTTATATATTGACCCTATTAAAGAGTACTGGCCGGAATATTCAGGATCAGCGGATATTTATTTTATGGAAAATTTTCAGTTAGGACTTGAATACATTTATGCAGGTAATTCAGGCATAAAAGCTCTAGAAGAATTTAATATGAAACTGGCTTATTCAATCATCAACAAACCCAATAAAAGAGTAGATATAATTGCATTTGGCATGAATCAACTTTACTATAATACTATTCGCCTCAATACATTTGGAATTGGAATAAATTACAGGCCGCAGTTTGGAAGTTTTTAAAGGTAATTAAGCATAGAAGTTTACTGGTAAGTTAATTAATCAATACCTGCATCAACCAAAACAAGCTAATAATTGGGTTCTGATTTCGGAAAACACATTAATTAGCTTAAAATTGCCCGATAATTCAAGTAGTATGCAATTTTTGAATGAGCTTTCCTTCGCCAAAGAAATGGACGAAAAAGATGAACTAAAAACCTTTCGTTCGCAATTTTATATTCCTCAACACAATGGAAAAGACCAAATTTACCTTTGTGGAAATTCTTTGGGTTTACAACCAAAAGCTGTTAAAGAGGCCATCGACCAAGAACTAAAAGATTGGGCTGAATTAGGTGTTGAAGGTCATTTTAGGGGTAAAAACCCTTGGATGTATTACCACCATTTTTTAACTGAAAAGGCTGCTAAAGTTGTAGGCGCTTTGCCAAAGGAAGTTGTTATTATGAACAACCTCACGGCCAATTTACACTTGATGATGGTGAGTTTTTACAAACCTACCAAAGAACGATATAAAATTATGATGGAAGTTTCTGCTTTTCCATCAGACCAATACGCCATGGAAACCCAAGCTAGGTTTCATGGCCTAAATCCAGATGATGCAATTATTGAACTAAAACCTAGAGAAGGTGAATTTACTTTAAGGACAGAAGATATTTTATCCAAAATAGAAGAAAACAAAGACAGTCTTGCTATTGTAATGATGGGTGGTGTAAACTACTTAACAGGTCAAGCCTTTGATATGAAATCTATTACAGAAAAGGCTCATGCTGTTGGTGCAAATGTTGGATTTGATTTGGCTCACGCTGCAGGAAATCTTAACTTAAAACTACATGAATGGGGACCAGATTTTGCGGTTTGGTGTTCGTATAAATATTTGAATTCAGGTCCTGGTGGTACAAGTGGGGTTTTTGTTCATGAACGTCATGCCAACAATCCAGATTTGGTTAGATTTGCTGGTTGGTGGGGACATGAAGAATCGAGCAGATTTCAAATGAAAAAAGGCTTTATTCCTATGGAAGGTGCTGCTGGTTGGCAATTGAGTAATGCACAAATTTTTCCAATGGCAATTCATAAAACTTCATTAGAAATTTTTGATAAAGCAGGAATTGAAAACCTTAGAAAGAAAAGTGAACTACTAACAGGCTATTTATATTTTATTCTAGCTGATTTCAAAGAGCATTTAAATGTAATAACACCTGAAACAGCAGCTGATAGAGGTTGCCAATTATCGATAATTGTAAAAGAAGACGGAAAGAAGTTATTTGATTATTTAGAGTCAAAAGGAATTCTACCAGATTGGCGCGAACCAAATGTCATAAGAATGAGTCCTATACCTTTATATAACACATTTGAAGAGGTTTACGAAATTGGTCTTGCATTAAAATCGTTTTTCGAAAACAAATAAGTGAAAGTTTGACTTCTATCATTTTAGGTGAGTACCAAAATTAATTATGTTTGTTCTGAATGAAAGATACAATTAGCATTATAGGCGGAGGATTATCCGGTTCTTTATTGGCCATTTATATGGAAAAACGTGGGTTTCAAGTGAATTTATTCGAACGCAGACCCGATATGCGTAACAATAAAATTTATGCTGGAAAATCAATCAATTTGGCTTTGTCTACAAGAGGTTTAAGGGCTTTAGAGAGAATTGGCTTAGACAAAGAAATTCTTGATGATGCCATTCCAATGTATGGTAGAATGATGCACAGTGTTGAATCAGAACTTTCTTACCATGCTTATGGAAAAGAAGGCCAAGCTATCAATTCGGTTTCAAGGGGAAGATTAAATTTGAAACTGATTGAATTGGCTTCAGCTTACGAAAACATCACCATGTATTTTAATGCAAGGTGTATTGATGCTGATTTGGAAACAGCTACTGCAACTTTTGAAATGGAAGATGGTTCACATCAAACATTCAAAGCAGATAGAATTATGGGTACTGATGGAGCATTTGCAGCTACCAGAGGTAAATTACAAATTACAGATAGATTCAATTATTCTCAATCGTATTTACATGTTGGCTATAAGGAATTAAGCATTCCTGCTGGAGAAGCTGGTAAATTTATGATGGAGAAAAATGCCCTTCATATTTGGCCAAGAAGAGAGTATATGATGATTGCTTTGCCTAATCCAGCTGGCGATTTTACTTGTACTTTATTCATGCCTTTTGAAGGTCAGAATAGTTTTGCCAATCTTCAAACCAAAGAAGAAGTAACAAAATTCTTCAATGAGAAATTTCCTGATGCGGTTCCAATGATGCCAAGTTTATTGGAGGATTTCTTCACAAATCCAACTTCAAGTTTGGTAACAGTAAGATGTTATCCTTGGGTAAGAAAAGATAAATTGGCTTTATTAGGAGATGCAGCCCACGCAGTTGTTCCATTTTACGGACAAGGTATGAACTGCAGTTTTGAAGATTGTGTTGAAATGGACGATTGCATTGAAGAATTTGGCAGCGATTGGAATACGATATTTGATGAATACCAAAAACGTCGTAAACCGAATGCAGATGCGATTTCAGAGCTAGCTATTCAGAACTATTATGAAATGGCTGATAAGGTTGCAGATGCACATTTCTTGCATAAAAAACATATCGAACATGAATTAAGTGATTTGTATCCTGAGCAATATAAATCTCAATATGAATTAACAACTTTTAGTATTAGTCCGTATTCGTATGCTTTACAACAAGGTCAGAAAAACGATGCCTTATTAGAAAAGATTATAGCTGAAAAAGCAGAAGACAAAATCAAAGACCCTGCTTATATGGAAGGCATGTGGTCGATGTTGAAATAGAAAGAACAAATACAAAAAAGAGGTTCAACAATGTTTGCTGAACCTCTTTTTTTATGTCTAAAAATGAAAATATGTTTTTCTAAAACTAATATCCTTTAATATGAGAGATATTAAATTTCAATCCCAAATACATATCTACTCCTCTAATTTTTCTTAAACCAATCATTTCAAGTGCGTGATTGGTTCCAATAAAAAATGGACCATATCTATAATGGAAACCAACAATTGGGTATTGGTATTCGATTAAACTAATTGGCACCGACCATTCTTGTTTAGCGTTTTCGTGACGAATTGCTATACTAGTAATATTTGGAGCTCTATTCGATAAATTCGAATTAATTACAACACGTTGAGTAGCTGTAAAACTCAAAAACCACATATCTCTCCAATTATAATCGAATTGAACATTTACTCTAGTAGGCATATAATGGGTATAATTATCGGTTTGAGTAAAACCTACTCCTGGATTTCCAGTAAAACCAAATCTTAATGCTCTATCTAAAGCAAAAACACCTTTATAAGCCTCATCAATTAAACTATCAATACCACCAAATACATTTTTATAATCAGTATTTACTGTTTGTGTTTTAAAGTTGATGAATCCAATATCCATAACAGAAACACCTAATTTCCAGCGATAAGTTTGAAACTGTCTAACGCGACCACCACCAGCAATATTAGGACATTGTGCGTTGGTAGAGCGAATGCCTTTTCTTTTTCTAATTATAGTATAACCTATATCTGCAGCAAATCCATTTCCTCTTAGTTTCATTAACTCTCTAACAAATTTGGAATTTGTAGCTGCATAACCAAAATTAAATGAACCTTGTTCGAAATAAACAACGGAATCTGTGCCAAAAGTCCACTTTGTTCCATTATCTGCCCAATAAACAGAGTTAATTCCTAATAATAAATGCGCATTAAAACCAATTCTATGAGCATATCTCTGTGACTCTTTAATGATTGTTGAATAATTTCCAGCGATATCATAAAAAGCAAGATTTCCAGAGCGGCTTCCATCCATCGACATTGTTTTTCCGAACAAATCATTGGTACGATTTCCTTTTAATAGAAAAGTAGCCAATTCAGGAGATAAGCCATAAGATGCAGAAATTGTTCTAACACCTGTATATAATCCAAAAGAGCTTTTACCAAAACTACTCAAAAACGAAGGACCCATCATAGTAAAATCTATATAGGCATAATTACTCTTCTTTAAATCTCTATTAATTTTGAAAACCCTATCGAAAACTTCGCTTACATTTTTACCTGTATCAGAAATTAATTGAGTAAAAGAGGAACTTAACAAGGTTGGAAGTGGCTGAGCTGGCATATAAAAACCATTATTCATAACACTGAATGAAACTCCAATTGGCATAATTTCAGTAGAATTGCTCAACCAATTTGTTGAACTTGGGTTAATCATTGGACCCATAACACCAGAAAAATTACTACTGTAAATCCCAGTTTGAAATTGTGCTTGAATCTTAACAACCAATACAATTAAAACTAATAACAATAATATAATTTTCTTTTTCATTTGAGTAAAGTCGTGCAAAATAATAAATTTAAACGGCGTAAGCAATACTTGCAATGCTAACTTTGCATTCAAGCGAATTAATTAAACAATTAGCAAAACTTTCCATAGTAGCTCCAGTCGTTATTACATCATCTACCAACAAATAATGAGGTGAATGTGTTTTACTCTTTAACTCAGAACCTACCGAAAATATCTCACTTACATTTTGCCAACGGTCAAGTCTCGATTTTTTTGTTTGGGTATCGGTTGCAATGTTTCTTTTGGCTAAATGACTTAAATTGGGAATTCCCGTTGAATTTGAAATTCCCCTTGCAAACTCTTCACTTTGATTAAAACCTCTTTTTCTAAATTTTGAACTATGTAAAGGCACAGCCAAAATTCCATCAAAATACAAATCAGGAATTTGTTCCAATAATTGAGCGCCATAAGTATTTCCTAAGTATTCTGCCAATTCTTTATCACCATCATACTTAATACTATGCATTAATTTCCTGGTAATTCCACCTTCCTGAAAATACAAATAAGAAAATGCCTTTTGAATTTGCACCCTTCCCCAAAACGATCTTTCTACACTATTATTTCTTTGAAGATGGAAATTTGTTTTAGGAAGATTCGCTTGGCAATTTAAACACAAGTATTTTTCACCATCCATCAGTGAGGTATCACACGAAAGACAGCAGTTTGGAAACAATATATGTAGTAAGCCATTTATCACAAACTACTAAAGTAAACTTAAAAGACTTGACACCTACTTAATAAATTGTTAAAACAAGAAAAGTCTATTAAATATCAAAAATAATTAAGCCTAAACACCTGATTATTTGTTAATTATTCAATTATAGCTCAAATGCGAAAAATAGGATTTACGAAAAAATTACCTTAACATTTATTGTTTTTTAGGCAAGCCTTAAATTCTATAAAAATGTTTTCATTTGTGTACTATTCACCTTTTTACCACTTGAATTAGATAAAACAGCATCAACTTTTTGTTTAAATTTGTTTTGTAGGGTTTAATTAATTGAAATTTAATTTTGGTCCGAAATTTGAACGTTAGTTAACATATTTTGAGAAAGCATAATAAATACCAAATTAAAAATGTTAAAATCTATGGATTGATATTCATATTTTTTACCTTTTTAGCTATTGAAGCTGTTTATGCTCAGAAGGGATACGACAAAATTGGGCCCTATAAAAATGGTAGAGCTAAGGTTCATAAAGATAATAAAATGGGTTTCATCAATGAAAATGGTGAAGAAGTTATTCCATGTGTTTATGAATATATTGGTGATTTTGTAAATGGTCGTGCTAAAGTAATTAAAGATTTAAAGGAAGGTTATATAAATTATACTGGTGAAGAAATCATACCAATCAAATATGATAAAATTGGTCCTTTTAAAAACGGAATCGCAAAGGTTTATTTAAAAGGTAAAGTAGGATTGGTTACTTATGAAGGTGAAGAAATAGCCGAACCTAAATATGAGATTATAGGTGAATTCAATCGTTTTGGAATAGCCAAAGTGCAATTCGATAGAAAAGAAATGTTTATGCGAACAAATGGTGAAACATTTTTACCTGTCGACCCAAATGATGAAGAACTAGAAGAATAAGACTTGTAAAACATCATTTATTGCTAATAAATCAATGGCAATTTCAATAAAAATGCTAAATGGTTTGGAGTTGTGACATCCAAAATAAATATTTGAGTACATTAGCATTTAGAATGAATAAAAAATTACTTATCGCGGCCTTAGTTTTTCAAAGCTTAAGTGCCTTTTCTCAAAGTCAGGTAAAGTCTTATTTAAAAGACCAAGGAGCCTATAGAGAGCATTCATTAGACATAACCCATTTGAAATTAGAAGTAAAATTCGAACCCAAAGCAGGTAAAGTTATTGGCAAAGTGAATCATGAATTTGTAACGCTACAAGAAAATGTTGATTCCATTTTTTTTGATGCTCCTGGAATTGAAATTAATAAATGCAACTTAAATGGGCAAACATTACCTTTTAAAAGCAATAAAACTGGAGTTTGGGTTTATCCTCAAAGACCATTAAAATGGGAACAAAAAGGTATTATTAGCTTCGAATATGAATGTAAACCAAAAAGAGGTATTTACTTCATTGGCTGGAATGAAAAAGAAGCACCTTTTGTTGACCCATTTGCAGTTAGAAAGCAAATTTGGACACAAGGTCAAGGCATAGATAATAGGCAATGGATTCCGATGTATGATGACATGAATGATAAATTCACAACTGAAACCATCATACAATTTGAAAGTGAATATGAAGTTTTATCGAACGGAGCCTTCATCAAAAAACAAAAAAACAAAGACAATACTACGACCTGGCACTATAAAATGAGTAAACCTCATGCTGGTTATTTATTAATGATTGCCATTGGAAAGTATGGAATAGCCAAAGCAAAAAGTAAAAGAGGCGTTCCATTAAACTATTACTACTATCCTGAGTTTGCAGATAGAATGGAACCTACATACAGGCACACACCTGCTATGATTGATTTCATGGAAGATTATACTGGAATTGCTTACCCTTGGGAAACTTACTCACAGGTTATGGTGCAGGATTTTTTATATGGTGCCATGGAAAATACTACTGCTACAATCTTTGGTGATTTTTTTAATGTTGATGAAAAAGCATTTAATGATAGAAATTATGTTTCAGTAAATATGCATGAACTAACCCATCAATGGTTTGGAGATTATATTACTGCAAGAGATGGAAGAGATACTTGGTTACAAGAAAGTTATGCAACATTCTTTCCAAAACAATTTTCGAAAGTATTAGATGGTGAAAACGAATGGAGCTGGCAAAGAAGAGCACATCAAAATGCAGCAGTTGAAGCTGGTAAAAAGGATGATTTTCCAGTTCGTCATACAAAAGGAGGAACAGCAAGAGTATATCCAAAAGGTGCAGCAGTAATTTCAATGCTTGAATACGTTTTAGGGGAGGCACAATGGAAAAAAGTATTAAACCATTATTTGAAAAAGCATGCCTACTCAAATGTTGAAACAAATGATTTACAACAAGCCATTAAAGATGTTTTAGGTCTTAATCTTGACTGGTTTTTTGACGAATGGATACATAGAGGTGGGGAGCCACATTATAGAGTTCACTATGAGGATTTAACTTATCAAGATGGTAGTAGGTCTACAGAAATTGCTATTGAACAAATTCATACCACAAATGAAACAATTCAATACTTTAAAATGCCAATTGTTTTAGAAGTGTATTATGAAGATGGTACAAAAGACCAAATCAAAGAAGTTTTAGAAGAGGCATTTGAAGTGGTTAAAATCAACAACCCTAAAAAGAAGAAAATTGCTTTTGTATTGTTTGATCCAAACTCAAATATTATTAAACAAGTTAGTTTTAAAAAGAAATTTGAAGAATTAGAAGAACAAATAGAAAAAGCACCAAGTTATTTAGATAGATATGATGCTGCAGTTGCATTAAGAGATTTTCCACTTGAACAAAAAAGAGAGGTGATTCAAGAATCAATTAAACGCGAAAAACACTACGGAATACTAATAGAACTAAGTTCACAACTTATTTCTGATGAGAATGAAAACAGCCGATTAATTCTACAAAAATTAATGAATCATGAAAAATCGAATGTGCGTGAATCGATTTTGAATAAAAACAAAAAGATGAATTTAGGTTGGAAAGAATTATACATTAAATCGCTTAATGATAATAGTTATGATGTACAAAAAACTGCTCTTGATAAACTTTGCAAGTCGTTTCCAAATGAGGCTAAAGAGTATTTAACTCAAACCGAAAAAATCATGGGAATGAATCAAGCAGTGAAGTTAAAATGGATTGAATTAGCCTTAGAAAACAATTTCAAAAAAGAAGAAGCTTTATATACACTTCAATTATTTGTTAGTCCATCATTTGAATTTAGAACAAGAGTTGCATCATTTCAACTTTTAAAATCATTGAACTATTGTAATGAACAAGTTGCAGAATCATTGTTACAAGCTTGCACAAGTAATAACGGAAGATTGGCAGGACCAGCAAGCGATTTATTAAACAACTGGTTAAATCAAAGTAATTTTAAACGAATGATTGAAGATGTTTTTACAAAAGCTAATTATTCAAGCGAACAGAAAGAGCAGATTTTGAAATCGGTAAATTTGTTTAAATAGTAAAATATAAATAATTTGTAAATTATAAATCAAAACTTATGAAAAAATACCTACTAATAATTTGCTTGGCAATTTTTGTTTCGAATCAAAGTAATGCCCAAGTTAAAACCTACAGTACATCGGAAACAGAGTTTATATTTTCTTTTGCCGATTACCAAAAAGGTGGAGAATCAATTAATACACCCATGAGGTTTTCATGTTTTTTTCATTTAGGAAATGAATACCATGTTGATATCAATAATAACTTTGGTTTGTTTACTGGCTATGGATTAAGGAATGTTGGGTTTACCTCATCTGAAGGAGACAGCACCATTAAAAGAAGGAACTATTACTTTGGTGTTCCATTAGCTGTAAAACTTGGAAACTTTGAAAATGGCCTTTATCTATATGGTGGTGCAGAAGCTGAGCTAGCATTAAACTATAAAGAAAAATTATTTGTATCGGGTAAAAAGGTAGAATCAGCAAAGTTTAATACTTGGTTTAGCGATAGAACTCCATTATTTATGCCATCTGTGTTTTTTGGTTTGAATACTAAATCTGGCATGAATTTAAAGTTCAGGTACTATTTACAAGATTTCTACAATAGAAACTTTATTGAAAACGGTGTTAAAATTTATGACAAAATAGAAAATGCACAAGTATTCTATTTCTCAATAGGCTGGCGTGTAAAAAACAAAGCCGATGGAAATAAACCCGCAGCAAAAAAAACATTTAATAAAGAAGCATAATAAAAAGAGCACTCAATGGGTGCTCTTTTTATTTAGAGCTTGTTGAAAATCTTTAAATCAATATTTGTCATTTTCAGCAAGAATGAGTATACCTATTAGAAAACTAAATTTTGCAGAACCAATCATTTTTTTGATATTAGAGTATGATTGTAGGCTGCCCCTCTTGCATGAATAGTTTATCTATTGACCTGGAACAAGCACTGGAGCTGCTTGGACAGGAAATCAGCTGCCCTGATTGTAGCAAAATTTTCTCAATAAGTCAAACTAAGGAATCCCTTAGTTTCGACCTTGAACTAGAGTCGTTAAAAGATGAAATGGTGATTAGAAATAGTCTTAAAAACCATTCCAGACATTTTGATGATTGTTAGGTATCTGATGCAAACGCCCCGCTTATGTTGATAAATATGAGCAGGGCACTTTGTTTTTAAAGTTAAACCAATACTTTTGCATTGCATTTCGAATTCGCTTAATTGCGAATGCCAACCGGGCTAGAACACTACGGTGGCAAAACAATGTGGGCTCTCATGTCAAAAAATGTTCTCCAATTTTTGACAAGAAGGTTTAAATTGTTTTTCGAAAAAGAGAGAACAATCATTATCAAACAAAGCAATAATATGGCTTATTTATTCACCTCAGAGTCGGTAAGTGAAGGACACCCCGACAAAGTAGCGGATCAGATTTCTGATGCGTTAATCGACAACTTTTTGGCTTTTGACCCAGATTCAAAAGTAGCATGTGAAACTTTAGTAACTACAGGTCAAGTAATTCTTGCCGGTGAAGTAAAATCAAAAGCATATCTTGATGTTCAAGAAATTGCCAGAGGTGTAATTCGCAAAATTGGTTATACCAAAAGTGAATACATGTTTGAAGCTAATTCATGTGGTATTTTATCTGCAATTCATGAGCAATCTTCAGATATTAACCAAGGTGTTGACAGAAAGAAAAAACAAGACCAAGGCGCAGGCGACCAAGGTATGATGTTTGGTTACGCAACAAACGAAACCGATGATTACATGCCATTGGCTTTGGATTTAGCTCACAAAATCTTAATTGAACTTGCTGCTCTTCGTAGAGAAAACAAACAAATTAAATACCTAAGACCAGATGCTAAAAGCCAGGTTACTTTAGAGTATGATGATAACAATGTTCCAGTAAGAATCGATTCTATAGTTCTTTCAACTCAACATGATGATTTTGATACAGAAGCTAAAATGTTGGCTAAAATCAAAACCGATATCATCAAAATTTTAATTCCTAGAGTTAAAACTAAATACAAAAAATTCGCTCATTTATTCAACGATAAAATCAATTACCATATTAACCCAACAGGTAAATTCGTAATTGGTGGTCCACATGGTGATACCGGTTTAACAGGCCGTAAAATCATCGTAGATACATACGGTGGAAAAGGTGCTCATGGTGGTGGTGCATTCTCAGGAAAAGATCCTTCAAAAGTTGACCGTTCTGCTGCTTATGCAACTCGTCATATTGCTAAGAACTTAGTTGCTGCTGGATTGTGTACTGAAGTTTTGGTTCAAGTGAGTTATGCAATTGGTGTTAAAGATCCTATGGGAATTTACATCAATACTTATGGTACTTCTAAAGTAAAAATGAGTGATGGTGCAATTGCTAAAATAGTTGAAAAATTATTTGACATGACTCCTTACGGAATTGAAACACGTTTGAAATTACGTAACCCAATTTATAGCGAAACTGCTGCTTATGGCCATATGGGAAGAAAGAATGAAGTGAAAACACTTACTTTCAAAGGTCCTGATGGAAAAGAATTTACCAGAAAAGTAGAATTATTTACTTGGGAAAAATTAGACATGGTAGATAAAGTTAAAAAAGCATTCAAATTGAAATAAGCTTTTCGGAACTATACAAAAAAGCCAATCCTTAAGTGGGTTGGCTTTTTTTATGCTACTTGATTTGGAAAATTATGATTGATATGAATAATATACTATATCAAATTAATATCTAACATATCTGCCATATCATCGCCTGTAGCATCTTTGAAATCATCATCAATACTTACAAGGGCTAAAGGATTAAATTCACCTTGTATTTCCATTCTTTCAAATAAAAACTTGATTGTTCTTACTTCAACCCAAGCTAAACCTATTCCTAATGTAAAAATGATGATTAAAATATTCGTTAAACTTAAAACAAGAAAATCAACACCTTCAATTTCAGAATTAAAAGATATCTCCCTACCCTCTTGTTCAAGTTTTGTATTATCGGCAAGGAACTTTATAAGGTCTTTATAAAACCAGAAATAATAAACTCCTAAAGTTAAAAGTGTAAGAATGAGTCCTTTTAAATTCAATATAAAATAATCTTTCCCTTGTCCTTTGAAAGTAAAACTAGCATTACCAAAACGGATATGATTAGTGATATAAGTTCTAAGCTTCATAGTAAACCAAGCACCATAAATACCAATAGTTAAGGCCGTTAATAAGATTCCTAAAAGAAATTCCTTTATTAAAGTATTTCTATCACCTACATAAGAAAATTGAATATTTCCCCAAAAGCTTCTAGATAAACGATAGCGCAAAGAGCCATGAATACTTAATGGAACCAATAGGAGAATTGCTAAATAAAAAACAACTGAAACTGTAATAATTGCAGATTGGTTATGACTTACTGTTGCTGCAATCAAAGCAATATAAAATACCAAAACTATTCCTATGGCTTTTATAAAACCAATAAACATTTCATTTCCTGTACCAGTAAACTTAAATTTTACATTGTCTAAATTAGTATTCTCATACAAAAATTTCAACTTCTTAGCTTTGGCCCAAGGATAATAAATTCCAAGGGTAAGCCCCATTAAAATTCCATTTACGAGTTTTACCATAAAGTAATCTGTGCCAGTGGCATCAAACTTCATTTTTCGGCTGGTAATTTTTTCATCAATAAGTTCCATAGATTATAAATTGAAATTCAATTTATAAATATTTGATATTAATCCAATTAAACTTTTGATTTTAACCTTATCAACCAAAGAAAGAAAAATGTAATTGCTCCATTAATTAACAATAGTTCATAGCTAAATTTATAACCATTAAATAGTGTTGTTGAATTTGAATAAAGAAAATAAGAAATCAATGGAGGAAAAACACTAATAAAAGGAACCCAAGCATCTTTAACTTTGAGTTTGGTAAATAAACCAAAAGTAAATAAGCCTAAAAGCGGCCCATAAGTATAAGCTGCAATTGTAAAAATAGCATCTAAAACTGAAGTTTGATTGAGTTCTTGACTTAAAATAATTGCCAACCAAAGTAAAAATGCAAAACCTGCATGAACCAAATGACGAATATTTTTCATTTTTGATTCTGTGTATTTACCAGTTTCCTCAAATCCTAAAAAATCGATACAAAAAGAAGTTGTTAAAGTAGTAAGCACACTATCTGCGCTATTAAAGGTTGCAGCCGTTAAACCAATAATAAAAACTAAAGCTGCAAAAGCTCCTAAATGGTTGAGTGCTAACAAAGGAAAAACCTTATCTGTTTCTATTTTTAAGCTGTTAGGATTAATTGGAAGTTGAATTCCTTTCTGTTGCACATAAAGATAAATAAGTGCACCTAAAGAAAGGAAAAACACATTTACTAAAAGCACAATAAAACTAAAAGAGTACATGTTCTTTTGCGCTTCAGGAAGGCTTCTGCAAGAGAGGTTCTTTTGCATCATATTTTGATCGAGGCCTGTCATTACAATTGTAATAAATGCACCACTAAGAAACTGCTTGAAGAAGAAATTCTTTTCCTGCCAATTCCAGAAAAAAGTATTTGAATAATCGCTATTAATAATATTAGAAACAGATTGGGTAAATGACCAATTGAGTTGAGATATTATAGCAAAAATTGAAAGAATAACTGCTAACAACAAAAATCCAGACTGAAAGAGGTCAGTCCAAACCAAGGTTTTAATGCCACCTCTATACGTATAAACCAACATCAATACTATAATTATAGCAACAGAAACTGGAAAAGGAATATTCCATTGACTAAATACAAATAATTGCAAAACACTAGCCGCTAAAAATAAGCGAAGAGCAGCACCAACAATTCTAGAAATAAGGAAAAAGAAGGAACCCGTTTTTTGGCTATTCTTACCAAACCTACCTAAAAGGTAAGAATAAATTGAAGTAAGTTGCAGCGAATAAAACAAAGGCAACAAAACCCGCGCAATTACAAAATAGCCTAAAACATAACCAAAAACGAGTTGCAGGTAAGAAAATTGGTTATTTAAAATTGTACCTGGTAAAGAAATAAAAGTAACACCCGATAAAGAATCACCAATCATTCCAAAAGCAACCACATACCAAGGCGATTGTCTATTACCTGTGAAATAGGACTCATTGTTTTCATGTTTTGAAGTAAACCATGAAATACTTAAAAGCCCAACAAAATAGAGGCTAATACAAAACAAAATAAACAAAGGCGACATGTTGCGAAAGTATAAAATAAAAAAATTCGGCTTTAGAAAAGAATCCACGAAAAGGAAAACAAATCAAAGTAATGTATAGAAAGCGCTAAAAACCAATAGAAATGTTTATTATTTGTAAAAAAATTGTCTGAAGGAATGAAATCTTTTCTCACCTTTGCAGCCCCACAATTTTTGGCACAATTATTTCGAGATGAGTATTGTGTTAAAAAATGGAGGTTAAAGGCTTAAATTACAATTAAAAATTAGCAGCAAAGCTGATGAGTTTAGAAATTAAAAAATCGAAGATTCCGGGAGCCGGAAAAGGACTTTTTACAACAGCACCTATTAAAAGGGGGGAACGTGTAATAGAATACACCGGTGAAATTATTACATGGAAAGAATGCCAAGCAAGAAATGAAAAGATGGATGGATTTGGAGCCTATTACTTTTACATATCTGAAAAGAAGTGTATTGATGCTGAACATATATTAGACTCATTAGCTCGTTATGCCAATGATGCCGCGGGATTTGTAAGATTACCTGGTGTTAGAAACAATTGCCGATATGAAGTCATAAGAAACCGTGCTTATGTAATTGCTAGCAGAAATTTAAAACCGGGAGACGAAATTTTTGTAGCCTATGGTAAAGAATATTGGGATGCACTAAGACATAATGGAATTGGGCCTGATACCCAAAAAAAGAAAGTTACAAAGAAGAAAAAAACGAGTACTAAACAAGATGAATTACACGCAATAGCCAAAAGGATTGAAACTCATCATGCTTAATCCTTTGATTTTATTGCAGAATTTCTATTTTTGAAACCCTTTAAAAGAACTATTTAAAAAATGAATCTATTAAAAAAATACCTTACGCTTTTAGTATTTGCTTTGATAAGCAGTATCGCGTTTGCCCAAGTTCAAGACCCATCTTCGCCGGGTTTCGACTTTACAAATCCTGATACAACAGTAGTTGATTCATCTAATCTGGAGCCAATTCCAGATATGAATAATTCTAAAGACCCTATTGATCCAACATTAAAACCTTATGAAAGAATTGTTTTAAATGTAGATTCTGCGACTAATTTAATTACCTATTCGGGTGTTGTAGAACAAGAAGAAAGTGGTTCTGATTCACTTTATTTGAGAACCAAAAGATGGGCAGAAAAAACACTTGGAAAGGATACTAAAATCGACCTAGACAAAAGAAACCAAAAATTGGTTTACATAGCCTATATACCTGCTTATTCGTACTTAAATAAATATACAAAAAGAAGTATTGGAAGGTATGAAATGAGGTTAACTATTTATATTAAAGAAGGAAGATTTAAATACCAAATATCAAACCTTGTTCATGAATCATTAAAACCTGCAGGAAGTACAAAAGCAAATAGAAATTATTTTGAGTACTATTATACAAGCATCACAAATATTCGTCAAAATGATTCCGTATTAAGAGCTGCCGATAAAGACATTAATGATCTAGTAAACAGCTACAAAGCTGCATTAAGAGAGCCAAAAATTATTGATGAAGATGATTGGTAGGCATCATTAAACAACCTAAAAAAAGCTGCTTTTTCTAATTGAGGAAGCAGCTTTTTTTGTATCAAACTACAAAGCACTATATGCGGTTAAAAAAGGGACCTATGATATTATTTCATAATATTTGCCTTTGTATGAAAATCTAAATCTACACTTTACAAAGTGTAAAACTTCAATAATTTACTTGCATCAAAAAAGCTTTAGTCAAATTTTTAAAGCAAGAGAAAACCTCCTTTTAAAAATACAGATTTGATACTAGATAAAAACCAAGCCAAAGAATCGGCTTTAATAAGTTAATTTATGATGAAAAAAAAGGATGCTTAATTAGCTCTAAAATAAAAATCTCCTTCATCATACGAAAGAGCTTCATTTGAAGTAAGTTTTAACAATTGTTCGTCTTTTAAACGATAAGGCGAATAGTTCCATGATTCAAACAATTCCAACATTTTTCTGCGGTTTTCTTCTTCACTAATTTCAATCTGAATCAGCGGTTTGAATTTTTGAATGGTCTCTTTCATTTGAGGGAATAAATACACCTCATAACCTTCCACATCACATTTCAAAAAATCAAGACGGGCTAAATCCTTAAATAAATTATCGGCAACCAGCATTTGGGCCTTGTAGCTCAATCCACCTGTGTTTGAAGCTTGGTCAACAACCTTTGTTAGTCCATGTCTAAAAACACCATCTAAAACAGGCGTTTCAAGGGTAATTTCCTTTTGTTCTGCTCCCAATGCTACCTGATATAATGTGATATTATTTAAAGCAAACGACTTGGTATTCTTTAAAAAAACATTGGCAAACATTGGAACTGGTTCAACAGAATAAACATGTCCGGTTTTGCCGGCATATTTTGAAAGAAACACAGAGTAATAACCAACATTGGCACCAATATCAACGCAGGTAAATCCTGGTTGAACTAGCTTTTCAAGGAAGAATAATTCGGGATATTTCTTCTTTAACCTGCCATTGGCAATAAGTCTGATATAAGTGCTGCTTACAAGCGACAAATAATTTTCGGTTCCGAGCGCCTGCAATAACCAGGATCTGAGTTTCTTTTCCAGCATTTTATTTCACTTCCTCAAAATCTACATACTCGCCAATCTTATCGCTGCCGGTAGTTTTTTTGTTTTCTACTTTTTTGTTGATGGTAATTGTACCCTCAGGTTTTCCATGCTCCTTATCCTGTGGAGGATAATGATGGTGGTTGATATTGTTATAAACCTTTACCTTAAACAATCCCCCAAATAAAAATCTGAATAGGACATAAAATAAGAAGGCGTATAAAAGAAACTTGAATATCATTTTCTTAATTTTTAAAACTAGTACAAAGAAACGAAAATAAAATTAATGCACCTAAAGGCTTATTCAATCGGTAAAATTGCACCAAAAACCCTTTATTTTCAATGATTTTCGGGATTATGCTTTTTTGAATTTTAAGGCTAAACCATTTACACAATACCTTAAACCCGTTTTGTTTTTGGGACCATCATCAAAAACATGACCTAAATGTCCACCACATGATGCACACATAATTTCGGTTCTTACCATGCCATGTGTTTCGTCGGTTTTAGTAACAATTTTTGTTTTATCAATTGCTTCATAAAAACTTGGCCAACCGCATCCACTATCAAATTTACCATCAGATGAAAACAATTCTTCACCACATCCAGCACACTGGTATAAACCTCCATCCCATTGTGTTTCAAACTCGCTTGTAAATGGACGTTCTGTTCCTTTTTTTCTTAGAATATAAAATTGATCGGCATTCAATTCCTTGTTCCAATCTTCTTCGGTTTTATTCACCTTAAAAACATAAGAACCCTCAATCTCTTTGTGTTCCGTAATTGTTACCATTTTCATTCTACTATTATCAATTTAGTCTTTTGAGAATTACCTTGTTGAATTTTAAAGAAATAGGCACCTTTTTTTAAACCATCATTCAATTCTATTGATTTATCTGTGCCTTGTTTATTTAAAAAACGAAGAATTTCAGCTCCTGTTATATCATAAACATATACATCAAACATTTGGTTTTCATTTATACCTTCTACTTCAATAATAGGCTTGTTTAATGGATTTGGAAACAATACTAAATTGGCCAAATCAGCATTTGGAACCTGAACGGAAATAATTTTTGAGTAAGAATAATTTCCATCGAAATCAATTTGTTTCAAACGATAAAAAACTACTTTGTTATTCAAGTCCAAAACACCTTCATCTAAAAAAGAATAACTATTTGTTTTATTACTATTTCCTGCCGCCATTTGTTCTCCAATTTTGAACCAGTTTTCTTCATCAAAACTTCTTTCAATATCAAAAGAATAGGCATTTTTTTCTGATGATGTTTGCCATTGTAGTTCAATATTCCTATTCGAAATTTCACTAGAAAAACTCAACCATTCAACAGGTAAAAACACTGGAAGTGAACTTAAAACATTTGTAGTATTATAATTGGCTGTTTTATTAATCCCATTATACTCAACTACTCTTAAATAATAAGGTTGATTTGGATTAAGACCAGTGACAATAACACCAGAACCCATACCATTGTAAACCACAAAATTTCCGCCACCTAAATTGGCTCCTGAACCAAACACTGAACTAGCTGAATAATTAACAGAATCTAATGGAAACTGGTTAACAGCAGAACCCATTTTCATGATAACAATTCTTCTGTTTCCGTTTCCTGTTTTCCATCTAAAACGTGCTGCAGTTGTTGTAAAGGAATCCAAATTTAATTGTGAACTGGCTAATGTTGGCTCTGATGGTTTAGCTAAACCCCAAATTCTATTTACAAACTGCGGACTATCAACAAAGGGATTTCTATTTGCCTGAACGTTAAAAACGGCATTATTTCTATTGATTTCTTTTACACTTGGAGGATCTTGGTTATGCCATTTTACCAAGAGATTTAATTGCCAAGCATCAAAAGCAGGATATGCATTACCCGCAAGAACTTCATTTGCAGTTCCATTGTTTTGCCAAGATGCAATTAAATTATTATACCTAGCAGCCATGTATAATTGAGCCCTAGCCAAATCTCCTTTGTATTCATCAACTGGTTCGAAAACCAAAGAAGTATAGCCTGGAGAAATACTAGTTCCTAATTTACCACCGATTTGTGAAACGTAGGTCGTTGTTCCAACATCACCATAAGGATAATTACTACGCATTCCATTTACTTTTCCATCTGTTGGATAGATATGGTACATATCAGAAACCATTGGACTTGAGCTATTAAACCACGATTGAGGAAAACTATGTTCTCTATTGTAGCAATCACCTTCTATCGAATAGGAACCACATTGGTTAGTTGAAAAAGTAAACGTATAAGTAGCTGATGAGCCGCTTATTGCTGTTGAATAAATATCCCATACTTTGCCAGTATAAAAAGCATCTGAATTGAGGAAGGCTGTCCATAAACCAGCATAACTAATGGTAGTATGACCAGCAATTTTATTGTACAATGCAGTTAATAATGCAGAACCCGTTTGGTTAATACCATTATAATAATTTGCTGGAACATTTAAGCCACTCGCTGCTGTTCCAACAACATTTAAATTTACTGTATTAGAACCTGGACTTGTATGTGAAAGCAATCCATTTAATGCACCAGTTTGTAAAGGAGCAAAACGAACGAAGATTTCAGTTGTATCTAAAGCTGTTCCATTATTTGGAATAAATAAAGCCTTTCCATAATTCTGGTTTACATTTAAACTAACTTCAAAATGAAGAGGAGCAGTAATGGTAACTCCAGAATTTATGTTTGTTCCCCAAACTTTATATCGAGCCGGAGCTGTAGCATAATTTACAGGGCATGAGCCAAAATTACCTAAGGTAGTTTTCGACAGGAAAATAGTACCTGCTTTAACTGATTGAAAGGCAAAAACGATGCCTAACATAAAAAAAAATATTCTTCTCAAAATCTTAATGTTTTACTTTTTGATAAATTGCAGTTGCCACATTTTCACCATCCATAGCGGCTGATACAATTCCACCTGCATAACCAGCACCTTCTGCGCATGGATACAATCCTTCTACTTCTGTATGACACAAAAGTTCTTTGTTCCGAGGAATTCTTACCGGGGAAGATGTTCTTGATTCTGTTGCCAATAATACTGCTTCATTTGTTAAATAGCCTTTCATTTTGGTACCAAAAGCTTTGAATGCTTCTTTCAAACCAGAAGCTACAAAATCTGGTAAAATTTCATGCAAATTTCTACTTACTGTGCCCGGTAAATAGGAGTTTTGGGGAATATCAGCTGAAAGCTTTTTATTAACAAAATCTGACATTCTTTGAGCTGGAGCTTTTAGGGTTTTATCAGCCATTTCAAAACATGCTTGCTCTACACTTTTTTGAAAATACATTCCTGCAAGGTTTCCTTTATGTTCAAATGCTTTAAAATCGGGAATTTCAATAGAAGTAACCATACCACTATTGGCATAAGGATTGTTTCTTTTACTCGGACTCCAACCATTCACCACAATTTCACCGGGAGCTGTCATGGCTGGGGCAATAATTCCACCCGGACACATACAAAACGAAAAAACTCCTCTACCTGCAACTTGTTGCACAACACTATAACTTGCAGCAGGCAAAAACTCACTTCTTTCAGTAGAACATTTGTATTGTATTTTATCAATCAATTCTTGCGGATGCTCAATTCTAACACCCAAAGCAAAAGGCTTGGCTTCTATAGCAATTTTTTTCTTTTCTAGAAGTTCAAAAACATCACGAGCAGAATGTCCAGTTGCCAGAATTACTTGTTCGAAGCGGTGTAGATTTTCTCCAATATAAATACCTTTTAAAGTCTTGCCTTCTAATAAAAAATCGGTAAGTTTTGAATTAAAATGAACTTCCCCACCAAAATTCAAAATTGTTTCTCTGATGCGGGTAATAATTCCAGGTAATTTATTGGTACCAATATGCGGGTGACTTTCATATAAAATAGCTGGGTCGGCACCATGGTAAACCAATAGTTTTAGAATTCGGTTTACATCACCACGCTTAGAACTTCTGGTATATAATTTTCCATCGCTATAAGTTCCTGCACCACCTTCACCAAAACAATAATTACTTTCAGGATTTACAGTATTGTTTCGGGTGATATTTGCCAAATCTCTTCTACGTTCTTTAACATCTTTACCTCTTTCAAAAACAATTGGTTTAAGTCCTAACTCAATCAAACGTAAAGCTGCAAACAAACCGGCAGGACCAGCGCCAATTATAGCAACTTCTTTTGCATTTTGAACATTCTTAAAATCAAACTGAATCAAATCATCTTCAAGCTCTTCTTTTATAAAAAGTTCTAAAGTGAGGTTAATTCTGATGGGTTGTCTACGTGCATCAATGCTTTTCTTTTTGATTTTAAATCCGTTTAACTCAGCCTTAGAAATACCCAAAGCAGAAAATATGTAGGATTGTATTTTCTCTTTTGAATCCTGCTCGGCAGGTAAAACCTGAATCTGAATTTCTTTACGCATCTTAGCTAATTAGCTCTTTTCAAATTTATTGTATTTTTAAAGCAATTCGAAATGAGGCCGGCAAAAGTCGGAAGTTTAAATTGAAAGTTTAGTAAACTGTTATATTATTTTAAAGTTTCCATCAGATTTAATCCTTCATCGTGATATGATTTAGTAGTAAAAGACAAAAGAAAATATCAATTCAAGGGATAAGCTTACATTACCTTTTTGATGAAAAAGAGAAACTAGGCTTAGCTATATAATCAAGAATTATTAGAAAAGTAGTAAAAAGCATACTGCATATTCTGGCCCTAAGAATTAACTTAATTGACTGATAATAAATGCCATTAAAGATTTTCATCAAGCCCTATTTAAAAGCAGCTTATCTTGCTATCAAATTCATTCACATGAAAAAAATAAAATCATTCAAGCTAGCAATTTTGCTAATTAGCAGTATTCTTCTGATTAGTTCTTGTAGTAAACAATTGTATTCTTATAGAGAAAAAGTTAGTGTTAAAAAGGAAAACGAGATTGTTAAGATAAAGCCTAAAACCGAGTTAATTAAAACTAAGAAGGGTGAAATAATCATTGAAAAATCAAAATCAACTGAACCTGTAATTGCAAAAATGGATCAAAACAAGCCATCAGCAACATTAAAAATTGAAAACATTATAAAAGAAAGTGTTCCTGCATCGGGCAGTAAAAGCAGTTTTAAAGTTTTAAAAAATGAGGCTAAAGACATAAAACATCAATTTAAAGCATTAAACAAGGAACTAAAGAAACAAGATTCAAAAGAAAACCAAGGATTGGTAAATAATCCTATTAAATGGATGGTTGTTGGCTTAATTTTAATTATTGTTGGAGCAATTTTAGGAATATTAATAGGAACGGCAGGATTTATTTCTTGGATTGGTTCGCTTATTTTCCTTGTAGGATTACTGTTTTGGTTACTTGAAATGATATAAAACAATTGATTTCCACAAAGATTTTATAAATAAAAGGCAAACTTAGGTTTGCCTTTTTTATTTTCGCAGCTATTAATTTAACAAATACAGAATGAATAAGCTGTCGGCAAGCGAATTAACTGCTACCTCTAGCCAGGTAAGAAGAGATGTTTTAAGAATGGTTCACGGATGCAAAAGCGGCCACCCGGGCGGAAGTTTGGGATGTGCTGATTTCTTGACAGCCTTATATTTTAATATCATGGACCACAATCCAGATTTTAAAATGGATGGAATTGGTGAAGATGTATTTTTTCTTTCGAACGGACATATTTCACCAGTATTTTACAGTGTTTTAGCTCGTTCTGGTTATTTTCCTGTTGAAGAATTGAAAACTTTTCGCAGAATTAATACCCGTTTACAAGGACATCCAACAACTCATGAAGAATTACCAGGAATAAGAGTAGCTTCAGGTTCATTAGGACAAGGAGTTTCAGTTGCTGCGGGCGCTGCTTTGGCAAAAAAATTAAACAATGACACAAAAATGGTTTATTGTTTAATGGGTGATGGTGAAATTGAAGAAGGTCAGAATTGGGAGGCATTTATGTTTGCTGCTCACCAAAAAATCGATAATTTAATTGTAACAATCGACTTCAACGGACAACAGATTGATGGTTCTACCAAAGAAGTAATGGGATTGGGAACAGATATTGGCACCAAACTTGCAGCTTTTGGATGGGAAGTTTTGGATATGGATGGACACAATCATGAAAATATTTTGGCAACCATGGCAAAAGCCAAATCAATGGCTGGAAATGGAAAACCAATTTTTATTATGATGCGTACAGAAATGGGTTACCCAGTTGATTTTATGATGGGTAGCCATAAATGGCACGGTGTTGCTCCAAACGATGCAGAATTGGCAAATGCCCTTTCTCAGCTTCCTGAAACAATTGGAGATTACTAAGCCACGTTAATAAGCCTGCATGCAAAAATTAAAAACTATTTTTAAAACCCTATTGGGTTTCGCCTTCTTTCTTTATTTGATTGGAGGAGGTTTTGCTGAGGCACAAACCCAAAAAAAACCAACTGTAACACGCATTCTCTTTTTGCTTGATGCCAGTGGTAGTATGTACGCTAAACTGGATAATGATACGCGTATTAATGTTGCGAAACGACTTTTATCTAAAACAATTGATAGTTTAGCACCACTACAAAATGTGGAAGTTGCCTTACGTGTTTATGGCCACACTTCTCCTCCAGGTGCTAGAAATTGTAAGGATACTAGATTGGAAGTTCCGTTCAGGCCAAAAAATCATACTGAAATTAAAAACAGAATTCAAGCAATTAATCCGAAAGGAACAACATTAATTGCTCATTCTTTGTTGATGTCGGCATCTGATTTTCCTACAGACCCATATTCTAGAAATGTAATTATTTTAATTACCGATGGAATTGAAGAATGTTCTGGCGATCCATGCGCAGTTTCAGAAGCACTACAAAGTAAAGGCATCATTCTAAAACCCTTTATTATTGGAATAGGTTCTACACCAGATTTCAAAAGAGCTTTTGATTGTGTAGGTAAATATTATGATGCCAATACAGAAGAAGGATTTAACACGGTTTTAAATGTGGTTATATCACAAGCATTAAATAATACTACTGCCCAAGTAAACCTGTTAGACATTAATGGTAAACCAACAGAAACAAATGTGAATATGAGTTTTTACGACATGAAATCGAATCAGTTGTTGTATAACTATATGCATACCATTAACGAAAGAGGAAACCCCGATACTATTTTATTGGACCCAGTTTATAAATACAGAATGGTGGTTCATACTATTCCACCTGTTACCAAAGAAAACATAGAAGTAACACCTGGAAAACATACCATTATTGGAGTGGATGCACCTCAAGGACAATTAACTGTTAGGGTTGATGGTTTAACCAATTACAATAACCTACAATTTATTACAAGAAAAGCGAAAGACTATAAAACCCTTCATGTACAAGATGCTACTGCAAAAGAAAAATACATTGTTGGGAAATATGATGTTGAAGTACTTTGTTTACCTAGAATGATTTTTAAAGAAGTGTCGGTAGACCAAAGCACTACTACAACTATTCAATTACCTCAACCAGGAAAATTAATCATTAGTTACCAAGTACAAGACTTTTACGCCGATATCTACCAAATGATTAGAAACGAATTGGTTTGGGTTTGCAAATTATCAACAGATAAACGAATGCATCAATATGTAATTCAACCTGGCGATTACAAAGTTATTTACAGGGCTAAAGGTGCAAGTAGAAGCAGCAATACTTTTGAAAGAGGATTTAAAATTACTAGTGGCCAAGCCACAAATATTACTTTGAATTAAAATTATCATTACTCATGAAGCAATTTGAGATACAGAATGTAAAAGATACCCGTAGTGGTTTCGGAGCCGGACTATCGGAATTAGGAAAAACAAATCCGAAAGTAGTGGCCTTGTGCGCAGATTTAACAGGTTCATTAAAAATGGATGCTTTTCAAAAAGACCATCCTGAAAGATTTTTCCAAGTTGGAATTGCAGAAGCAAATATGATGGGCGTTGCTGCTGGTTTAACAATTGGTGGATTAATTCCGTTTACAGGAACATTTGCTAATTTTAGCACTGGACGTGTTTACGATCAAATTCGTCAATCGATTGCTTATTCTGACAAAAATGTAAAAATATGTGCATCTCATGCCGGAGTTACATTAGGCGAAGATGGGGCAACACATCAGATTTTAGAAGATATTGGTTTAATGAAAATGCTTCCTGGAATGGTGGTAATTAATCCTTGTGATTTTAACCAAACCAAAGCAGCAACCATTGCCATTGCAGATTATGAAGGACCTGTTTATTTAAGATTTGGAAGACCTGCAGTTCCTAATTTTACTGCTGCCGACCAAAAATTTGAAATTGGTAAAGCATTAATGTTAAATGAAGGAACTGATGTGAGCATTTTTGCAACTGGACATTTAGTTTGGAAAGCTATTGAAGCTGGACATATGTTGGCTGAAAAAGGAATCAATGCAGAAATTATCAATATCCATACAATCAAACCATTAGACAGACAAGCAATTTTGGAATCTGTTAGCAAAACAAAATGTGTGGTAACTGCTGAAGAACATCAATTAAATGGTGGATTGGGAGATAGTATTTGTCAATTGTTATCGCGTGAAATGCCATTACCAGTTGAAATGGTTGGTGTAAACGATAGCTTTGGAGAAAGTGGAACACCAGATGAATTGATGAAAAAATACGGATTAGAAGCGCAAAACATTGTTGATGCCGCTTTGAAAGCCATTTCAAGAAAATAAGAGAAATCGAAACAAAAAGGAACTCCGGTAATGCCGGAGTTTTTTTATGCCATTCATTCTAGGTTATACTATAAAATTTAAAAAAAAATGTTTCAAGAAAGTAAATTATTATTTACTTTTGTTTAAAGTGAAATGCTCAGAATTATATCGAATATTAACCCGTGACGGCTGGTATCCAATTTCTCAAAGTGGATCACATGTTAAATTAATTCACGACAAAAAACCAAGTATTATTATCTTTCCAAATCATGGCTCACAAGAACTTGGAAAAGGCTTAGAGAATAAAATCAAAAAAGATGCAGGGCTAAAATAATTAACCAATATGAAGACTAGTAGAAAAAAAATCAGCTTAATTGTGGAGATAACCAAAACAGGTTATTCTGCATATGCGGAAGACTTTCCCATCTTCACAAGTGGGAAAACTATTTCAGAATTAATGGAGAACTCTTTGGAAGCTTGTCAGCTTTATTTTGATGAGCAAGACTTAAAACTAAGCATCAATAATTTAAAGTTTGAAATGGATTTCAAACAATTTTTCCAATTCTACCGAGTAATTAATTCAAAGTTCTTGGCAGAAAAAATTGGGATGAATCCTACCTTGTTATCCCAATATGTTCAGGGAAACAAAAAGCCTTCTGTTGTTCAAACAGAAAAAATTCTATCGGGCATTCAACAAATTGGAAGAGAACTTTCGGAGATTAATTTGATTTATAGGTAAGACGTTTAGCTCTTGAAGAAATGCATTTTCTCTTGAGGAAATAGTTTAAAATCATATTCATAAGTTTGTAACTTTTCCTCCCCTTCTTTCGTCATGGTTTTCTCTTAGAAATTATTATTAGAAAACATGAAAGCTTTTATCAAAACACAATACGGCGGACCAGAAATTCTTCGCTTTGAAGAAATAGAATTAGCAGCATTAAAGGAAAATGAAATTCGGGTGAAAGTAATGGCCAATTCTGCAAATCCAGCTGATTGGCACATTTTAAGAGGTGCACCTTTTTTTGCTAGATTTACAACAGGATTGTTCAAACCAAAAGACAAAATTCTAGGTGCTGATTTTGCTGGTATTGTAGAAAAAGTGGGTAATAAAACCAAACATTTCAAAGTGGGTGATAGAGTTTATGGAGAATCACTTACTGGTGGCGCTTTTGCAGAATACATTCAGATTGATGAAAAGTGTATTGCATTCATGCCAAATGAAATCAGCTTTACTGAAATGGCATGTGTTCCAATAGCAGGATTAACAGCCTTGCAAGCCATTGATACACATGGAAAATTAAAAGCTGGTGAATCGGTTCTGATTAATGGAGCATCGGGTGGTGTTGGACATTTTGCTGTACAAATTGCAAAAGCCAGAGGTGCTAAAGTAACTGCTATTTGTTCGGCTAAAAATAAATCCTTTGTTGAGTCGCTTGGTGCAGACGATGTGATTGCTTATGACCAAATAGATATTCACCAACAAAAAGGAAATTACGATTTGATTATAGATGCCAATGGTAACCTAAACTTTGATGATTATAAAAGAATGGGAAAACGTGGTGTGATGATTGGTTTTATCGGCATGGGCCATATGGTAAATGTCTTGTTCAAAAAGATGTTGGGAAGCTATCCACTTATTCAGTTTACTGCTGAAGTAAATAAAACTGACCTTGAAACTTTGGCACATTTAATAGAGCACAAATACATTAAAGTACAAATAGAAAAGACGTTTTCATACAAACAAATACCTGATGCTATAACTTACATTGAATCGATGAGGACCAAAGGAAAAGTGGCAATGAATTGGGAAGAATAATATCTAAAAGGTATTGACACCTTTTGCTAAAACCACTTGTTTTTAATTGCAAGATTAACTGCCTGAACTTTATTATTTACTCGTAACTTTTTATAGATTTTAGTGATATGAGTTCGTACAGTTAAAGGACTAATAAACAACTTTTCGGCAACGGCCTTATAGTCTAAACCATCAACCAAACCTTTAAGAATCTCTAATTCCCTATCGCTTAAGCCGGAATCTGGTTTTTTATCATTAGAAACTTGGGCATTCATTAAAATCTGAAGTGCCTTTCGCGCAATACGAGGACTCATTGGAGAGCCGCCAAATTCTGTGATTTCTTTAATTGCATGAACAATTCTATCAGCATTTTCATCCTTTAACAAATAACCAATTGCACCCGATTTTATTGCTTCAAAAATTTTCTCATCATCATCAAAAACCGTTAGCATTACAAACTTGGTTTCTGGATAAAGCTCAGAGCCAATATTAACAGCCTTAATACCGTCCATTATTGGCATATCTATATCCATTAAAACTATATCCACTTTTTGTTTGAGCTCAGCCATTTGCTCTAAAAAGTCTTCGCCATTTGCTGCAAGAAATACAACATTCACCTCAGGAACAAAACTTAGTTTCTCCTTTAAAGAAACTCTATTGGGCTGTTTATCATCTACAATTACAAGTTGTATCACATCATTCATTTTTCATGCAATTTGGATGGAAAATAGTTAGTAAAACATACAGCAGATGCATTATTTATAAGATAAAATAACCTCAGTTCCCTCTGCTTCTTTTGAGAAAATTTCAAGTTTAGCTCCCATTTCTTCTGCTCTCGCCCTCATATTTATTAAACCATAATGTCCGTTTTTTTGTCCTTCAACCCAGTTAAATCCTTTACCATTGTCTTTGATACTAAACTGTAAAACAAACTCAGTATTACTTGAAAACTTGATGATTACCGTATTTGCATCAGCATGTTTTAAAGCATTTGTAAAAGCTTCCTGACAGATTCTAAAAAAGTTAAGAGCCAAAGCCGGACTTAATTGATGTGAACTCACTAAATCTTCCGAGAATTGAACATGAATTGTTTTGTTGAATTCAATCATCTTTAAAACAAACTGTTTGAATCTATCTGCAAAATCATCAACCATTAAACTATTATGGCTAATTGCCCAAATGGTTTGTCGAAGTGTAAGAATTGCATTTTTTCCAGCCTCACTTAAAGCTTCAAGGCGTTGCTTCTCCTCAGCTTCACTCATTTGTTCTGGGTGTTGTAACATCCACTCAATATTGGTAATGAGATAACTTAATTGTGCACCTACATTGTCATGTAAATCTCTAGAAATGCGTAATCTTTCCTCTTCTAATTTTCTTTGAATTTCATACGCACGTTCTAGATTACGCTTTTGCCTTTTAATAAATAACCAAGCACTTAATGAAAGCAGGAAAATTCCTAAAAAGAACATTAAAACATAAAACCAAGTAGTTTTCCAAAAAGGAGGTGTTATATTAATAAAGAGTTCTCTTGGTGTTTCATTCCAATATCCATCACCATTAGCTGCTTTTATTTTAAAAACATACTCTCCTGGAGGAAGATTAGCATAACGAGCGAAATGTTTAGTTCCACTTTGAATCCAGTTTTTATCATATCCTTCTAAGAAATACTGATAGGTATTTTGTTCGGGTTGACTGAATTCTAATGCAGAAAAATCGAAGGATAAGGTATTGTCTAAATAGGACAATTGAAGTGATTTGATTTCATTATAGGTAGTATCTGTTTTATAAGGAACATCACCTAACAAAATCTCATTGATAGCAATATGTGGAGCACTTTTATTCTCAATAATATTTTTTGTATCAATTACATTTATTCCATTTACACCACCAAAATAGAGTAAGCCATTTTCATCTTTATAATAAGCACCTGTATTGAATTCATTGCTTTGAAGTCCATCTTTAACACTATAATGTTTTAGTTTGGAAGTTTTAGGGTTATATACGCTTAAACCCTTATTATGACTAAACCATATTTTATTGTAATTATCTTCTAAAACACCATAAATGAAATTATCTGCTAATCCATTTCCATTATTTATGTATTTTAAAAGTTTCAAATTAGCATCGTAAATATATAATCCAACTATCGTTCCTACATAAATTGTTCTGTCCTTTGCAATACAAATTGACTTTACAAATTCTTTCACATTTGTGGTTCTTGTCAATTTTGTATTTAAATCATAAAGTAATAATCCTCTTTTTGTCCCCATTAAAAGAAGGTGTTCATTTAGCTTTTGAAAACAAGTGATGGTATTATTTTTTATTTCTAAGATTATTTTATTTGAAAAAACATCCTGAATGCATGCATCTTCTGTATTATTTCTGTTTAACCATAATTCATTCCCAACTTTTTGATAAAAAGGATAACCACTTGAAATATAAATAGGATCATTATCAAAATAATGACTTACCCGAGTTTTGTAATTATACTTAATAAGATTGAAATATAGACCAAGTAATAGCTCATCCTCATTAAGTTTATATAAAGCACTAACGCTTTCATTTCCTCCCATAACAGGCATTTTCAGGATTTCAAATTTTCCGTTTGGTTCAAAAATTGTTAAACCTTCAGCATAAGAACCAGCAAATATTTTACCATCTTTAGTAGTTATTATAGATTTGAACAAGCTCTTTTTGGGTGAGTAATTTGTATAATGTTTAAACCTATTTCTAAATGGGGAATAAACAAATAAGCCTGCTCCATTAGAACATATATACAAATTACCAGATTTATCAAACCTAAGCGTTTGGATATAAGCATACGACTCTGTTAAACCATTGTTAAAATGTGTTAATTGGTCTTCTAGTTCTAAGGTTTTTGTGTTAAAAATAAAAACGCCATTTATACCTCCGCAATACAATTTATTATTAAAGATAATTCCACCACTAAAAATAAATGTCGAGGTATCAATTTTTGGATAATGTTTAACTTTAATTTGAATAGAATCATTTTTTACAATGAATATGGCTGCCCTATTACCTAAAAAAGAACAAAACCTATTAGAATCCAAAGCATGTAATGTAGAGTTAATTGCTATAGGTGAGTGATGCGTTACATGACGCTTAGTATAAGGATTAAACTGCAAACAGACATTGCCTGAGAGACCTATAAAAAACGAACTATTTATCTTTACACTGGTTACAATTGAACCATAAGAGTTATGCCAATTTTGATTGACAAAAACTTGATGAATTAACTTACCATTTTTTAAATTAAAACCTAAAACATACTTAGCTGCAGAGACGGTCCATAAAATACCATTTGAATCTATGCCCATAATGCTGATACCATTAGGGTTCTTATATAGGTTAATAAATTTATCATGGATTCTATCATAGATACTCAGCCCTCTATCATGGCCAATCCAAAGTACATTTTGGGCATCCTGAAAAAAATTAAACCCAGTTGTTCCATAAATTGATGTGCTATCATTTATCTGATTTTTATACGATTTCATAGTATAGCCATCAAATCTGTTGAGACCATCAGCTGTGCTAAACCACATAAAACCTCGATAGTCTTGTATGGCATCCCAAACCGTGTTTTGTGCTAGGCCATTGTCAACATTATAGGTAGTATAGTTACGCTGCAATTGCGCTTGTAGCAAGTCTGGAAAAAGAATTACCGATAATAATATACAAATTTTTAAGGTCTTTAATAGCATAGGTTTATTTGAATATACTGCATTTGCTGTATTTCAGATTGATTAAAAAATAGAAATTTTTGCTTCATAATTTAAAACAATCTTATGAAAAAAAATCTACTAGTATTAGCAATACTTTTTTCTTTTGGAGCAAATGCACAGTTTAGTGCTGGAGAAATATGGAGTCTCAATCTTAGGGTTGAACCTATTACACATAATTCTATCACTATTGCTGGCATTGAGATGAGCAATGTTATTTATGATAATAAAGGTGTACCATTAAGTGGAATGTCAAACTCTACCATGCCAGGTATGCCAGTTTTTAGAATTACGAGTACTGTAAACGAAAATACAATAGTTTGCATTTCTGGTGACAAAGAAGGCAACAACCCTTGGGAAGATACAGAACGAGCTACCTTCACATCTGATGCAACGGGTGATACTAGCATAGTTGTTGAGCGTAGCAATAATGGTAGCCCATTTACCAATAGTGCAAAAATTACAATTGAACGTGGCTCTAACCCGAACCAATTCGAACATTATTCTTATCGTTGGATGAGTGGAGCTTGGCAACTAAATGCGAAGTCTATTTACTACCTAAGCAATAACCGAATCGACTCTTTAGTAGCATTTAAGCCTGAAGGTTCAAACTTCACTAGAATTGCATACACTATTTACTACTATTCTAATGGACTAGACTCTTCATTGCAAACTGTTTTGCAGACAAGTACTAACCAATTTGAATTGGCAAACAAAGTAATTGTAAACCAAAAAGAAAACGGTAAAACTAAGAGATTCACAGTTTTTGCGCGCAACGGAACAGGCATGCCGCTGCAGCCAACAGGTTCAGTTATTTATAAATCCAATACACCAAATGCACTTGAAGATGCGGCTTCAAAAGGAAATATAAGTCTTTATCCAAACCCAGCAAAAAGTCAAATAAACTTAGAAATTCCATCCAATTATCACCCTTTGAGTTTTGCTATATATAGTCATACTGGAGCTTTAGTTCAAACTGAAACATCGATAAATGAATCTATTGATATAAGTAGTTTAAATCCTGGAATTTATTTCTTAAGCTGTTATACACAAGAAGGAATGTTTACTCAAAGATTTATCAAAAACTAAACTATACAGAAATATGAAAAAACTAATACTTAGTTTAATACTATTTGGAAATCTTTATGTGACTTCAAATGCACAAACTCCAATAGTAGAAAAATACACCAAATTAGATGTTATCTTACTTGAAACGCCAGAAAAAGGCTCGGTAATTCCAACAACAGATGGCGGATATTTTATGAGTAAGGGACTAACGCTTAGTAAATATAACTCAAGCAATGCTGTTGTTTGGACACAATCATTATCAGCTTCCAAAGCACCAGCTCCTTTTGCTTATATTCATAAAATAAATTCTATATGCGAAGATGGAAATGGTGGGGCAATTATAACAGGTGAATTTAATGGGACTATATATTATGGTAATGATTCAATTGCACCATTATATACAGCAACAGGAAATGGTTTATATTCAAGTGATGCATTTATTGCTCGCATTAATTCTAGTGGAAAAGTTTGGTGGCACCGCTTTGGTGAATCAGAAGAATTTTCATTGGGAACAGACAGAGGTGTTTCTGTAAAAGTTATAAATAATAAAGTTTATTGGTTAGCACATGGTAAGGGACTAAACCTAAAATTCAACAATGTAAACTATCCTCGCACGCAATACAGTAATAATCTTTCACTTCTTTGTCAATTAAGTATAGAAGGTACTGTAGATTGGGTGAATGTAACAAAAGGATTCTCTCAACCAACAGAATTAATAGTTCACGGAAACAATATTTTTTATACTGGTTTTAATAATGGCGTTTCAACTCCAATTGATTTTGGAAACAATATTTCTATTTCATATAACCAAGGTTCCTTATTTGCTGTAAAATTTGATAATAATGGAATGGCTCAATGGGCAATAACTTATGATGATGATAATGGAGTTACAAATTTTAATGGCGCAATGGCGGATAATGAAGGAAACATTTATATCGCAGGTAGTGGAAGTCAATATTCATCAAGTTATGGAATTAGAAAATCAGCCGGTTACTTACTTAAAATAAATGGAACTGATGGCAAACAAGTTTGGACCAGAGTATGTAATAATAGTCTTAAAGGTCCGGTATTCTCAAATGGAAAAATTTATGTAGCAGGAAATACCAGTTCAAGTATTTACCTGCAAAGTGGACAAAACGATAGTATTGAATTTAAAAAGAGCGCCACAACCAACGGCAGCGAACAATGGATTGCAGCATTTGATAAAGCAGGAAATATAACTGGTAGTTTAAAAGCCTCTGTTGGTGGTGGATTTGTTGGAAGTACCATGGAATACTTACAAGCCACAGATAATAGAGTTGATATGATGGGTATTTTTTCAACCGGAAATAGTTTTGGAGACATCACACTTCCTTTAACAGGAACGAATGTAGGAGCTTACCATATCGGCTTTTTTAGCATCAAAACAGGTTCAAGTCCTAATGCTATTCAAAAAGTAAATCTAGAAAATTTAAAACCAGTTTATCCAAATCCGGCAAAAGACTATTTCATTGTTGAAACCATTGATAATAGTGAAATTATGGGAGTTTCTATTTATGATATTTCAGGAAAAAAATTCCAATGCGAACACATAATTGAACAGGATAAAGCAACAGTTTATACCGCTAATTTTAGTAAGGGCATTTACCTAATTGAGGTAAACTCCAAAAATGGAATATCAGTTAAAAAAATCATAATAGACTAATCAAAAAACAAAAACATCAATCTAAAACAATGAAAAAACTACTTATCCCAATGCTTTTGCTTGCAATGGTTGCATGCAAAAAAGAAGAAGAAACAAGTACAGATGCACCTGTTGCATTTTCAAAGGAAGCTTTAATTGGCAAATGGAACATTAATAAATTCGAAAGCCTTAAACTTACAAATGATTCCGTAATGATGCAAATGAGCTTTAATGCTGGTGATGCAAGTATTACTTTTAACAGCAATGGTACTTACGTAACAAAAACAACCTTTGATGATTCCGAAGGAACCTTTAGTGTATTAAAAATTAACGGTAAGGATGTATTGGTAACACTTGAACCAGGAGATAGACCAGATTCAATGGAAATCAAAACTTTCACAAAATCTTCTATGGTGTTCGACGATAAACAGTTTGAGCAAAGAAGAGGAAGCGACGATTATACAAAAGCATATTGTACCAAATAAAATAAAGAAAATTAAGGGTAAAAAGAATAGCTGCTTTATGAGCGGTTATTCTTTTTTTTTATGCTTTGAATTACAGCATTTGCTGTATTGATAAGCAAGGCATTCATGGCCAATTTCGTACATATAAATTTAAAATCTATGAAAAAAATATTTTTAACCTTAGGTCTTCTCCTAAACATTGGATTAAGCTTTGCTCAACAAACATTACAAGCAACTTATAGTTACCAAATTCCTGATGATATTCAAACCATGAACCTAGCTCCAGGCGGCATACTTCTGGTTGGCTCTGATGATGGTTTAACAGCAATTGAAGCTCATAAAAAAGAAGTTTTATACCAATACAACGCAATGGGTAAACTAAAACCGGAAGAGGTTTCTTTGATACCAGGTACACCTTATGTTATTCTTACACGTGGATATTCAAAGGTTATCTTAGATTATTTTACCGGAAAGGAAGTATTTAACTCATATAAAGCCGGTTGGGTTAATATTGTTACAATTAAATCTGATTTTCCAGCAAAAAGAATTTATGTTTTGGGAAGTAATGGTTCCGGTTATTCTTTTGGTGCTTATGATATTGAAACGCTGGAAAACAAAGGTCTGGTTTCGTTCACCGATAAAAAAACCATGGGTTCATATATCAATCTTTATAAATATTATGAGTCTGAAGGAAAGCTTTTTATTAGAACTGAAAAAGGAATAGTTTGTTTAGATAAAGAAAAATTTACTATAGATTGGACTTATGACGATCTTGAAAAAACATCAAGTATAATTAATGTTTTGGCCGACCCTGTTAAAGGAGAATATTATGTAGGTGAAAGTGATGGTAAAAAACACTTCCTCCATAAACTTGATGCTACGGGAAAACGTACAACTAAAAAACCTAGCAAATTGGCCGGAATGCCTCAACGTATGGTATTCACTGAGAAAGGATTGTTCAGTCATTCAGCAGATTTAAAAACAACATATTTCCAAATTTTTGATCGTCAAACAGCTATGGGTATATGGAAAAAACCTTTCAAAATTAAAGGTGGCATATTTATGGCTGAAATTACATCAAATGGTGTTGTATATTCAACAACGTCTGGTGGAATTAATACGATTGATTTAATCACCGGAAAACAATTATTAAAAAAGGATATCAAAACCGGCATTTTTCCAAAAAATGTAAACCTCTTGCCCAATGACCAAATTTTCTTTTTAACTACTAAAGATATGGGTGTTGCAAGTTTAAAAACTGGTGAATATGTTAAGGAACCAACAAAGTTTAAGAAAGTAAGCAATATGATTAGCGCTTACGATAGCAAAAATGATAACTTAGTTGTTAGTACCGGCACTGAATTATTCTTTATTAAAAAAGATGGTAGCAGTAAAAAAGTAATGGATTTAAACTTCAAAGAAGACGAAACTCCAAATAAAATTGAATTTAGAGAGACAGGAATACTTGTAAATGCTTCACAAAATGCAATTCTACTTTCATATGATGGAAAATTAATTTATCAATCATACTACAAAGCACCCGGACAAAGCTTAGCTGCAAAAATTGCACTTGGCGCTTTAACCGCAGCAATGGCCACTCAAAGCGTAAATCAAGGAATGGCAGGTAATTACAAAGATTCGAGACAGAGCGGCAAAGCCGGAGATGATATGATGGGTGAAATGAATAAAAAGTTTAAGGCAACTGCTACCACTAAAGATCATTTATATATTCTCACAAAACTTGAAGATGGAATTGGTCTTATAAAATTCAATAAAAATACTGGTAAAAAAGATGCTGAAATTATCCTAAAAGACAAAAAACCTGAATACAAAGTTGATGATCAATTTGGTGTTTTATATTATCTAAAAGACAAAAAATTAATTACTGCTTTTGATTTAAGATAAAAACTTAATCATCTAGATTTTAGTTAATTAAAAAAAATCAAGTTCGAAATTGTGCTATAAAATCAAAGTTTAGATTTTATAGCACAATTTTTTTTTAGGTAAAACAACGAATTAAAATACTTTAAACTTAATCAACCCTTTTCATACAGTAGGAATTTACCTTCTTTTGTCTACCTTATTCCTACATGAAAATTAAATTCATTTTTTTTCTTTTCGGTTTGATTTATATCCTGCTTCCCAAAAACGGAGCTGCGCAAAACTTGCGCCTGAGGCCTGTTTGGGGAGATGATGAGTTTCAAATCCTAAAGAAATATTTTCACTCTACTAAAAACGATTCCTTTCAAATTAGCCTTTGCAAATTTTATCTTTCTGAAATTGAACTCTATAAAAAAGGAAATTTGGTTTATAAAGAAGATAATAGTTTTCATCTCATCAATTTAAATGATAGTTTGAGTTTATCTTTTTCTTTAAAGAGAAATGATATTCAATTTGATGAAATCAGGATGAATATTGGAATTGATAGCAGCACCAATGTTTCTGGCATTATGGGTGGTGATTTAGATCCTGTACATGGCATGTATTGGACCTGGCATAGTGGTTATATCAATTTTAAGATTGAAGGAAAAAGCAGTCTTTCTAAAAACAAAACAGGAAGTTTCTCTTATCATTTAGGAGGATATTTGGAACCCTATTTATGTGTGCAACAAATCATTCTAAAACGAAGCTTTTCTAATAAGATAGAAATCGTATTTAATCTCGAAGATTTCGTTTCTAAACTTCCCATTGAAAATAAAGCTGAGGTGATGAGTCCAAGCTCAATGGCAGTGAAGCTTTCAAAGAATTTAGCCCAATCTTTCAAATGAAAAAAAGTCTTGTATTTCTTTGTTTGATAATGGTTGTTTTGGCTGCTTTTAAATTACCCGATGAAGGCCTATTTAATGTTCCTCAAAACTGGCCTAAACCGAATTACGATTTCAGTAAAAATCCTTTAACAAAAGAGAAGATATTTTTGGGAAGAACACTTTTTTACGACCCTATTTTATCGGCAGATAACAGTGTTTCTTGCTCCTCTTGTCATTCACCTTTTACAGCTTTTACGCATACCGATCATACTTTGAGTCATGGAATTGAAGATAGAATCGGGACCAGAAATTCGCCTGCATTAATGAATCTGGCTTGGCAAAAAAGTTTTATGTGGGATGGAGCCATTCACCATTTAGATGCACAAGCATTGGCACCCATTTCACATCCCGACGAAATGGGCAGTAATATCGCTGATGTTGTTAATCGTTTACAAAAGAAAAACAGGTACAAAAAGCTATTTGCTCAAGCTTATGGAGATAGTTTAGTTACAGGAGAAAGAACTTTGAAAGCTATATCACAATTTATGCTCACTTTGGTAAGTTCGAATTCTAAATACGATAAAGTACAAAGAAAAGAACCGGGATTTAGCTTTACTGAAGCTGAAGCCAAAGGATACGAATTATTCAAATCGAATTGTGCTGTTTGTCATACAGAGCCCTTGTTTACCAATAATGAATTTGAAAACAACGGATTGGAACCTGATACAAACTTGAATGATATTGGCAGAAAAAAAATCAGCCAAAAAGAAAGCGATTTGTATAAATTCAAAGTACCTAGTATAAGAAACATTGAGTTCTCCTACCCTTATATGCACGATGGCAGGTATCAGAATTTAGAAATGGTCCTCTTCCATTATTCAAACAATATTTTTGATAGTAAAACCTTATCAAAGAACCTAAAGAAGAAAATTCAACTTAGCTCAGAAGACAAATCCAATATCATCTCTTTTCTAAAAACCTTAAGCGATGAAAGCTTTTTAAGAAATAACCAAAACGGATTTCCGAGGTAAATTAAAAACTAAAATTGAGCTTTGAAACAAGCTAAAAACATGACTGAAATTTTCTTTATTTCATGTTTGTTTAAAAGCAAAGTTTCTTATTCAGAATAATTGGTAAAGGCTTTACCATCATATTTGAACAAACCTGTATTTCTTGTACCAAACCAAATGTTACCAGCTCTATCTTCCATAATTAAATAAGGTGAAGTATTAGCCAAACCATCATACATTGTAAATTCTACAAACAATTTTCCATCGTACTTCCAAACTCCTCCTTTGGTGAAGTCGTTATCGTTTATATAGTCTGATCCATACCAGATATTTTTTTGCTTATCTACGAAAATACAATTCAACAGGTCATTCCTTAATTTTAGCGGCTGAGAATAGTTTGTAAACTTCTGTCCATCAAAAGCCTGAACTCCATTGTGTCTTGTGCAAAATAATATACTCCCGTTTTTATCCTCAGTGATTATACGAATCCAATCCTCATTTTTTGGTCTAAAATTCTCAACAGTTTTACCATCAAAACGAAAAATGCCTTCAAAAGCCGGAAATCCTGAACCAAACCACATATTTCCATGTTTATCTTCAAACATACATTGCAAATTCTTTAAAGAATGACCACCATGATTTATGATATTTGGATTATCGAGAAAACTTGTAAATACTTTTCCATCATAGCAATATAAACCCTCGTCAGTACCAAACCAAATTGTACCCTTTTTGTCTTGAAACATACTCCAAACTGAGTTCTTATAAATAGAACTTTTAATAGCATTATTATTTGAGTAATTAGTATTCTCCTTATTTAGCGGGAGAGCAATAATTTCTATTGCTTTTTCCTGCTTACCATTACCATTCATTCGAGAAGCATCAAAACGAGAAATACCATTGTCGGTTCCAAACCAAATATTACCATCACTATCTTCCAAAATCGACCAAACTGTATTGTTGCTTAAACCCTCATTTGTTGTGTAATTGAAAAAGAGTTTACCATCAAATCGGTATACACCTGCTCCAGTTGTACCAAACCAAAGATTACCTGATTTATCCTGCAAACCACACTGAACATTGTCATTTGCTTTTTTGCCTTGCTTATTGATTAATCTAGTCTGACCAATTGGCTTTGATATGTTTTCAATTTGCTCTACAGTTTTTGTTGGAGTATTGTTTTGAGCATTACAAGATGTCAAAAAAAGTAAAACCAACAGCAAGGTGATAATTGATTTGGGTTTATAATAATTGGTCATTGTTACAAATAATATAAGTCGAAGTTAATACAAGTCAGCTGAATGTTAGTATAGAATAAAACAACATTTAATAAGTTCCTACTTTCTGTCAAAAACCTCATTTTAAGGCAATATTCCTAAAATGTCGCACTCCGAGTTTGTGAATTTATACTTAAAACGAACCTGATTTTATCGCCAAATATGTCAAGTATCGGCTACGAACAGAAAAATTTGCAAAATTCACAGCGAAATCTTTCAAAAACCACAAAACGAAAAATGTCGCAATTTCCCAAACTGAAACAGATAAAGCTGAAAATTTGCAAAATGTCGCACTTTTATTTTAACTTGATTCTACAATAATTTCAATAAGATTTTGGTCGAATATTTGGCAATTCCCTTTTATTGAGGAATTTTGTCAAATGGAAGAATCGAAAAAGCCCTTTTGCATTGTAATTCATGGTGGAGCAGGAACCATCCTTAAAACGCTTATGACAGAGGCAAAAGAAAAAGAGTACAAATCAGGTTTAAAAGCTGCTTTAGATGCAGGTTATCAAATACTTGAAAATGGTGGTAGTAGTTTAGATGCCGTTGAAGCTGCAGTAAGTGCTTTAGAAGATTTCCCATTGTTTAATGCAGGAAAAGGTGCGGTTTTTACCAATAAAGGAACCCACGAAATGGATGCCAGCATTATGGATGGTTCTAATTTAGAGGCTGGTGCGGTATCAGGAATCAGTCATGTTAAAAATCCGGTTCAGTTTGCCAGAGTGATTAAAGAAAAATCTGGCCATGTGTTTTTAAGCGGACAAGATGCAGAAAACTATGCCCAAACAATGGGACTAAAATTGGAAGATGATAGCTATTTTTATGAAGCAGGCAGATACAAACAATGGCAAGATGTAAAAGACAGCGATTCTTACCAGCTTGATCATTCAGACAAACAAGAAACAGGTGAAAAGAAATTTGGTACTGTTGGAGCTGTTGCATTAGACATCAATGGAAATATTTCAGCAGCAACATCAACTGGTGGCATGACAAACAAAAAATATGGTCGTGTTGGTGATACACCCATGATTGGAGCTGGAACTTATGCCAATAACAAAACATGTGCAGTAAGTTGTACTGGACATGGTGAATATTTCATTAGAGCCGTTGTAGCTTACGATGTAAGTTGTTTAATGGAATACAAGGGTTTAAACCTAAATGATGCCTGTGAGGAGGTTGTAAACAAGAAATTGGTGGAACTGGGTGGTGAAGGAGGCTTGGTAGCTTTAGATGCAAAAGGAAACATCTGTATGAGTTTTAACTCGGAAGGAATGTACAGAGGCTATAAACATTCCGAAAATGGCGAACAAATTGAGATTTACAGGTAATTAAGCCCTCTTACTCGTTTGAAAAAACAGGTAAATGAAAAATCCCAATACAAATAATTGAACGATAAGTCCTGATAAGTTGAAAATTGACATGGTTTTAAAACGCCATCAATTTTTATAAATTGTACCGATAAGTTGTAGAAATTCCTTATCGGTACATTATCAAGTTATTAAATATTAAGAAGCATGAACAGCTTCTACTTCAAATTTTCTTTCCTTTAACAAATAAGCATTTCCTCTTACCAAAATATTCACTTTAATGTTTTCAACAGAAATAGGTTCTCCAATAGAAACATCAGTGATATTGGTATGACGAATATCTCTTCCATCTACAATAACAACAGCGCCACTTCCTACTACTTCTAATCGGTTTCCAGCTGTAATAATCACTCCAGTATCTTCACCCAAACCAATTCCAATACACTGAGGATTGCTAGCAACAGCTTGTGCTAAACGATTGAATCTACCTCTTTTATCAAAATGTGAATCGATGATAACATTACCAATGAAAGCCAAACCTGTAGTTAATTTTACTTCACCTTTTAAGTGAGCTAAATCGCTTTTCCCTTGGTAAATCATGGTATTACTCATGGCCATTGCACCTGCGCTGGTTCCTGCTACAATAAATCCATCTTCGTCATTAAAACGATCGTGAAGAATTTGGTAGATTTCGGTACCTCCAAAAATGCTAGTCAAACGCAATTGGTCACCACCAGAAAACATCACTGCATCACAAGCTTTAATTCTTTCGATATACTCAGGAATAGTAACTTCTTCGCGTTTTTTAATGTGCATGATACCAATATTGGTACAACCAATTTTCCCAAAAGCACCCAAGTAGTTTTCACCCACTTCTTCTGGAATAGAAGATGCGGTTGTAATAACTTCAATTCGTTTTTCGGGACCACCTACTTCATCCACAATTCTTTTTAGAATGCCTAATTCAAAAAAATTAAGACGGTTTCTTTGTACAAATCCTGTTTCTAAATCGGTTCCTTTATCCTCTGCTCCGCCAATGGAGATGAGCTTTCCTTTAGGTAATTCCAAAATCTTTAGCTAAAATGTTGAGGCGGCAAAGAAAACCAAAAACTTTTAATACAAAACCAGGAATTCTTCCCAAACTGATTTTTAAGCCAATTTTGTGCGCTCATTTAAGGGCTTTAGGTACAAATATTTATCGCGACCAATACTCAAATAATAGAAAATAGATTTACCTTTTGTAATCACCAAATCCCTTATCAGCCAAAGAGATAGAAGTGCCAACCACGACTTAAAAGGTATCTCACCAAAGAAATAAACTGATGTTATTAAGACAGCAAAACTCAAACCTGTTAATATTTTTTCCAAAAGGCCAAATTCTACATTGCAGCCCAAGTGAATAATTTTAGTTTCGTTTTCAGCAAGTTCCAGTTCCAAAATCGGGCTTTTTGTCCAATCTATTTTTGCAGAAAGCGCAATTTTTCCGGCTTCAACTTCTACTTGTTGTTCCTGTCCATCAGCTATAGAAAGTTTCTTTAAACCATTGATATCAACTTCAATATTTCTGAATTTATTAGCCCACTGATGGGTTCTTTTAAAAATTATTTTTGCCATGATGTACTTATTTTATTTGATGAATAATTAATTGTTCTCCTTTTGGATTTATATATTGAAATCTACTAAAACCAGCTTTTTCATTGTAAATAAAATCAGAATAAAAAATGCCTTTTAAGCTTGTTGATTTTGTTTTCACAATGTAATTAGAATCCGCTTTTACAAGTTCGTAAGTTGATAAAACCTCTGTTCCATTTTCTTTAGAAGCGTATGTACCTAAGTCCAATTTCGACTTGTATTGTAGTGAATCCTTTAAAGGCAATTTCACTCTTGGGAAAGCCGAGAATTCTGTAAAATCAACATAAGCCTTAAACCTTGGTGGATGTAACCAAAGCTCTTGCTTAGATTTAACAATTCCTGTAGTTTCTGTTTGATGTTTTATTGTTTGGGTAGTTGAATTGACTTGGGTAGTTCGAAATACATCCCATGTAATCTTATTTTGAACCAGCAAAAAGGTTTCATCATATTCTTGGTAAACCAATGAATCAGATTGTACTAGCTTGTTTCTTGAATCATAAAAATCAGCTTTATAGATTTTAGTTAATGTAGCATTTTCGGTTTTATTTGCACTGCAAGAAACAAAAATCAATATGCCTAAAAGACCTATACTTGTTAGAACTCTTTTGTAAAACATGTTTTTAAAAATTAATGTTGAATCAATAAATTCTTTATAGCATTGAAATCATTACCAATCAATTTTAGGGTATAAAGTCCGTTTTGTAAAGCATGAACAGAAAGACTTTTAGAATCGAGATTTTGTGATGATTGAAGAACCAATCTACCTTGAGCATCAAATATTTCAATTGCATTCACATCATCTAAATCAAAAGAAATGAAATCACTTGCAGGATTAGGATACAGTGTAAAATTCTTTTCTTCCCTTCTAACTTGTTTCACAGACATTACATCTTCACCAAAAGATAAATTATCGATATTGAGCACACCACCCATTCCAGAGATACAATTGATTTTAAAAATGGCATTTAAACTAGAAGCATAATTCTTTAAGTCTATAATTTCTCTTCTCCATTCTTCATTTGTTGGATTGAAATCAAGTTGTGAAATATTCAATGGATTCAACATGGGTTCGGCTGTTGTTGCTAATTCTTTTCCGCCCTTTTTGTAAATGGTTTGAAAAGTGTTTCCGCAATCAGTAGATATTTGAAGTTCTAATGAATCTGAAAAATTGGTCTCTTTAGAAAAATAAGGCGGCGTATATTTGGTATAATTAAAAGCTACATCAAAACTCAAAGTTTTCTTGTCGATTTTACTTAAATCAATAGCCTTCGAAACTACCGATTCAACACTATTTAAAGTATTAAAATACAGAATGGTATTAAATGAACCCAAAGATTTGTTTCCTGATTTTTTTGTCACATCATCTAAATACCATTCAAACAAACTTCCAGATTTTTGAATGGCCCAATTATTTAAATTCTCGAAACCATCTTTAATAATAGCTTCTTGGCTAATTGACTTTAAACTGATGGATTTTGTAATGAAATTATTTGTTGAATCATCATCTATAAAAACAACAGAAACAGCAAAAGAATTTTGGTTTTTATCAATAACTAAAACTTCTACGGGAATCTTTACAAAATCATTCGGTTTAATTAAAATATCCATCGATTTTTCAATCAATTGTTCACCTATTTTTAGTTTGATTTTAAAGCTTTGTATGTTTGATGCACCATTGTTCCTAATGAAACAATCAGCCATAAAAGTATTGGAACAAACATTAAGCGGAGATGTTACATCAAACAACTCAATGTCTTTTGCTAAAACAGCTTTTTGTTCGAAGAAATTCAAACATTTCCTAATTTGAGCATTCACCGCAATAGTATGTCCCATGCCGTTTATCTTCTGGAAATAAACTGGAGCTTTATACAATTTCAGCTTATAAGCTAATTGTTCATTCAGACTAAAATAAGCATCATCGGCGGTACCTACAGAAATAAAAATAGGCAATGATGAAGCATTTTCAAATTGATAACCCAAACTTATATTGGGCTTATTTTGCAAATCCAACAATCCTTGTAAAGCTGGCGTATTCAGCAACAAAGCCTTAAAAGAAGTTGGATAATCTAAACCATACTTCAAAGCACTTCTTCCGCCTAATGAGAAGCCTTGTAAAATAACATCATTAGAATTGATATTGTAGTTATTCTTGCAATAATTGATAGCGGTTTCTATAAAAGATTCATCACCTAAAGGCGCATAAAAATCGCTATTGGCATCGTTTCCACCATCAGGAAAAACCAAAATAGAATTCGAAAAAATAGTGTGCCATTTCAGCGAATTAATCGCAGCATTCCTAAAATTTGAGGAGTTATCACCCAAACCATGTAAGCAAACTACCAAGCCAACTTGTTTCGTAGAATCGTAATTTGTTGGAACATAAAAAGAGATTTGTCGGGTTTCGCCATTAAACAAAACAACTTTATTAAAAGAACCTGTTTGTGCTTTTAAGCTGATAAGAGCCAAAAAACAAAGAAATGAAGTAAGGATAAATTGTTTCATGATAGTGTTGATTTATGATTCAAAACTACTTTCATGAAAAAAAGAAAATCGCCAGAATTTGTAGATAGCACATTTGGGACCATCAACTATCATTCAGACTTTGTGAATGATAATTTCCAATTGATAGAAAATTCTATTTAGGGCACGCTGAAAAAGACAGAAACAGGCACTATTTATAAGGCAATTCTAATATAACTTTTGTTCCAAGCGCGATTCCTTTATCCATTAAATCAATGATTTCTAATTTGTATTGGCCCTCCAGCATAATCAATCTTTCTTTGATATTGGGAATTGCTGCCGAACTATAATGCAAACTCTTTTTCGCTTTTATCTCAGCCGCCTTTTTCCTACCAACACCATTATCGCTAAGTTCACAAATTACCTTTTCACCAGATAAACTCAATTGAAGAAATAGTTCCCCACCCTCTTCTGTACGATTTATTAATCCATGTCCAATAGCATTTTCTATCAAAGGTTGTAAAATCATACCTGGAATTTCATACACTCCATTTTCTAGCTCAGGGTCAACAAAAATTCGGTATCCAAAACGTTTCTCAAATCTTATAGATTCTAGTTCAATATACAAGCGTATTTGCTGCAATTCATCTTCAATAGGAATATAAAGTTTTGAAGAATTTTCCATTACCAATCTTAGCAATTTGGCAAAATCAGAAAGGTATTCGTAAGCACGTTCCTTTTTATTATTCAATACAAAATTTTGAGCTGTATTGATACAATTAAAAACAAAATGCGGATTCATTTGAGCCTTCAAAGCAAACATTTTGGCTTCAGCAATTTTCGCATTCATTTCTGCCCTTTTTATTTTATCTGTTTGATTTCTTTTTTGCCAGAAAATCCAAAGTAGCGCAGCAGACAAAATCAGGATAAATAGTAGTCCAATTGTATAAAAAAGAAAATTCTGAGCTTTGTTATCTGCATCAAGTTTAGCAGAATTTAAACGCTCTATTTCAACCTCCTTTTCAGCATTTTTGTACTTTTCTTCTATCTCTGTTATTTGTGAAAAATTGTTGGTACTATCAATATAATTCTTAAGTTCCAAGTATTCATTCTGTGCCTCATAAGCCGATTTAAAATCTTTGCTTTCTGCATACAAATCACTTAACAATGCAGAACCTTGAAGAATAAGTTCTTTATGATCGATTTCTTTTGCTTTATTTAATCCCTTAGAAACATAAAAAATGGCTTGTTTTAAATCACCCTTTTTAAAATAAAACTGACCAACACCCATATCAACCATAGGTGGAACTGAGCCTGTTTCTGTTAAATCTTGGAAAACCTTTAAGGATAATTGGTAATAATAATCAGCACTATCGAGTTGAGGCATTCCTAAAAAAGCTTCTGCAGTATTGTAATAAGCATAACCTAACCAATAATAATTTCGATTTGCTTTACGCATTTCAATGGTCTTTTTGAAATACGCAATGGCTTTGTCGAATTTCTCTAATTCTACATAAATAGTTCCCAGATTATTATAAGCAACATCAACTTTAACGCTATCATTTAACCTTAAATAATAAGTCAAAGATAGATTTACATATTTTACAGCATCATCATACCTTTTGTATCTAAGATTAACAATACCAATTCTATTAAAAGTAAGTGCTAAACCAATAGAATCATTTACACTTTTATGAATGATTTCAGCTTCTCTCAACAACCTTAATCCTTCTTCATATTTGCCATCATAGTTTTTAAACCAAGCTCTTAACGACATTGAGCGAGCTCTTCCGAAATCAAAGTTTTCAGTTTTACATTCATCTTCATATATAAGAAGAAGTTTTGCTGCTGAATCTCTTTTTTCAGCAGACAATTTATTTATATAAGTTAGATACTTTTCACTGTGTTTTTTGGGTTCTTTCTCTTGTAAAGCATCCTTCAATAAACTATCTAAACTGCCTGCTTTAAGTGAGGTAAAATCAAACAGAAAAAAACAGAAAATTAGTAATAAACTAAAGCGCTTGAAATAAGAAAACTTGAATTGATTCATTTTGATTTGATGTTTCATATATACTTATTTCAATGCCAATAATTCTAAAAACTCATCTTTTCTAGTTTTGCTGATGCTGAATTCGCAATTGTCTTCCATAATTACAGAACCACCAGCCGATTTGCTAATTCGTTTGATGTATTTAATATTGATAAAAGTTGAATTATGAATCCTGAAAAACCCATAGGAATCAAGCACACTTTCATAAAATTTGAGGCTTTTGGAAGTGGTAATTTTTTGTTGATTTTTGAGTTGAAAAACCGTGTAACTGCCATCAGCCAAAAGATAAAGAATATCACTCACCTTTATAAAATCGTATCCATCGGCTATTGCAACTGTAATTTTGTGTTCGCTTTTATCTGGCGTTAAAAAGTTACCAAACATCTGTTTCACCTTTAGATTCTCTTCAATTCTTCCTTCTTTATTTTCTAATTTTACTAAAACAGCTTTTAAGTCGGAGATTGCAGGAGGTTTTATGATATAATCTAAGGCCGAAAACTTAATAGCTTTTAAAGCAAATTCTTCATGAGCAGTAACAAATGCCACATGAAACTGAATGGAATCAAATTTTTCTAATAATTGAAAACCGTTTTCACTACCCATTTCAATATCTAAAAAAACCAGTTGTGGTTTAGTTTGGTTGATGCCATTAAATGCATCAATTATGGTATTGGCAGTTCCAACAATCTCAACATTTGTAAAAAAGGATGTTAATGATTTACTCAATGTTTCAAGCGCACGAGGTTCATCATCAACTATAAAAACAGAAATACTTTTTTCCATGCTTAATTTTAACCTCTAAATATAAGAAATTCAGTAAAGCGTTTACATTTTTCATAAAATTAAGTTGATTTAAGTAAAAAATCTACAGCGTAAATTGTCAAGATAAGCAATGAAATTAATAAAGGCGCCTATAAATTGGCAATTGACTTATTAATTATTTATAATTGTTTACGAAGCCCTTCCAAATGGAATTAAATGGTTTCAAAAAAAACAACAATCCCTTTATCATGAGAATACTAGATATTAAAGTTATGCGTGGCCCAAATTACTGGAGTGTACGTCGCCACAAACTCATTCAAATGCGTCTTGATCTTGAAGACCTAGAACAAAAACCAACCAATTTAATTGATGGATTCTCAGAGAGATTGGAAGCCAAATTTCCAAGTATGTATTCTCATAGATGCTCTGAAAGTACAGCAGGTGGTTTCTTTAAACGTGTTAAAGAAGGAACTTGGATGGGACATGTAATTGAACATATCGCTCTAGAACTTCAAACGCTTGCCGGAATGGATTGTGGTTTTGGAAGAACCAGAAGCGCATCGAAAGAAGGTGTATACAATGTAGTTTTTAATTACATGGAAGAAAAAGCCGGTATTTATGCCGCAAGAGCTGCTGTTAAAGTTGCTGAATATTTAATTTCGGGTGAAGAGTTTTCTTTAGATGAAGATATTCAAACTTTAAGAGAAATTCGTGAAGACGAACGTCTGGGCCCAAGTACTGGTTGTATTGTTGATGAAGCTGTAGCCAGAGGAATTCCTTATATCCGTTTAAACAAACGCTCACTTGTTCAGTTAGGTTATGGTATTAATCAAAAACGAATTCGTGCTACCATTGCCAGCACAACTGGAAGTATTGCTGTTGATATTGCTTGCGATAAAGAAGAAACTAAAAATCTATTAGAAGCTGCCGAAATTCCTGTTCCAAAAGGAAGAATTGTTTATACAGAAGAAGGTTTACAAGCAGCTATTGAAAGTGTTAAATATCCTATTGTTACCAAACCTGTTGATGGAAACCACGGAAAAGGTGCTACCACCAATATTAGAAATTGGGAGGATGCAGTAAAAGGTTTAGAGGCTGCGAAAAAATACTCACGTGGTGTAATTGTAGAAAGATTCATTACAGGACAAGATCACCGAGTTTTAGTAATTAATTACAAATTTGTTGCTGCTGCCATTCGAAAACCTGCTGCGGTAACTGGTGATGGAAAACACAGCATTCAAGAACTTATTGATATCACCAATTTAGACCCAAGAAGAGGTTATGGACATGAGAAAACATTAACCTCTATTAAGGTTGATGAATTCACCATGGATATCTTGAACAAAAAGGGATTGACATTGGATACTGTTTTACCTAAAGATGAAGAATTGTGGTTGAAACCAACTGCCAATTTAAGTACTGGCGGAACAGCAACCGATGTTACTGATATGGTGCATCCCGATAATATTTTTATGTGTGAAAGGATTGCCCGAATTATTGGTTTAGATATTTGTGGAATTGATATCATGGCTGAAAATTTATCGGAGCCAGTTTCTCAAAATGGTGGTGCTATTTTAGAAGTAAATGCGGCTCCAGGTTTTAGAATGCATATCGACCCAGCCATTGGTTTACCAAGAAATGTGGCTGAGCCAGTAATTGATATGTTATATCCTCCAGGAAGTTCTGCAAGAATTCCGATTATTGCTGTTACTGGTACCAATGGTAAAACTACCACTACTCGTTTAATGGCGCATATGGTAAAAACCATGGGACATAAAGTAGGTTATACCACAACCGATGGAATTTACATTCAAAATCAATTGATGATGCGTGGCGATTGCACCGGACCAGTTAGTGCAGAGTTTGTATTAAAAGACCCAACCGTTGATTTTGCTGTTTTGGAATGTGCAAGAGGTGGAATTTTAAGGTCGGGATTGGGCTTTCATAATTGTGATATTGCTATTGTTACCAATGTTGCAGAAGACCATTTAGGTTTGTCTGATATTGATACCATTGAGCAATTAACCAGAGTAAAATCTGTAGTGCCAGAAAGTGTTTTACCGGGTGGATATGCCATTTTAAATGCAGACAATAAATGGGCTGCATCGATGGCAAAAGACTTAAAATGTAAGGTAGCTTATTTCTCTATGGATGAAAGCAATCCTTTATTGAAAAAGCATATTGAAGCTGGTGGATTGGCTGCCATTTACGAAAACGGATATGTAACCATTAGCAAAGGAACCTGGAAAATTAGGGTTGAAAAAGCGGTAAATATTCCTTTGACATATGGCGGAAAAGCTTTGTATAATGTACAAAATATTCTTCCAACCTTATTGGCTGGATTTGTAAGAAACTTCAAAATTGAAGACATGCGCATTGCACTTCAAACCTTCATACCGGGACCAGCACAAACACCGGGAAGGATGAATATCTTCAGGTTCAAAAACTTTGAAGTGATGGTAGACTACGCGCACAATGCAGCAGGTTTTACAGCCATTGCAGATATGTTATCGAAGATTGAAGCGCACCATGTTGGTATTATCGCCGGTGTTGGTGATAGAAGAGATGAAGATACCGTTGCATTAGGTAAAATGGCCGCTTCTATGTTCAATGAAGTGATTATTCGTCAGGATAAAAACCTAAGAGGCAGAACCGAACAAGAAATCATTGATTTGATGATGAAAGGAATTTCTGAAATTGATCCGAACAAAAAAGTAACTGTTATTAAAAAGGAAACTGAAGCCATTGATTACGCCATTAAAAATGCAAGCAAAAATAGCTTTATAACCATTTGCAGCGATGTAGTTCCAGATGCCCTCGACCAAATTATGAAACTCAAAGAAATGGACGATGCCGGCGAAATGGAATTCGGCAAATTTGAAAGAAGTGAAGTAGCGGAATAAAAAAGAAAGCCCTTTAGTAGTAATTGCTGAAGGGCTTTTTTGTTGGGTAGTTGAGGGAAGTAGTTTGGATCTAATAATAATTGTTTAGAGATAATTATCTTTTTATAAAAACAGAAGGCTTAAACAATTCAAAACAAAATTATTATGTCCCTTCCAATTGTTGGAGAATGTTGTTAAAAAGAGGAGACTCATGATAATAATTTCAAGTATTTTTCAAAGTACTTGGCCAAAATTTATGCTCCGCGTCAAGGAAGATTATATAAAACACATCATCCTCAATGAATCCAACTACTACTTCTTTACTAGTTTGAGTAATATGCATAACAGCCCAAACAACATTAGTTATATGTGTAGGTTGTTTAAATTCCGATTTTGGCGGAAAATCAACTTTTGTATACTCTTTTATTATTTTATTTTGTCTAACTTCTATTGCGGAATACTGTCCAACAAATTTTAGTCTGTTATATAATAAAACAAGCAAACCCATTTCATCCCATTCCTCAATTGTTTGTCCTTGATTAGGTAAATGCTTAGTAAAACTGAACGTTATTTTTCTTTGCTTGGCTACATTTGCAGCTCGATTACCTTGTTCCCTGATGTATGCTGGGTCTTTTCTCTCTTTTTTACTCATACAATAAATCAGTTAACGTTTTATTTAACTCAATGGTTTCAGCAGCTCCAAACACATTTGCTAGATACTTTTTATCAAAATCTGATGTATTTCTTACTGTTTTGGCATCAAATTCAGATAAAGAATATAGTGTGGAAGCTCCAAATTGATCTTTCTCGACGAACCATATTTGGTCTCTTCTAAAAATGTCTTTGTCCAACAAGTTAGAATCATGAGCAGAGAAAATTAATTGAGCCCCTCTTCGATTGCATTTGTGAAACAATTCAATTAATTTCTTAGAAAGATTTGGATGCAACTTTGAATCGAATTCATCAATAAATAATACTCGACCTTCCCTTAATGTATCATATATAGGACCTAAAGTGTTAATAAGTTTTTTAGTCCCATCTGACTCCATTTTTGCGTTGAAAGCAATTGAGTCTATCAACAAATTATTTTCATCATATTTGTTATGATATGTAAGTATTTCTCCCTCTTTTTCACCTGCTTCCACATTAGTAATTTCAAGATATTTTAAAGCATATGAAGCCCACTTCTTAAATTTTGGTTCTGTCCCTAACAAATTTGCAGTATATTTATTATAATTCAAATCATATAGTCCACTAATCACATTCACGTTTGAGAACAAACCCAAAACTAATCTTGAAATTTTTTGATTATTTTGAGCTAAGTGACTTAAGAGTAAAACATTTGAATTAACATCATCTTTATACTTTTCTCCTTCTAGAAAAGATTCCTTATTTATTTCAAACTTTTTCCCTTTTCTAACAAATAAATTCACCTCTCTTTCATTTTTTCGATATAACCATTCTTTCTTTATTTCACCTTTATTAATTTCAAAACCATAACGATAAATTATTGATTTTAAAAGAAAAGAAACTTCAAACATTGTTGCAGCTTTTTCACTTTTAGAATTAAGTTTAAAAGAATAATCAAGAACTGGACTTTCTTCATCTTTTTTTAATGAATTACTAAAAGAATTGAAAATAATGTTATTCATTGCTGCCATTGCTTTGATAAAGTTACTTTTACCACTTCCATTAGAACCATAAATAGCAGCTGTCTTCAATAACTCGAATTCTTTATCAGTTTTGAAAACATTTGTATCTAAATGTTCTTTAAAAGAATTCACTCTTGTCATTAGAAAAGTCGCCTCATTTTTAAAGGATAAAAAATTCTTTATTTTAAATTCGATTAGCATTGTCGTTTAAATTAAATTGAAGCACAAACTTAGGGCATAAAAGATAAATATTACCAATAAATGGTAATATTTTTATACAACATTAATAATAATTTGATAATCTGCATGTTGAATATTTAATTTCCCAAATTGTAAGGAATAGTTTATTATTTATATTACTAATGCTTAAATTCTTACTAATTAAGCAGTTAAATAATTAAGGAAGCTTGATTCAAAATGTAATGAGATTCTCATAGATTTAGTCAATATAGTAATCTCCTAAATTAGGTGTGGCACCTAATTTTCCGGATTTATATGCATTAAAAATATTGCTAGTGTCTCTAATAACCGAACTATCGAAATCAGATAAGGAATACAATTCTGTTGCACAATTTTCAGATTTGTTTGTAAACCAAATTGAATCATTTCTAAAAATATCTTTGTTATCGAGAATTTCTCTATAATGAGTGCTTGCAATAATTTGTGATTTTTTAGAATTGATTAAAAAAGATATTAGAAAATGAATGTATAATTCTGGATGCAAGGATGCTTCCAATTCATCAATTGGATAAGTAATAGATTTATTGATTAATAAACTCAAAAGTCCGGCAAAACCATAATACCTTTTTGTTCCTTGAGACTCTAATTCAAATGGCAAATTGTAGGTTTTATTATTAATTGTATGCTCAAATTCTATTTTCCTTAATGGTGAGTTTATCATTTCCTCTAAAGCTTCCTTTGGTAATTCTAAAGCTCTTAATATTTTGAGCGTACCATTTGTCATCGCCTCATCTTCCTTAAGTACAATATCGGAAATATTAAAATCGGCTTTCTTTAGTACATTGATGATATCAAATTTATTTATTTCCGATTCTACAAGGTTTTCTGTTATCGTACTATCAAGCTGTGTATCAGTTAATATTACTGGTTTTAAAGTATTAGAGAACCAATCAATTACATCTTTTAATTCCTTTGAATCCATGTTAGTTTTAAGAAAACCTCCTAATACTGTATTATTCCAAAGTGTATTTGATTCTAAAGTCTTTTCAAATGTTTTATCCTTCTTAATTTTACTTCCAAATGTAATTTCAGTAAACTGTTTATTAACATCGGTTGTTCGCTTAAATACATTTGCCTTTTTGGGTTGTGAAAAATTAAGTTCTTCTCTTAGAAAAGCATTCCTATTAAATTCAATTTCGTAAAAATACCTAATTTCATTTTGAATGAAATCAATAGAAATTATTGAGTTTTGTTTTGGAGTTTTAGAATCGAAAAGGAATGGGTTAAATAAGAGTAAATCCGTTTTTTTTTCAGCCGGTCTTAAAACTATTTCTCTTAAAAAGTCTAAGGCTTTTAAGATTGTTGTTTTGCCCGAAGCATTAGCACCAAAAATTAAAGCTAACTTTAATAGCCTTAATCCTCCTTTAGCCTCGATTATATAATGTTCCTCTAAATGCGTTGATTTATCAGCTTCAAAAGAAAGCGTTTGTTTATCCTTTATCGATCCAAAATTTTGAACACTAAAGTTTACTATCATTTTTGGGTAATTATGTAAATATCATACAATTTTAGCGGTAAAAAGCGAAAATTAAAAACAAATTCGTCCAAATATGTAAGTTGTTTACAAAATTGGGATGTAAAACACTCAGAAATATCTGTTTTTAGTTTTTAAATCCAAATTAATTTCTAATTCAATTCATGATACTTTTTCCAATCGGAGATAGTTCTTGGCTTAAATTCAACTTGTAGTTCAATGGATTCAATATATTCAAATTGCTCTTTATTTAGAAGTATAAATTGTCCTTCTTCACCTGCATAAATAGGATATACTTGCTCATCTGAATTTTGGCGTTTCAACACATCATTAATAATTTCACAGAAATTCAATTGTGCAATTCCCCAAGCATAAATATTGTCCAAATCGCCTTCAAATGCAACATATTCTTTACCATTCACTGTAATTTTATGTGACCAATGATTAACTTTCTCGTCAGAAATTTCATTACTCCATTCTAATGTTAGACTCCTACTTGTAAAGGCCGGTTTAAGCAAGTTTAAATAATCAACTAAACCACCAATCTCAAAAAGAGTTTCTCCATCACAATAGAATAATCTTTTATCAATTGGCTCAAAGTTTTCTCCAGAATCAATTGTAATAAGAAGGTTATAATTATTAATGGAATCGACAAGTTGTTTTTTCAACTCATCTATTTTTTCAGAGTCATTCATATACTTGAAATATCCAAGTTCACTTAGTTGTTCAACAATTTTATTTCCGTCAGAACGCACAGGTTTTGGTTCTGGCTCTTTTTTATGATAAGAACCCAAAAGGAACCTAAATAAAATTAAAACAATTATTAGTATAGGTAAGAATTGATTGGTCCAACTAGTTTGTCTTTCTAGCTTAAAATCCTGATAAGTTAATACTTCTATAAATGTATCAAAACCTTGTTTGAGTGTAACACTCATCGCCTTTTCTGAGTATATAAGATTCAATTGCCCAGTAATTAAAGAATCATGAATAAATAATTTTAAGCTAGTTTTTGTAGGCATCAAAACGACTATTGAGTCATTTTTTAAAATTATTAGTGAATCTTTATACTGAATTTTTGAAGGTTTATTTATGTATACAATTCCATTTACTTTTACATAAACCGAGTCTATAAATTCACTCGTACTGGATTTTTTTTCACAGCTTGAAAAAAGGGTACTTACAGTTATTAAAAAGATAAAGATTGTTTTCATGATACGATTCAATCATTGAGCTAATTCCTCAAGTAATTCTTTATCCTCAAGGAGTATTTGACTCAAATTATTGGTTAAGGCAGTTTTGTCTGAAGATTGATTCTGAAGATCGTTTAAGAAATCAAGCACATCTTGCAATACACTCTCTGGAAGGTTTTCTAGAACTTTCTGAATTTCTAATTGTAATGGATTCTTGATCATATACAATTATAATTAAAAAGCATATTAAGTATCTCGGCTTTTTAAAGGAGAAATAAGCGTATGTGTATATGCTTTTGGAAAGAGTGATTGGCTCTAACGTAACATCAGTGCATCTCAACACAAAATTAACTTGAAGAAAACGAATAAACCACAGTTGTATCTAGTTTGCATTGAAACGAAAATTATTCTTAGGTCAAATTATTACCCGGACTTCTTCGATCAAAATGCATATGTCCAATTTAATTTTTCATTTAGCTCTTTAGCTTTTTCGCATGTTTGAATGCAAGCTTCCAGTATCTTTTTGTACTCATCAAATTTATTTAAAGTCTCAACAAAAAAAATGTTGCCATCCAAATTCAGTTCCTTTGAAACAGGAATCCATTCTCTTATTTCTTGGCCATTATGCCAACTAATCAAGGACAAATCATTTCGGTGAAAAAGGTCATGATGCATGCCATCTAAATGGCTTATTTTTCCATTGAAAATGAATTCATCAAGAGTTCCTATTTGGGCAATTTTGTCTTTGCGTATAATGTGAATAAGAGGAAGTCTATCATGATTAATAAAAAGAAATTCATAAATCTTTTTAAATATATTCAATAATTTTTGTGGGTCAAATTCTCTACAATTCCTTTTCATTTCTTCATAACTAGGATAATCAGCATAATCAGGATAAAGTAATTTTTGCTCTTCATCTGTTAAGAAATTATCAAGATTGAAGTGCTCAGGATTCCTTCCACCTATTATTTCCTGAAAAAAAGATTTCCCGCAATAATTTCCTACCTCATTATCACCTTCAATAAATCCTAAGTATAATGTGACTCCCATAGTTAATTATGCATTGCCAATAATGGTTTCGCCTCTGACAAAGAAAGGGATTAGCAGACATTGATTACAATCACAAAGCTCCATTTAACTGCTGAAAAACCATTTTCTTTAGTTGTTATTATTAGATCCATTTATTAATTATGGTATTCTGAAAAGTTTGTTTATTTGTGAAAGTGAAATTACTTCGTATTCACTGATGTCAATATTAACAGGAACCTTGTCTCTTAAAATAGGTACAATATATTGTCCATTTAAATTATTAGCAACATCAACTATAATATTGAGTTGATTGTCATGAATATTCTCTAATTGGTCATGCATTACAAAATGTAAACAGTTTATTTCAAGAGAATCTGCAAATTTTATATAAGCAAAGTCGAATGCTGCTATTTGTCCCTTTTTCTTCCCTGTACTTGGATTCCCTTCAATATTAGTAACAATAAGATCATATCCCTTTTCTGTCTTTTGGGGACTTAAAAGGTAATACTCGTTGTAAAGTTCATTTGATAAATCAGAGAAAAATGTATTGAAATGAGTAATTCTGCTTTGTATTAAATCATCCTTTGAAACAATACCATCATTTATAGAGTTAAGGTCAGATTCAATACTCTTTAATTTTTCATTTGATGATTCCCAAAGTCTTTTTTGCTCTTCTAAACTTCCTTTTTTCTCTGAAAGTTTATTCAACTCTAATATGATTACCTCTAAATCTTCTGTGAAACCAGATTTTTCAATACTTAATATTAATAACTTTTCTTGTAGCTGAAGCGCTTTTAATTCTGCCTTAGCTGCGTTAATTGAAGAATTTAAATCAGGTAACTCCTTAGTGATATATTTAAGTTTTTCATTAATCAAATCATTATGGAACTTCAAGGTGTCTTCGAAAGAGACTTGTAAACTAGGTATTAATGAGTTCGCCCTGTCATATAGTAATTTAATCTGTGATGAATCAATTTTTGAATGTTCTTTTTCCAAATCATCCTTACTTTCCAAAATTAACTCCCGTCTAATTCCAAGTTTACTAATTAACGTTGACACTGAGTTTAATTTAGCTTTGGTATTATTAAGTTCATCAATGTCCTTACCATAGTTTTCATTAACTACAAATAAATTCTTCTTTTGGTTAAGTTCTTCGAGTTTACCGTATATAAATGCAAGTTGTTGAAGAATTAGCGATAGTTCGCCTTCTTTTTTTAATCTTTTTTGAAAATTTTCTTCTTTCTTTTTATTCTCAGAAAGTTTTTGCTTTTGGTCAAGTTCTTCGGTATCTATTCCAAGCCAAAATAAATATAAAGCTTCATAAACTTCTGGAGAGGCAAACGAACTAAGCACCTTGACTATATTAGTCATTTTGTTTTTTTCGTCCCTAATATTTTTAGATATTATTTGTCTAAAAGTAGGCTTATCGACTTCAGATTTAAAAATTATTTCTTTTAGTTTTTTGTCAAAATCATTGTTATTTGAAATGTTCTCTCCATTAACTTCTTGAATTTTTTTACTCCTTTGTAGAAAATTCCTCCTAATAATTACAGTCTCCGAATTTGGATTATCTAAGTCTGTTACTAACACAATTTCTATAATGATATTATTGTCTTTGAGAAAATTCTCAACAGTAGTATTTGGCTGCTTTTTAAATTCCGTATCCTGATAAATATTCTTGCCATCACCGCCAAAACAATAATCTACAAGTCTTAAAACTGTAGTTTTGCCAACATTATTGCCTGTTGTTGTTTTTGATGAGACATTAGGACTTTCATCAACAATCAAGTTAATTCCCTTATGAAAAGGAATTTCATTTATGATTGAATTACCATTTAATATTTTTAGTGATTTTAAAAACATTTTTTTATCAATCCGTTTTCAGCATTATTAATTACACCAATTATAAACAACCAATCTAAAACTAGTGTGTATAGATTTAAGCTAATTTTCAATTCTTTATTTACTCTTTGAAAAAGGTCAAAATAGTCAACTTCTTCCTCTTCATTAGAAACCAATACTTCAATCACCTTGCCACCAAGGTAATACAAATCTCTATCAGGTGTAATATTGCTGTTAATTATCATTGCTTTAATGGTTCTTCAAGTATTTTACATCTCATAAAAGCATCGACCATTACAATTAAAATTGCTATATTAAGTGTTTCTATCGGTAATTCACTATTTAGATTAGAACTTCCTTCAAGAATTTCCCAAATCTCATTTTCAATATTTTCAAATATTAAATCTGCATTAGCTCTAATTTCTGAAATGTCCTTGTATTTCCCCTTTTCCTTTAAATATAGCGTCTTAATGTTTTGTAAGAGAAAAGCTTTTTTAGTCGAACCTTGGTTTTCAATTTCTTCATAAATATTGTTTAGTTTACCCTGATAAATGCTGTATTCTTCGATTGTTGGTTTATAATTAACTATGTTATTGTATAAGATTTTCTCGTCGGTACTTGGTGCCGTTTTGGTATTGTCATCCAAATCATTCTCAATAAGAGTTTCACCAATTTGATTGATTACAATACTAAGAATCGAAGGATGCTTTGCAATAATATTCTTTCCAGCTTGAAGCAGCGCCATTTTGCTTTCATGTTCTCGCTTCATTTTCTGAAGTACTATAACAGGATACTTGGCTGGATCATTGGTTTCGATATGATGATTAGGGCAAAGTAAAATAAGATTTTTATAATCTGCTCTTTGCTTGTCCGTCATATTGGGATTGAATCGGTCAGATTTATGAGTAGTTGGGTTAGCGTCTTCTATGTGGCAGATATTTGCAAAATTCTTTTCATCATCCCAATTTAAAAAAGTCACAGGGCAAGAAGGAAAAGCACAACAGTTTCCAGATAAAGAGAATAGTCTCTTTAGAGTTAAATCAGTATAATGTCTTGGACTTCCTTTTGCCATTTGTTATATCGGTTAAAGTTAATTATTTGAATTCACTAAATTTAGATTTTTGAAGTGTCACTAATATTGGCGATTAATAGATTAAAAGCAAAAAATCAATTTTAACCCTTTTTCTTCACCCAAATATCTATAAAATAGCCCAAATTGCCTATGAGGAAGAAAATATTTACCCATCTGGCAAATGGTGGTGCGCCTGCTGGCCAGATTTGGCCCAATAGCACGATTACATTCAGGAAAATGATGATAACCAATACAAATTTTTTGGGTTTCATAGCTATTTCTGTTTTTCGAAATCGTAGGTCAAATAATCAATAAAATCATTCACCCTTACAGTCATTGATTTTACTTCTCCGTTTTCAATTTTAACCGGGAGAACCTGAACACCACAAGTCAAATCGCTGTAATTACACAAAAATTCGTTGTTACCTAAATAACGCAAAGTGCCAATATTGTTGGGGTGATTACTCATGTACATTTTCAATCCGCCTTTGGTATTTTTGATTTCAATTGTACCGTAAAAATCGTTTTTGTAAACACCACAATAGCTTGTAAGTGCCAATTCGGTTTTGGTCTTTTTTGAAGCCAATAATTCAAGACTATCTAATAATTTTTGCTCCTCAATTCTGCCTGCTTTCGAACCATTGAAATAAATCTCTGAAATGTTTCTGTAAGGCACTGCTAAATAAGCTTCAATTACTTGTTTGGCTAAGGCTTCGTATAATGAATTAGCATCGGTATTGGTATACACCAAAACACCCATGTTTTCTTCTGGAATAAATTCGGTTTTGGTTACAAATCCGTTGGCTCCTCCACTGTGTTCCCAAATTCTTCTGCCTTCATAATCGTATGAGCTCCAACCCAAACCATAAGTAGAAAAATGTTTGCTTTTGTACAATCGTGAACTTGGGTCGCCAACAATGGTATTTGACTTACGCGTTTCGGCCAATACCTTAAAAGGAACAACACGTTTGCCATTGAATCTTCCGCTATCGAGTTGCATCAACAACCAATTCGACATATCTCTTACATTGGAGTTAATTGAAGCAGAAGCTCCCATATTATCGATATTGGTTAAACTCATGCTCACCAATTTACCATTCCACAAAGTATGTGGTTTGCAAGCATTGGCATCGTTTACCATTCCTGAATAAAATGAATTGGTATGTTTCATTTCAAGAGGTTTGAAAAAACGAGCTGATATAAAATCATCCCAAGTGGTATCTGTAACGGCTAAGATAACTTCTCCAGCAGTAATAAATCCAGCATTGCAATAACCATATTTGTATCTGAATGGATGAACTGGTTTAGTTAAAGCCAAATGTTCTACAATTTCTTTACGAGTTAATGTACTTCCCCAATTTAAAAAATCACCTTGAAACGTTTGTAAGCCAAGTCGGTGAGATAATACATCACGAACAGTTACCATTTCACTGGAATTTTTGTCGTATAACTTAAAATAAGGAAGGTATTTATTTACTTTTTCATCAAGAGAAAGTCGTTTTTCATCATTTAATAAAGCGACTGCTGTTCCAGTAAAAGCTTTGCTGTTTGAAGCAATTTGAAACAAAGTATATTCATCAACGGGATCTGGTTTTCCAAATTCCTTTACTCCATAACCTTTTGAAACTACAATTTTTCCATCTTTCACAATAGCAATTGCCAAACCTGGAACTTGCCAACGCGCCATTTCACGTTTGATAAAACTATCTAAAGAATCTTTTACAAAAGCCGGTTGCGACTTCAGCATCAAACCAAAAAATAAAAAGCTAGCTAATAAAAGCAGTTTGTTTGTTTTCATAAATTAAATTGGAGTATTGGTAACACGTAATTGTGAACCAAATTGATAAACATAATATTGTCTTAAACCTCTGTTTGCTGCACCCGAAACAACACCACCATTTTGGGCAGCAAATTTTGAACCGCAACAAGGAACAAACTTCGTATTCACAGTTTTGCCACAAACATAAAAAAGGTTGTTTGATTCCATGGTTACTATAGAACAAATGCTATCTGTTTTGTAAGGACAAGCTCTATCGAAAGCAACATATTGATCGGCGCCAGGAAAACCTGTATTATAAATAATGATTCCTTTGTAACCATTTGCGCTATACATAAAACCATTGGGGAATTTGAGCTCAGCAGCATCTGGTAAATCCATGTTTACTGTAAAATCAACAAAAACAGGGTCGAAGAAGTCGAGATTTTGTTGGTTGGTTTTGTCCTTTTTGCAAGAAAAGGATATTAAAATCAACAAGGAAAAAATGATGTATTTATTCATAAGAGTAAAATCCCTTTCCAGATTTTTTGCCATGTAAACCAGCATCTACTTTTTGTTGTTGAATGCGATTTGGACGAAATTTTCCATCATAATGAAACAATTGGTACATACTGCTTGTAACTGAGAAATTTGTATCAACTCCAATTAAATCCATTAAACGAAAAGGACCCATTTTAAAACCAGAACTTTCTAACAGAGCATCAATATCTTCAAAAGAAGCAACCTGTTCTTCTAGGGTTTTTAAACCTTCAACATAAAAATGGCGCGCCACCCTATTTACGATAAAACCAGGAGCATCTTTAGCCATTACGCAGGTTTTTCCCATGGAAGAAATGAGTTCTTTGCAATCTTCTGCAATTTGTAGGTTTGTTTGAACTCCCGATATAATTTCAACCAGCTTCATAACAGGAGCCGGATTAAAAAAATGAATTCCCAAAACTCTTTCTGGAAAAGGAATTTTGGCAGCAATTTGAGTAATTGGAATAGAAGAAGTATTTGAAGCCAAAATGGTTTCAGGATTATTGATGGCCGCAACATTATTGAAGAATTGGTGTTTCACCTCTAATTTTTCAACAATAGCTTCTATTACTAAGTCGGCAACCAAATCATTTAGTTCCGTTGTGAAAGTAATTTTAGACAAAGCCAAATCTTTGTTTTCAGCCAACATTTTACCTTTATCAACCTGTGATTGAAGGCTTTTTGTGATGGCAGATTTAGCTTTGCTAAGCATATCAGGGTTGATATCGAACAAAAGCGTTTTATACCCAGCAACAGCGCAAACCTGAGCAATACCTAAACCCATTGTACCCGCGCCAGCAACAGCAATAATTTGAATTTTTTGAGCCATAAAAACAAAGGTAAACAAATTAATAGCAGCAAGTAAAGATTAGAAAGGAATTAAATACCCAAACAATTTCCTAAAATAATAAGAGTATACATTATGAAAAATACATTTCCCTAGTCAATTGCCCAGCCCAGAATGCGCGTAATTCGTTAGACGCGCAATTCAAATGATACGATTTTTACAGAATTTATAAAAAACAAATGTTTAAATTTGCGGTTCAATCATTTAAGTTATGATTACAGTTAGCGAAAAAGCAAAAAGCAGAATACAAGAATTGATGATGGAATCATCGTATACACCTGATTATTTTTTAAGAGTTGGGGTTGATAGTGGAGGTTGTTCAGGATTGTCGTATAAATTAGATTTTGACAATGCAGCAAAACCAGGCGATGAAGTAATGGATTTCAATGGTGTAAAGGTAGTTACAGATAAAAGAAGCGTTTTATATTTATTCGGAACAGAACTCGATTTCTCGGACGGATTAAACGGAAAAGGTTTTACTTTCAACAATCCAAATGCCACACGCACATGTAGTTGCGGTGAAAGTTTCTCAGTTTGAGGATAATTTTTGTTTGGTGATTTGATTTTCAATTCTATTGACTATATTTGCATCCCTTTTTAAGGGCAAATCAGATTAAAGAATAAGTATTTACAATGGCAAACCATAAGTCAGCACAAAAAAGAATCCGTAATTCAGCTACTAAGCGTTTACGTAATCGTTACCAGGCAAAGACCACCCGTACTTTATCTAAACGCCTGCGCACTTCAACTGTTAAAAGCGAAGCAGAAGCTTTGTTAAAAGAAGTGAGCGCTATGTTGGATAAGTTGGCAAAACGCAGCATTATTCACAAGAATAAAGCAGCTAACCAAAAATCTAAATTAGCTAGAGCTGTTAACAAAATCGGAACTACTCCGGTTGCTGTTGTTAAGAAAAATACTGCTAAAAAAGTAGTTAAAAAGAAGAAATAATTTCGATTGAATACACTTCTAAGGCTTTCCTAAACAGGAAAGCCTTTTTTGTTTTGTTATTTAGCTAAATGACAAACCAAGAATTGCCCCAAAAAGGGAAATCTATTCTACAACTTTCGGAGGATGATAGACCTCGAGAAAAATTACTTCAAAAAGGACGTGAACACCTTACCAATTCTGAGCTTCTAGCCATTTTAATTGGTTCGGGAAATGCACAAAAAAGCGCCCTCGATTTGGGTAAAGATGTATTAGATTTAGCGCAAAATAAGCTCCAAGAACTAGGAAAATTCAAAACTAAGGATTTCCTAAAAATCAAAGGAATTGGACCCGCAAAAGCTGTAACTCTTATTGCTGCATTAGAATTAGGTAGAAGAAGAAAGGATGAAGAAGCACTTGAGAGAAAGAAAATTTCAGGCAGTAAAGATGCTTTTTTAGTTTTAAGTGAACTCTTATCAGACCTCGACCATGAACAATTTTGGATAATCTACTTAAATAGAGGAGGTTATCTTTTAAAAAGAGTTAGAATTAGTGAAGGAGGAATTGCAGGAACCGTTGTTGACCCCAAAATAATTTTTATGCATGCACTCGAACTTAAAGCTAGCACAATAATTTTAGCCCATAATCACCCATCAGGAAACTTACAACCGAGTCAGGCTGATATTCAAATTACCAAAAAAGTACAAGAGGGCGGAAAAATGCTCGATATTTTTGTTGCCGACCATATTATTATCGCTAATTCTAGTTTTTATAGTTTTGCAGATGAGGGATTACTTTAGAAGCCGCCAATAATTTTTATCTTTGTATTTATATATGCCGTTAAAACAGATTCAGAAATTCCGACTTTGGCTTCGCCAATACCCTTTAACAAGAAAATTTTTGAAATTTGGAATTGTTGGCGCTACCAGTGCTTCTGTTAGTTTAGGCGTGTTTTGGTTGATTGCTGCTCAGTATCCGGCATTGAATCTCTTATCAAAAGCTATTGGTTATGTCATGGGATTTTTCGTTGGTTTTACGCTAAATAAATTCTGGACTTATATCGACCAAACTGAAGATGGCGAAAAATACCTTCTGAAATACATTTTGGTTTATGCTATCACCTTTGTGGTTTATTTAGTTTTTAACTTTGTTTGCGACCACTGGTTATTTCCAAATCTTTGGTTTGCAGATATTTGTAGAGGTATTGAACAAGAGGTTTTTGCTGTTTGGTTTGAAGAAAATGGCCCTTTGGTTTCAAACTTATTGGCAATTGGACTAAATGTATTTTTGAATTTCTTTGGAACCAACTTTTTGGTATTCAAAGTTCCTGAGCCTGACCATTTGTTCGACTAAAATCCTAATTTCTTCTTAAAAGTACTTCATCTCAAGTACTTAACAAAAAATTCATTTTAGTAATCTTATTAGAGATGTTGTTTTAGAAAACGGAATCCAATTTGCCAAAATCATATCATTAATCTGGCATTAAAATTGGATGATATTGATAGTTTTAATCCCAAAATCCTCCTGATAAACATCAAAAAATGCTGGAAAAAATATCAATGTTAATTCTGTATGTACCTTTCATACTGTTTATCGCAGGTTTTGTTGTTTATATGTCGAATATAGTAAAGCATTACAGACTAGGCCGATTATCAGAACTAAGGCTATCAAAGGAAAAGTTTTACGACTTTGTGATTTTAGTTTTAAGATGGTACTTAGCTTACTATATGTTAGATTATGGTTATGCTAAGTTGATTGGAGAACAATTTGGAGTTCATGACCCTAGCATTTTAAATAAACCACTTAAAGAGGTGAGTAAAATGCAACTTGCATGGCATTTATTTGGCATGTCGAGAACCTTTGACATTGTTGTTGGCTTGATGCAAATTATTGGAGCTATTTTAATCGTGTTTAACCGAACATCATTAATAGGTGCCCTGTTTCTTCTTCCAATATTGGGGCAAATATTTTTAATCGACCTTGCTTTTACTGCTGATGAATTTGGTTTAGCATTACCAATTAGACTATTTGGAATGATTGTTTCAGACTTTTTAATTCTTTACTACTATAAAGATAGGATGATTTTGGTTTGGAATAATTTAACCATGGGAACCACAACAAAATTCAAATACAAATGGTGGTTTATGTTATTGCTTCCTTTATTAGGTTTATTAACCGATTTTGGACTATTTGTTATAAGCCATCCAATAAAACTTTTAATTAATGTTTTGACGAAATAATTCGCTATAAATAAGTCAATAACAGTACTTTCTATTTTCTCAAACAATTCTTTTCAAAAGTTTAATCCAACAATTTTGTTTAGGGAAATTTACTGCCTATACCGAAGTCCAATCAATTTTAAAGAAGATATAAAGATAGTTTTCTTGCAATTCAAAAAGATTTTGTAATTTCCTTCACCTTAATACAAAACCATGAAAATCATCAAAAAAATCTTGATTGCTATTGTTGTAATAATTGCAATTCCGCTTATTGCAGCCTTATTTGTTCCTAAAACCTATACTGTTTCGGTATCAGAAACCATTTTAAAACCTAAACAAGTGGTTTTTGATTATGTGAGAATCCTTGATAATCAGAAGAATTATAGCGAATGGGTAATGGCTGATCCTAATTCTGATATTAAAATTGAAGGTACTGATGGAACCGTTGGTGCAACTCAAACATGGAACAGTAAAGATGACAATGTGGGTGAAGGTTCTCAAACCATTACCGCTTTGACTCCAGATAGAATGGATGTTGATTTGAATTTCATTCGTCCATTTGAAGGACATTCAAAAGCCGCAGATATCTTTGAATCTATAAGTGAAAACGAAACCAAAGTAACCATGGAATTCTACAGCGAGTCTGTTTACCCAATGAATTTACCCTCTTACTTATTTGGCAAAAAAATGATTGCAGAAACATCTGCAAAAAATTTGAAGAATTTGAAAGAGATTCTAGAAAAACAGTAACATTGGAATAAATCCCGATGTTATTTATAACCACGACAATAACAAAAGAGGCGGCCAATGGCCGCCTCTTTTGTTTTAGATGCATAAAATAACGGGGAATAATCCCCAGTTTATTTAGACAAATACATACTTTTTTCTTTCACTAGGTTTCTGAAATATGGGTCGTGTAAATCTTTGATGAAACGAATGGCTTCACCAGTTGATTTCATTTCTGGACCTAATTCCTTATTTACACCAGGGAATTTATCGAATGAGAAAACAGGTTCTTTAATGGCATAACCCGTTAATTTTCTATCGAATGTAAAATCACTTAATTTATTTGCACCCAACATTACTTTAGCTGCAATATTGATATATGGAATTTGATGCGCCTTGGCAATAAAAGGAACCGTTCTACTTGCTCTTGGATTGGCTTCAATAACGTAAACCTTTTCGTTTTTAATGGCAAACTGAATATTCAATAATCCGCTGATATTCATTTTGGTAGCTAATCTTTTTGCGTAAGATTCCATTTGGTCTTGTACATTCTGACTCAAGCTAAATGGTGGCAAAACAGCAGAACTATCACCACTATGAATTCCGGCTGGTTCAATATGTTCCATCATGCCAATTACATGTGCAGATTCTGTATCACAAATCAAATCAATCTCAGCTTCTTCTGCTCTATCCAAGAAATGGTCGATTAAAACACGGTTACCAGGTAAATCACCTAATAAATCAATAACTGCTTGTTCCAATTCTTCATCATTAATAACGATTTTCATACCTTGTCCACCCAATACATAACTTGGGCGAACTAAAACAGGATAACCAACCTTTTTAGCAACTTCAATTGCTTCATCAGCATCTTCAGCAACACCGTAATTAGGATAAGGAATATCAAGCTCTTTTAATAAATCTGAAAACAAACCTCTATCCTCTGAAATATCCATATCAGGGAAAGATGTTCCAATAATTTTGACACCATGTTCATGAAGTTTTTTAGCCAATTTTAAAGCAGTTTGACCACCTAATTGCACAATTACTCCTTCAGGTTTTTCAAGTTCTACAATTTCACGTAAAGTTTCCCAAAATACTGGCTCGAAATACAATTTATCGGCCATATCGAAATCGGTACTTACAGTTTCTGGATTACAATTAATCATGATGGCTTCGTAACCACATTCCTTCGCAGCCAATAAACCATGCACACAGCTATAATCGAATTCAATACCTTGTCCAATTCTATTTGGGCCCGAACCTAAAACGATAATTTTCTTTCTATCACTTACTACACTTTCGTTACTTCCATCAAAGCTTGAGTAGAAATAATTGGTTGGTGAAGGAAATTCTGCTGCGCAAGTATCAACCATTTTGTAAATGCGGTGAATACCCATTTCTTTTCTTAAATCCCAAACCTCATCTTCAGTAGTATCACTTCCTAATAAATAAGCAACTTGAATATCTGAATAACCCTTTTGTTTAAGGTCAATCATTAATTCTCTAGGAATATTCTTAAGATTAAAGCGTTTGGTATCAGTTTCCAAACGCACCATATCATTAATTTGATTGAGGAACCAACGGTCGATTTTAGTAATTTTTTCAAGAGAAGAAATTGGCATACCTAAACTCAAAGCATCTTTAACTGCGAACATTCTGTCCCAACTAGGATTCTTTAATTTTTCTACAATATCCTCCAATTTTCTTTGTTGAAAGCCATCTGCTCCCAAACCATTCCTTTTAATCTCTAAACTTTGAACGGCTTTTTGGAAAGCTTCCGTAAAACTTCTACCAATTCCCATTACCTCTCCTACTGCTTTCATTTGCAGTCCAAGAGTTTTGTTAGCACCTTTAAATTTATCGAAATTAAAACGAGGTATTTTTACAATCACATAATCGATTGCCGGTTCGAAATAAGCTGATGTTGTTTTGGTTACAGGATTTTTTAATTCATCCAAATGATAACCAATAGCCAGTTTAGCAGCAATTTTTGCGATTGGATATCCTGTAGCTTTTGAAGCCAAAGCAGAAGAACGTGATACACGTGGATTGATTTCTACAGCGATAATATCTTCGTTTTCAGGATTTACAGCAAACTGAACATTACAACCTCCAGCAAAATTTCCAATACTGCGCATCATTTTGATAGCTAAAGTACGCATGTGCTGGAAACAGGTATCGCTTAAAGTCATGGCCGGAGCTACTGTAATTGAATCACCAGTATGAATTCCCATTGGGTCGAAATTCTCGATGGTACAAATAATGGCAACGCTATCATTTTGATCTCTAAGTAATTCAAGTTCAAATTCTTTCCAGCCAAAAACGGCCTTTTCAACAAGAACCTCATGAGTTGGAGAAGCTGTTAAACCTCTTTGTAAAGCGGCATCTAATTCTTCTTTGGCCCAAACAAATCCGCCACCTGTACCACCAAGTGTATAAGAAGGTCTGATTACCAAAGGAAATCCTATTTCTTGCGCAATTTCTTTTCCTTCTAAAAATGAATTAGCTGTTCTTGAAGGCGCAACACCAACGCCAATTTCAATCATTTTTTGTCTGAACTTTTCGCGGTTTTCTGTTGTATCGATGGCTTTGGTATCCACACCAATCATACGAACATTGTATTTTTCCCAAAGTCCAATTTCCTCACATTCAATAGCCAAATTCAGAGCAGTTTGTCCGCCCATAGTTGGCAAAACGGCATCAATTTGGTGTTCTTTTAAAATACTTTCAATAGAATCTGAAACCAAAGGCAAAAGATAAACATGATCTGCAGTTACCGGGTCTGTCATGATAGTTGCAGGGTTGCTATTGATAAGAATAACCTTGATTCCTTCTTCTCTTAATGAGCGAGCAGCTTGACTACCGCTGTAATCGAATTCGCAAGCTTGACCAATAATAATGGGACCACTACCGATAATTAAAACTGACTTGATGCTTAAATCTTTTGGCATATTTCTTTTTATGAGGTGTAAAGGAAACCAATCCTTTGCTTTAGAATTGGTATAAATTGTGCAAATGTAGTTTGATTTTTCTCCTGATTGAAATAATAATTAAAAAGTATTTTTACACATTCAAAAAATAAGTGTGAAATTTAAAAATGGCTGATTTTAAAAAAGAGATTTTCAAGGCAAAGCAAATTCAGCTTGGATATTATTTCTACAAGGGAGGTGAAAACTTACTTGTTTTATTTCCAGGATATGGCCAAAGTGCAAGTCACTTCATTTATTTCTGCCAAAATTTAAAATCCAATTACAGTATTTTAGCAATAAATCATTTTGAGCATGGAGATAGTTTGGTTTACAATAAATCAGAACCATTAAAAATCAATGAGTTTAATGCGACATTATCAGATTTAATAATCTTCTTAGGATATAAAAACGCCAACATTGTTTTTGGTGGATTTAGTTTTGGTAATTGGCTAGCGGCGGGGGCATTTCAATCTAATTTTATTCAAGCAAAAGCTTGGATTGTAATGTCGGCACCACCAGAAAGGTTCTCTAGATTATTTGCATTTTCTACAGGTACAATTTTAGGAAGAATGATATTTAAATTTTATATGAAAGAACATATTGGACTTCAAAAGATTTTAAATTTCATCAAAAAAGCAAAAATCCTTTCAGAGGAGAAAATAAGAGTTGCTAGTTATCAAGTGAAAGATTCTTCAAAATCGGAAAGATTGTACAATAACTGGCATTTAATGAGGAATTTCAGACCTAACTGGCTCAATTGTATAAAAATTGCTCAAGTAAAGAAATTAGACGTTTTATTCATAGCAGGAAATCAAGATAAAGTAACACCAATGAAAGGTTTACGAAAATTATTTCAAGCAGAAAAAAATAATAGAATTTTGGTATTTAATGGTGCTCATACCTTTATGCACGAAGATATATTAACTGGTATCGACAAGTTCTTAAATGAAATTGATATAAAGCAAAAAATTAACATATAAACCTTAAATTCGTAGAAATGAAAAGTGCTATAAAAATTCTTTTCTACCTGGCTGTATTGTTTGTGGTAAGTATTTCCACTTGGTATATTAGTGAGCAATTTAGAGCTCCTGGTGAACAGCTAATGGGTATTTATGAAAAAAACTTCAGGCCCTGTTTAAATTACTGGACCACCGACCCTAATTATGTAGACTCTACAGGATTGAGTCAGATTGCAATGAAATATTACGAAAAAGGTGAGTATTCTTTAGCAATTGAAGGCTTTCAAAACATAGAACCTAGAGCAGAAGAAGAAGGATATTATAATTTATATTTAGGAATTTCATATTTAAAAACTGGATTCGACAATTTAGCCATCAACAGTTTAGAATTAGCAGTTAAGAATTTTAAGGAATTCAATAATGTACACTTGGGCAAATGGTATTTATCATTGGCTTTTTTAAAAGCAGGTCGCGACAAAGAAGCATTGGAAGGATTAAACGATATTGTACGATTGAATGCCAAACAAAAAACACAAGCAGTACAAATTATAAAAGACGTTGAGGTAGCAAAAAACCCATTACGTGGTATTGTTAATTCCATAACCGAATAATCCCGTAATTCATCTCCCATAGCACCGCGATTTATCTCGGTGTATCAAAAAAATTAATCGTATTGTTTATTGTATAATTTATCGCGGTGTTTCAAAAAAAATTAATCGTATTGATTATTGTGTAATTTATCGCGGTGTATCTGATAAATTAATCGGTTTGTTTATTGTATAATTCATCGCGGTGTATTAAAAAAACCAGCATAATTTTATACAATTTTGACCTGTACAGATGGTTAAATAATAATTACGAAATTAGAACGGAATTTCTCCCGTTCTAATTTCAACTGTATAATATTATCGTGATTCGAACTCTTATAGATTGTCACATAACACCTTAATGGAGCGCGTTTCCAATTTCCCTCATTAACGTTTTCATTCTTTGGGATTATAATTTTGCAGATATTGAACTAAAAGCTCACAACCAAGTTCATCATAAAATTCCTTCCTGCTTGTGGATAGAAATAATTAAAATCAGTTCTTTGCCCGCCAATAATACCGCTGAATACATATCCATTTGGTTGAAATTCTTCGCCTAAAATATTATTTAGTTGAAGGCCAATTCTTGCAGATTTAAAAAATCTTTGGGTCTTTATTTCATAAGAAAACAGCAAATCGTTTACTATAAAACCATCTATTTTTCTTGCTTCACTTTGGGTATTATCGAGGTATTGTTTTGATACTGTTTTTACAATCCAAGATGCCGAAAATCCTTTAACTGTTTCATAATTCAATACCGAAGAACTAATGAATTCAGGTGAAAAGGCAATGCTACTGTTTTTGTACTTCACTTCATTTTGTCCACCTAAATCCCAATTGTCAACGTATTCTGTAAAGTCTTTTATTCTGTTTTTGCTATATGCCGCGGTAAATGTCCATTTTAAATCTTTTCTGATTTTTACGCCAAAAACGCCTTCCAATCCTGCTCTGTAGCTTCTTGGAACATTAACACGGTTATAGGCTCCAACATCATTTATCTGACCACTGTTTACCAATTGGTTTACATAATCCATATAAAATGCATTCATGTTTATACTGAAAATGTTTCCATATCTTTTGTAACCCAATTCTCCATTGTACATACGCTCAGGTTTAGGAATACTATTTTTACTTGCTTGGATGATATCGTTACGAACTGGTTCTCTGTGAGCAACTCCTGCATAAGCATAAAACTGAGTTTTGCTGTTTAGTTGATAAGTTAAACCAGCTTTGGGATTGAAAAAATCAAAATTCAAATCAAAATCATAAGGAATATAATTACTACCATTCAGGTCTTCTCCTTTTAATTTGTATCCAACCCCTCTGTATTGTAAATCAACAAAACCTTCGAATTTTTTACTGAATTCATAATCAAGTTTACCATAAAGACTGATATCGGTTTTGGTAGATTTTCCATCATAAAAACGTTGATTATTAAAGTTAATAGCTGCATTCTGAGCCCAAATCAATTCTCCGAAATGGCGACCATCATATTTATTAATGGCACCACCAAATGTGAAGTATTTTTTACCACGATCCATGGTGTATGAAAAAACCGTTCCGTAAAAGTCGTTGTTTAACCAGCGTCTTCTTATAAAATCTGAACTGGTAAGTGTATCAGAACCAATTACCACATCATTCAACTTATATCTAGAAAAGGGTTCACCTGTTCTATATTCTTCGTAATAACCTCTTCCATAAGTATAATGTAAACCAATATTTAATCTATCTCTATTGTTGCGGTTATAACTATAGAAAAACTGGTAATGGTCTTGTTGGTAATTATCGGTTTGATTAGGGTATGTATACTGGTTGTAAGTTCTGTTACCAGAATTTAATAAATGAGCAGAATCTTTTGAACTCATGTATAAGTTTTGAGTTAGTTGAATCATACCATTCACATCCCCTTTTAAACGGGCTTCCGGCACGCCATTCCAAGCCTGATAGGTTTGCTCTTTTCCTGAAAACACATTGAATTTAATACTGCTATGTTTCATAATCTTTGTTGCAGAAACGAAATAAGATTTCAAATCGGAAAATGAGCGATCGATAAATCCATCGGATTTAAGCATAGACAAACGTGCATCAATTGCCCATTTGTTTTCCATTAATCCCGTACCCAATTTAATAGTATGTTTTCTAGAATTAAATGAACCTAAACTTGTTGAGACTTCAGAAAAAGGAGTATAACTCATCTGATCAGTTTGAATATTAACACTTGCTCCAAAAGCTGCAGCACCATTGGTAGAAGTACCAACACCTCTTTGAATTTGTATACTTTGGGTTGATGAAGCCAAGTCGGGTGTATTTACCCAAAAAGTTCCATGAGATTCGGCATCATTTACGGGAATTCCGTTGATGGTAACATTTGTTCTGGTTGGATCAACACCCCTAATGCGCATACCAGTATAACCAACTCCTGCTCCTGCATCTGAATTTACTACAACCGATGGTGTTTGATTGAGCAAAAAGGGAATATCCTGCCCAAAATTCTGTTTTTCAATTTCTTTTTTGCTGATATTGGTAAAAGTAGCAGCAGCGGTATTCTTAAAACGGACAGTTATTATCACACATTCATCACTAACTTGTGTTAATGGTTTGATATTGATATCTACCTCAGCGCTCGAATTGACTAATTCTACCTTCTTTTCTACCTTGGGATAAGAAAGATAACTAATAACTAGATAATAAGTACCCGGCTTCAGTTTGTTGAAAGAATAGCTACCATTGTCGGCAGAAATCTGGTTTTGTACTACCTTGCCATTGAGGTACAAGCTAATACTCGCAGCACTTAAAGGACGCTCTGTTTCAGCATCATTCACTTTGCCAGAAATGCTAAACTGAGCAAAGGAGACTAGGGACAAGAATAATCCCATTAAAAAGAAAGACAATTTTTTCATTTTGTAAACATTAAAAATTTTAATTCGACCGCAGCAGGGGCTGAACGGCCTTAAAATGTTTACCCTATTGAAGAACGGAAGTTCTGAAGCTTCAAAGAAGAAATCCGGTCTTCTTCCCTACGCAGGCATTACCCTGATCAGGTTAAAGGGTATAATCTCAGTCGTCAGAAACAAGGAAAAGACATTCTTACTTGTTTCTTCAGACACCCCTAAAGACGATACAAATGTAATGGAGGAATTTGTTTTCGCAAGAAAGACTTTAAAACGGCTACTAGCATCTGGCCTCTTGCTACTGGCCTAAAATTTTTCTATGAATAGCGATTTTAAACTATAAGAAATATTTTTAGATTATTGGTAATAAGAGACTTCTTAACAATAAATGATACAATCAAAAATCTTATAAATAGGTATAAAATGATATAAAAAAGTAAAGAAAAAATTTTACAATTCAATTTGCTGATCTGAAACTTATAAAGTTAATACGTTTCTTAACTTCAAAATAAAGATCAAAACGATGTTGATTTCAAAAAACATCCAAAGTAAAGAAATGCAAGCCAGAAGCAAGAAGCCAGCGGCCAGATGCCACATTAATTACCTCCCAATTAATGCCATTTACCTAAAACATCACGGCTATTTGCAATAATTGAAGCATCTTTGACGCAATTATCAAAAAATAATGAGACGTTTTTCTTTTATCATATTCCTGGGTTTACTTTTTCCAATTTTCACTTCTGCGCAAAATCAATCCTTAAGAGGAATGGTTATTGATAAAAACGATAATACTCCCATGGCTGGCGTAAGTATTATGCTTAGTCAAAAAGGAGCAAAACCTCATTATGTGAGTTCAAACGATAACGGTTTTTTCACTATTGATAACTTACTAAGTGATTCATTTGAAATCCAAGCATCATTTATAGGTTACAAAGCTTTTAAAAAACGTGGTTTGATTGGTGAAAACAATCGAATGAGAATCACCATGGAACCTGACAACAAATTATTGAAAGAAGCTAAAATTGAATCAACCCAAATTAGAAGCGAACAAAAAGGTGATACAACTTCCATGAATGCCTCAGCTTTTAAAGTTAACCCTGATGCTACTTCAGAAGACCTTGTTAAAAAGATGCCCGGAATTACTATTGAAAACGGGACCGTTAAAGCACAAGGAGAAGATGTAAAAAAGGTTTTGGTAGATGGAAAAGAGTTTTTTGGTGATGATGCCCAAATGGCTTTGAAAAATATGCCGGCAGAAGTAGTAGATAAAGTACAGGTTTTTAACCGACTTGGCGACCAAGCTCAATTTTCAGGTTTTAATGATGGTAATACCGATAAAACCATGAACATCGTAACTCGTGGTGGCGGTATCAATGGTATTTTTGGAAAAGTATTTGTCGGTTATGGAACCGATGATAGATACCAAGCCGGAGCAACAGTAAATTTATTTAATGGAAACAGAAGAATCACTTTGTTGGGAATGAGTAATAATATCAACCAACAAAATTTTTCGGCTCAAGATATATTCGGAAGTAGCGGTAATAGAGGCGGCGGACAAAGACCTCCAGGAATGGGTGGCGGTAGGCCGGGTGGACCAGGTGGACCAATGTCGGCTATGCAAAGTGCCATGAATAATTTTATGGTTGGACAACAAAATGGTATTAATATCACCAATTCAGCTGGATTCAATTACATTAACAAATGGGGTAAAAAAGTGGATGTGAGTGGAAGTTATTTCTTTAATCAAGGAGAAAATCAAACAGATAAAGAAGTAAGTAGAACCTTTTTATTAGGAGGCGAAAACAAACAAATTTACAATGAAGTAAATAGCTCAAATACTCAAAATAGTAACCATCGATTTAACCTTCGTTTGGAATACAATATTGATACCAGCAATAGTATTTTGTATACACCACGATTCAGTTACCAGGAAAACTCAAGCCTTTCATCAACCATTGGAAATACCTCTTTTGGAAGCACACCCATCAGCAAAACCACCAGTAATTACAATAACTACAATGATGGTTATAGTTTGAACAACAATATTCTATATAAAAGAAAATTCAATAAAACTGGCAGGACATTCTCTTTGAATTTGGGTTATGATATTAGTGATAAAACCAGCAAAAACTACCAAAGCTCTATCAATAGCAGCATTGATACTTTTACAACTGCTGATAATATCAACCAATTCTCAAACCAAAAAACATTTAATACCAATGCAAACGCCAATATTACTTATACTGAACCTGTAGGCAAAAACGGACAATTGTTGTTTACTTATGCGCCAACTTATGCAGTAAACGAATCCGACAAACAAACCAATCAATACGATTCACTTAATAGTGAATACATCATCAGAGATACCTTGTTGAGTAATAAATTCACCAATACAGTTACAACACATCGTTCGAGTGTGAATTACAACTTAAAGGGTGCCAAATACAATTTTATGATGGGTTTAACTCATCAATATTTAGAGTTGAATAATGTACAAGAATATCCTGCCAATAGAAGCTTTAACAAGCCTTTTACTAATTTTCTGCCTAATGCGATGTTTCAGTATGAGTTCAGCAAAAACAAATCAATCAGAACCTTTTACAGAACTGCAACCAATGTGCCTTCAGTCTCACAATTGCAAAATGTTTTAGACAATAGTAATCCATTGATATTAAGCATCGGAAATCCGAATTTAAAACAGGAGTTTTCAAATTTTCTGATGTTACGTTATTCGAACAATATGGTTGAAAAAGGAAAATCATTGTTTTTGTTTGGGATGATAAATTTAACCAACAATTATATTGCATCAACCACTAGTATTGCACGCGCCGATACAACAATAAACGGTGTATTTTTAAGTAGAGGTTCGCAATTAAGCAGACCCGAAAACCTTGATGGAAACTACAATATCAGGACATTTTTAACTTATGCAACTCCGTTTAAAAGATTAAAAAGCAATTTAAACATCAATGCCGGAGCGAGTTATACAAAAGTACCCGGAATGATTAATGGATTATTAAACGATGCAAAAACCATAAACCTAAATACAGGATTTGTTTTAGGAAGTAATATTAGTCCGAAAGTAGATTTTAACATCAACTATACCGCCAATATAAATCTGGTTGAGAATACACTTCAGAGTCAGGGAAACAATAACTTTTTAGTACAAAATGCTGGAGCAAAAATAAATTTAATGCCAAACGCATCTTGGGTATTTAATAGCGATATTGCTTACTCAAACTATTACGGATTGGGAGAAGCCTTTAATCAAGAATTTTACTTATGGAATGCAGCTATTGGTTACAAATTTTTGAATAAAAAGGTGGGAGAAATACGATTATCTGTATTTGATATTTTAAACCAGAACAATTCAATTAATAGAAGTGTAACAGAAACTTATATTGAAGATACCAGAACACGTGTTTTAAACCGTTATTTCATGCTTACATTCACATACAATATTAGGAAGTTCAAAATGAATGAAGCGCCGAAGCAGTAGAGAAATCAATATTAAAAATAAAAAAAGAGGCTTTAGTGCCTCTTTTTTTTTGACTGAATAAAATCTTTTTTCAAATAAGGATTTAAAAGAAATAATTGAGAATTAAACCAACTCAAAATCCAAATTTAAAATCCGATTAATTTCAGGAATAGCATCCATATTTAAACCAATTATTGGGCTAGTTAAAAGCAAATGTTTTTTCAAATAATCTGGAAGTCCATTTAAAGATTTGTCATCATCAATAATTATAAATGGTTCACTTACAATATTTTTATTAAACCATCTTAAGAGTTCATCTTTTCGGCTTAAACCAGTTGAATTATCTTCTAAAGAAACTATATGAGTAAGTTCAATTCCCCTGTTTTTAAAAATAAACTTCCACTCATTTATTGAATATTTAGATTTGTGTGAGGTGGTTAGAATAAGTTTAACATCTTTAATAAGCAGCATATTTAAGGCAGAAACAGAGTTTATACTAAAATCAGGAAATCCATCTTTTAATATTTCAGGTCTTTTCCAACTTTTAGCCGGCACCATTACTCCATCTATGTCTAAGAATATTAGCATTTTACAAAATTAGGAATTATTTAGCAATTTGATAAGAGTTTCTATTTCAATTTCATTTCTTAAAGCGTCACTTATATTATGTTCTTGGATTTTCTCTAAACTATCAAAATCAACATCAACTAACTCTAATAAATTCCATTCTATTATTTCTGTAATACTAGATTTATTTGATGGTAATATTTCCAAGTTATAGCCCGATAATAAAGAAGCAATATATCTGTGATGGCCATCAATAATCAATTTACCACAAACTTTTATCCCTTTAAAATCTAATCCAAGATTCATCTTTTTAACTAAACGATTTAAAATTGGAATTGAAAGCTTACTCTGAGTAGAAAACAAAACCATTTCGTTATTCAAAAAATACTGCTTTAAATATTCCTTTGTTATTAATTCCAAAACATAAATTTTAACAGCAATTTAATTCCTGATATTGAATAAACTTAAATTTAGTTTAAATGAACATTATATAAAAAATTGATATTCAATCACAAACAAACATTTAAGTTTTGAATAAATATTAAATTGAGAGCTAAATAATCGGTTTAAAATTAAAATTCAGGATAACCTTAAAATATAAGTTGGATTTCTACGCAATTGCATGAAAAACATGTTTTGCTATATAATAGCCTTATTAGGGTTTACTTAATTGAAAATGATTCAGAGTAAAAGTGATGGATCTTTCGATGAACATGATTTTAGGCAAGGAAGAGGATATTCTTTTAGGAATTTACCAAACCAATACTTCAAAATAAATTTTACTCTTGTTTGATGAAAAATTTCAATTATTTGATAGATTTGGTAAATGAGTCCATTTTCTGAATGAATTTGGTTTGAATTCAATCATGCCACTTTATAAAGAAACAAAATAGATTTTTCATGAAACAAATTAAAAAAATTACCATGTGGTTTTTCTCAATTCTAGCGGCCTATTTATTAATCGGCCTGCTTATTCATCATTTAATTATTCCAAGCAAAATGCCCGATTTAAATGAGTATTTTCAGGTAGGTAAATCTTATGAATCAAAACTTGAAGGTCTTAATCAGACTGTAGTAAAAATTGAAAATGGAAATCTTATTACTGATATCTATTTTAATGCCAAATCAGCAGGACCAATAACACATATTCACGAAAACTTTGATGAAATCTTCACAGTAAAAAGCGGCACACTTTCTATGCAATTTGGAGATGAAATTAAAAAGCTAAAAGCAGGTGAAACAATTATTATTCCTAAAAATACAGAACATAAACCCTTTAACGAAACAAATTCGGTAGTAGTAGTAACAAGCGAAATGCCATTGGAGTTTGCTTATTGTCTCTCACAAATTTATCCATTTTGGGATGAGAACGAGGCCAATTCAAAACCACCTAAAGTACTGTTTCAACTAGCAGTATTTGGTAATAATTTCGATTCTTATCCCACAAAAGATGCACCTCCAAAGCCCGTTTTAAAAACCCTAAAATTCTTATTGGCTCCAAGTGCCAGGCTATTAGGTTACAAAAATTACAACGAGAACTATAGGCCCAAGTAGCTCATCTAATTTTTAGGTAAGACCTTTAGAAGCGAGAGGTGAGAAGTTAACCGATAGTTAAGATATTTAGAAAGTGAGATTTGAGAAAAGTCTAAAAATTGAGTGTGCCTATAGAGAATATCTGGCTATTGAGAATTAGATAAAACTAATTTCATAAAAATAACAAAGCATTCACATCAAATGCTTCAAAATTTCCTATATTTATTTTCAAACTTGAAATAAAGATTATAAACGTGAAAAATCTAATTTATCTATTACTAATAGGCTTAATTTTAGCAAGCTGCAAAAAAAGCGAAACACTTAGCAGTGCTGAAAGAAATGTAGTTTCGAATACTGCAAGCAATCCCTTTAAAGAACTACTCATTTTAATCAATGTAAAAACCAATGACAGCAACTATTTGGTTGTGAAATCTATTGATTCTGTTAACATTTTCATTAATAATTATTACTGGACAAAAATCAATACAGAAACATTAGATACATCTAAAGTAAATAAAACTTTAGTTGGTAATAAGTACCAATCACCCAATAAAATAAACTATTTAATTATTGCCAATCAAGACATTAAAGAACCAGAATACACAACAGCTGGTGATTTCGCCAAATACCTAAACGCAAGTTATGAGCTGAAACCAGGTGAATATGTCTGTTTAATTGAATCATTTCAGTTAACTTTTAACGACAATTCAACTAAAAAATATTATCCCTTAAAGTATACAACCTTTAAGGTAATTGAAAATTCTAGAAGTGCTTATGTTGGTGAAATCGAAATAAAAATTGACTAAATGAAAAGCTTAAAAATCATCGCATTTATCTGCACAGCTTTTGTTTTGCAATCGTGCTATAAACCTGGGAAAATTCAAATTCAAAATAAAATATCTCAAGTAGAAATTACCGACGTTAAATGGGGTGATATTTACATTGCCACCGAACTTTTACCAGGTGAATCATCGGCTCAGACCACCATTGAGGAGTATGAAGCAAAGCTTCCAAAGAAATTTAAAATTTCATTTAAAATGGTAGCCAACAACAAATCAATTTATTTAGAAACTGAAGACGAATACTTGTTAAATGAGGATGAAGTAAAACTGATTACGCTTGACGATGCAACTAAGGTAAAAAGTCCGAATCCGTAAAAATAATGGCTTTTAAAGAGTTCAGTAATTGCTTAAAACCGATGGAAAACTAGTAATAAAAAAACCTGTTTTATAATTTTAGATTTTTAAAAACTTATCTATCTAAAAATAATAGCTGAATTTCACTTATTACTAAATTTATAACTTTAAGTTGCTACAATATCCTATGAAAGCAAAACTTATAATTCCACTTTTTTTAGTTGTTTCATTTTGCTCTTATGGGCAATCCTTTAGAGCTATGTTTCTAAATCCAAATGTGTACAGAACAAAAATTGACTTGCAAGCTATTCGTCTTTGCGACAATGATTTAAACATAATTTACAATGATACATTTACAATAAAAGTCTCAGTTTTTGAGCATTTAGATTATAAAATAATAAATGAAGACCAAAATGGATTTATTGTAATTAGGATTTTACCAAGTGTAAAAATAGTCAATGAACCAACGCCAACAGACCCTACAAAAAACATAAATGTTGTTCGCTATTCAAATAAAGTCCTATCAAATACAGACCCAAATAATGCCTACAACTATTATTTTGCAATAAAGAAAGATGGATTAAACCCCTTAGGTAAAACACTTTTATCTACAAAAATTATTGGGGTTCCTTTAATTCAACCATTTAAATTAAGGCCAAGTAAGGGCGATGAAGGCTGGAATTTAAGCAGTGCATTTACGCTAAGTTATAATTTTGGAATACGTTTAAAATTAGGCTCTAACCCATTTAGTAAAAACTACTTATCCATTGTGCCTTATGGCTTTGGATTGGGTGCTGAAAAATACTTTAATGTTGGTATTGATGGAAAACCAAGTGAAAAAGTTAACGCTTTTGCTTTAACTTATTATCAAGGAGGATTAGTATTTACTAATCAGAATGTAAATTTGGGTATTTTCACTGGATTTGATGCTATGTTAGACAAACAAAATGATTGGTTTTATCAAGGCAAACAATGGTTCTCATTAGGTTTAGGATATAAGTTCAACAAAGACTAAAAGTGAATTACTTATAAGCAAAAGCATTAAGAGCTATGAATTTTTGAATACAAAATGAATTCTGGTTTATAATTCTTAGTAAATTGCTTGTTATATGAACAACTTTTACAAACAACCCAAATTATTACAGTGGATTGAAGCGCTGCTCTTATTGATAATCGGGTTTCTACCTGCACTTTCCATAATTCAAATGGGTTTTGCGCAACCCCTGTTTTACTTGCTTTTCATTCCTTATACTCCAATAAGCCAATTCACATCAACTCCTTTCTTTAAACTTAGTGGTGTTTATACTTATTATTCTCCGATGTTGCTTGGATACATGGCAAACAATACTCAAATCGACATGCACAGCGGGACCAGTTTTGATTATCTTTTTGTGATGAGGAAATTCAATAAAGGAACTGAATTCAAAAACAGAATCTTGATGTTTCATTTAGAAGGCTTGTTAAAAATAATTCAAAGTATAGAAAACAAGGAAATACCAGAATCTGTAAGCATTGTTGGTACCTCCTATTTCTTTAATGACCGAACCATTCAAAAATTAGGGTTTGAAACAAAAATTCCATCAGTTTTATATAGAATTAATCTTCTTGCTAATTTCATTGATTTATTCTGGATGTATTCTTTAGCTCAGGGAAAACTTTCAGTTCCGAAAGTGTGGAGTGCAAAAAAGGCTGGCATTAGTGGAGCCAAATTGCTTGAAAATAAAACTCAGATTATTGAACTCTATAACAAGTTGAATAAAAAAATGACCGCTTAAAAATTTGTCATTCAGAATAAAGAAATGACATAAACAATCTTCAAAAGTTTATGCATCTTGAACTTTTTTGAATCCCATTTAAAGTACATGAGGACAAAAAATCATGTACTCTTAGATTTTCAAAAAACAATTCTGAAAACAAAAATCAAGCATACGGTCAATATGAAATACTTTAAAACAATCTGCTTTCTAATTACACTGTTCATTAGTTATTTATCATCTGCACAAGTAAATTATAATTGGGAAAAACTTAACACAGAAACCTATAGAGGAAAACAAGACGATATCTTTTTTATTGATGAAAACACAGGTTGGTATATCAATGGTTTCGGCAAAATATTTCACACAAAAGATGCAGGTAAAACTTGGAAACTTCAATTAGAAAAAAAGGGGACCTTCTTTAGGTGTATTGCTTTTATTGATAGTTTAACTGGATTTGTTGGAACTGTAGGAACTGATTACTTCCCAAATGTAACAGATACTATTCCATTGTATGTAACAACAGATGGAGGTGAAAATTGGAAACCGGCCAACTACAATGGTAACTATATTAAAGGTTTATGCGCATTAGACATCGTTAAAGAAGAATTCATTAACCATGGCGAGATTGGTTATAAATACCATATTTACGGAGTTGGTAGAGTTGGTAGTCCTGCAAACTTTATTGTTAGTCACGACAATGGAAACACCTTCACCAGTATGGATATGAGCCCATATTGTAAAGCATTGTACGACATAAAAATGTTCAACAAAAAAGAAGGATTTGCTTGTGCTTCAACAAGTGAGGAAATTGAAACAAGTCATGCACTTATTCTTCATACAACTGATGGTGGAACAACTTGGGAAAAAGTTTTTGAAAGCTCCAGACCTTTTGAAACATCTTGGAAAATTTTCTTCCCATCTACAAAAGTTGGATATGCTACCATTCAAAGCTATAATCCCGATACAAACGTTGCAGTACAACACTTTATAAAAACAACAAATGGCGGAAAAAATTGGAAGGAATATGAACTTTGTGTAGACCATAAATCTAGGTCGTTTGGCATTGGATTTATTGATGAAAACAATGGATTTATCGGAACTTTAAACAGCGGTTTTCAAACAAAAAATGGCGGTAAAGATTGGACTAAAATTGATTTAGGAAGAGCCTGTAATAAAATTAGAATCGTAAAACAAGCCAATGGAAAAATGTATGGTTATGCAATTGGAGTGAATGTGTTTAAGTTACAAATTGACAGTAACAAATAAAACTATACCTAGACATATCTGGCAGTTCACTGGAACAAGCTTCTATTTTGAAGACTTAATAATTATTGATATGAGCGGCTTTTAAGACGATTATTATATTGCCAAAATAAGTTAAATGAAAAGAACTAAAAACATATTGACAACGATAATTTTGGGAGTTTTAATTCAACTTCTAACTTCTTGCGACGACAATCCAAAAACAACAGTTAAGCAAACTGATAAAAATATTATGATAAAAAAATCAAACCCCGTTGTTTATTTTGAAATCCCAGTAACTGATATTAACAGAGCAATAAAGTTTTACAAGGCAGTTTTCCATTATGACTTCGACAAAGAAAACATTGATAACAATGAAATGGCTTTGTTTCACTTTGAAGAAGGAAATTCAGGAATTTCAGGTGCATTAGCAAAAGGAGAAATCTACAAACCAACAAAAGCTGGAGTTGTGATTTATTTCAAGACAGAAAATATTGATGAAACACTGAAATTAGCTACCTCAAATGGTGGACAAATATTATATCCCAAAACAAATAATGGAATTGGATTTGTTGCAGAATTTGAAGACACAGAAGGAAACAGAATTGCATTATATCAAACTAAACAATAACAACAGAATATGCAACCGCTAAAACACGTTTGGTGAAATGTAGGTTATTATCAATCATTAAAAATTTAATCTACTATTTTAAACCATTGCTTGTTGACAATTTAGTTTTCCAAAATTCCACACAGCGCCATGCCGAGGAAAGGTAAATTCACTTTTGCACCAACAAAAATTAAGGCTAGTTTTACAAGCATTCTTTTTCCAATTCAATTCACTAAAATGAAACTAAGCTTAGAAGACATCATACAATCAATATCGGTTTTGCCAAATGAAGTATTGCAGGAGGTTTTGGGTGAATTTCAACAAATGGAATATCCCAAAAACTACTATTTACACAAACAGGGCAGACCTTGTAAATACATTTGGTTTATGACAAAAGGAGCTGTTCGTTATTTTTACACCAACGACGAAGGAAAAGAAATGAATACTTGGTTTAGCTTGGATGAACAAATTGTTACAGATGCTCCTAGTTTTGTTAATAAAACCATATCTCAAGAAAGTATTCAGCTTTTGGAAGACAGTGAATTGTATGCAATTGAATATGATGTTTTGCATTCTTTGCTTAAAAAACACCATTCATTTGCATTATGGTACATAAAGTTAGTTGAAATCCATTATGTATCGCAAATAGAAGACAGAATAAGCGATTTACAGTTCCTCGATGCCAAACAACGTTACGAAAAGTTACTCAGCACCTATCCAGATATTACCAATCGCATTACACTTGGTAACATTGCTTCTTTTTTAAACATCACCCAAGAAACACTCAGTAGAATTAGGGCAGGAAAGTTATAAGGAACTTTTTGATGTAGATCAAAACCCTTTTTACCATACATCAAAAGCTTTCATAGTAAGGTATTGCAGTTTTGCAGTGTGAAAATTCAACACTTTAAAAACGCAATAAAATGAACCTAGAAACACTTTTTGAAAACATCATCGCCGCTTTTGGCTCGCAGCTAATTTGGTATGCAAGTTTTGCATTTCCATTCTTTTTTATCTTTTGGATAATAGGAAAAAAGTATTTCAAAAAAATAAGAATACAAGAAACCGAAAGGGCCAATTCGCATCACTTTAAACACGATTTAGGTTTTTCAACTAGTACCTTTTTTGTTTTTGCCATTTTTGATGTTTGTCTTCTTTACCTTGAAAACAAAGGTTATACCTTACTCTATTTTAATGTTAACGACTACGGTGTTCTATGGTTAGTACTTAGTTTTTTTATTGTTCTTTTTATTGATGATATGTTTTTTTATTGGAGCCACAGAGCAATGCACTTACCTCGCTTCTATAAGTTTTTCCATAAAGTGCATCATGAAAGTACCGACCCATCGCCATTAACAGCCTTTGCTTTTCATCCATCTGAGGCGGTAATCGAACAAATGATGGGATTTGTATTGCCCTTTTTACTTCCACTTAATTTTGGAGTTGTATTAGCTTGGCAAATCTTCTCTATGTTTAACAATGTTTTCGCTCATTTAGGATATGAAATTTATCCGAAAGGATGGGTAAAACTTCCAATACTTCAATTCAAAACAGCTTCTACCCATCACAATATGCACCACCAATTGTTTAATGGCAATTATTCATTGTATTTTACTTGGTGGGACAAATGGATGGGAACAGAATTTATAGATTATGAAACCCGACATGAACAACTTTTTGAGAGAAAAAATATTAAAAAATCAAGCGAAGGTTTATATACACTTACTGTTTCTGATATTAGACAAGAGGCCAATGATGCTTTTACTATTCAATTTAACGATGTACCTTCAATTTTTAGGGATTTCTCTGCCGGACAACACCTAACCATAAAAGTAATGGTTAAAGAAGAAATCTTTTACCGCACTTTCTCAATTTCATCTATTCCAAACGATGCTAATTATTTAACACTAACCATAAAAAAAATTATTGGTGGTAAGATTACTAATTACTTAGCCGAAAACTTAAAAGTTGGCGATTCCTTAGAAGTTACAGCTCCATCAGGACAATTTTATCTGAATCCAGAACCAGCCAATCAAAAACATTATGTAATGATTGCAGGAGGAAGTGGTATTACTCCTATTTTCAGTATGATTGGCACCATTCTGAAATTTGAACCAAAAAGTAAAATCACTTTGATGTATGCCAATAGAAATTCAAACAACATCATATTCAAAGACAAACTAGAAAACTGGAAAAATGAATTTCCTAATCAATTAGAAATCAAACACTTTTTAAGTGAAGAAGAAAATCCTCAACATGCAATCAAAGGTTATGTCACTAGAATTTCTTTGGAAGAAATCTTAAATCAAAACGACAAAAATAAAATAGACTTTTACTTATGTGGACCAGAAATCATGACCACCAAAGTGATTGAGGATTTAATTTACCTAGGCATTACATCGAGTAAAATTCATAGAGAACTATTTCTTATTAAAGCAGAAAACAACAAGCAAAATTTAAGTCTGAACGCGAAGATTACGGCTAGAATAAACGGGAAAGACTATCAATTTGAAACTCCAAAAGGAAAGACAATTTTAGAAAGTGGATTAGACCAAAGTATTCCGCTGCCTTATTCATGTCAAAGTGGACTCTGTGGAATGTGCAAGATGAAATGTAGTGAAGGAAAAGTAATCATGAAAAACAACCAGGTTCTAGATGAAAAAGAATTAAAAAATGGATATATCCTTACCTGTCAATCGCTTCCACAAACAGCAATTTTAAGCATTCAGAATCCACAATAAACATGAGAAAACTGGTTTATATTGGCTTATTATTAATGATAGGCTCCACTATTCGTGCCCAAAATGTTTATGAAACCCTTGCTGGAAAGAAACACACACACTATATCCATTTCCTTGACATGAACCTAGACAGTTCAGCAAAATGGAATTTCTTTAATATGAATCGTTTTACTGTGAATTATCAAGATAAAACACTCAATACGGTATCAATTGAAGGACAACTTTCTTACCAATTTAATAACTGGTTTGGTATATCGGCTGGAGCAGGATTTTATGGTGAAGTATTTGTTCCAACAATCGGATTGAGTCTTTCTTTTACCAATAAAAAAGAAAACCTATTTGTTCAAATGTATCCAACCATTGGGCTGATTGAAAATGAACTCTCACCTTCTGTTTTAGGTATTATTGCTTACAATCCTAAACTCAATAAAAATTGGGGACTTACATCCCAAATTATATTTTCTGTAGATCCTTTTGAAGCCTCTCAAATAATTAGAGCTGGAGTTAATTTCAAAGACAAATTTGCATTTGGTTTGGGAATAGATTTAGCTCAAAATTTTCAATCAAAACAATCCATCCTAAACTTGGGACCTTTTATTAGAGCAAATTTCTAAGAGAAAAAACTCCAGGATTTTTAATAATTCCAGCTGAAAATGGGTTTTAATTGATGCAAGGATTTTAAGAGAATACTACTTAAAACCTTGCATTTAAATTGTTAAATCATATGCTAATTGTTTGATAATAAATACAATTAAAGATTTTCAGCAGACCTAAATAATAAGATAGAAAACTCACTTTTTCCTCCAAAAAAACAATTTGGCTTTAATAGCATTTGCTTTTTCTTTTTTGATGATACCAAAATAAACAAGAGAAAAAAGTAAAAGCCACAAAAGACCTTTGATTAGAAAAAACAGAAATCCTGCTATTCCAATATCTTTTAAGAATTCCATAAAATCAGTTTTCAATTAAACATTGGCTTTCTAATTCCTCGAAAATTTGAATATTAAAGTCGAAACCCTTGTTTACTTCATCGGCCCATTCATCTTTTTGTACTGCTCTAATCGACTGGATTACATCTTGCATATTTTCAAAAGCATACATTTTACCACTAGATGGAACTGAATTTTTAATAATTTGACCACCAAAAACTAATGCCAAATAATTTAAATAAACATGAGGTAAAACTTCTTCATAAGAAAGAGAAAGAAGGTAATCTGTATAAGCTTTTGTAGCAGCAAGAACTAAGTCTGAATTATGCCCTTCATTTTTTAATTCGTTTATATCAGATTGTACAGCATCGCTTCTTTTTAAATCGGGATGTGGCAAACCAATACTTTCTATTGACTTAAATATTTGGAACTGCTGATTGAGGTATAAAACATATTGGTCTTTGTTTAGTAAACCCCTAAACATTCGAACATTAAAGGGCATTCTTTCTGCAATTTTGTGTTTGGCGCTAGTAGCATCTTTTAGTGGTAACATGGTAAAAATATTAATTCGTCAGCAAATTTAGAATGATTCTAAATAAAACCAAGTTTAAACTTTCTTAGCAACTTAATTACTTATATATCAATATTTTATTAATTCATAAAAAGACAATTAATTATCATTTTTTCATCAGCCTAACAAGTATTAGCAGTATAAATCCGTAATTTTTTGACAATATTTATTCTCAAAAAAGAGATTTTTTTACTATAGAATATTGGATAAATAACGAATAAACTAGCAATTGCTTTCAAGTAAAACAAAGGCAAACTGTAAGGCTTTAAATTGGTTTTAAAAATCCATGTTAAAAAGGAAAACCAATGCAGGAAACCGGCTATTCTATAAAACATCAAAAATCTTTTCCCCATTCATAATTAATAATAGATTTGATTAAGCTTGTTTTTATATCAATATTCGATTCGTTTTTAAATTTGTTGGATAACAAGTAATTAAGAAATATAAATTAGAGGATATAACGAAATGATAAATAGAATATTAATCACAATAACTACATTCTTTATTCTAAATGGCAGTGTGTTGGGCCAATATTGCACAAGTAATGCAAGGTATACTGAAGTAGAATATTTTGATTCTACAGAAATTACAATTGGAGCAAATATTCAATATGGCAGTGCCCAGGACCATTTAGGTAATCCTTATACATTACTTATGGACTTATATTATCCCAATTTAGGTATTGACTCATCTCCTAAGCGTCCGTTTATTATGATGTTTCACGGTGGTGGTTTTTCATCGGGTAATAAACAATCTGGTGATATTAAAGATTTATGTATTCACTTAGCTAGAAGGGGTTTTGTATGTGCTTCTGTAAATTATCGACTTGGTTATGACTTTACTGAATATGGACAATATAAGGCAAGATATAGAGCAATTCAAGATGGACATGCTGCAATGCGATTTATAGTGAATAATGCAAATACTGTTAGAATTGATACTAATTGGCTATTTGTTGGAGGTCAAAGTGCCGGTTCATTGCTTGCATTGGGTATGGTATATGCAGACCCAATTGAACTTGACAGTGTTTCATTGTTGTATAGTACAAATTCCATAAGCGCAGAATTGGGAAATCTTTATAGATCTGGTAATAATTTGACTAATACTTATTCCTTCAAAGGAATATTTAATAATTGGGGAGGCATTACTGCAAGCGAAGTAGATGCAAATGAAATGCTCCCTACTATTGCCTTTCATGGAGAACTCGACTCGACAGTATTAATCGGAGAAGACCGTTCATTTTTACATTATGTTTTAAATGGCTCTAAAACTATTCATCGTGATTTAATTGCAAATAATGTTTGCAGCGAAATAACTATAGATACAGCAGGCGAACATGGGATTTATAGAAATGAAAGTAGTGAATTTAGAGCAAGTAGAGCAAGCTGTTTCTTTAAAAGCATTTTCTGTAATTCTTGTTCAAACTTCTATACAATTGACTCAATTCCTGCTAATTGTTCAAAACCAGTAGGTTTTGATGAACCTAGTTTTGATAGAAATGTTAAAATTTATCCAAACCCCATTCAAAATTCTTTTAAAATCGAAGGAATCAATGGCAAATTACAGGTATCAATTTATAACAATTACGGAAAATTAATTTTTGAAAAAGAAACATTTGATGATACCGTTAAAATTGACCTAGAAACAGGCCTTTACTTTCTTAAAATAAAACAAATTGAATCAAATAAATCATACACTACCAAACTAATAAAAAATTAAATTCAAACAATAAAATCTGTTTATGAGGGTGGACTTGATCTAAGAAACAAAGACAGCAAGCTTAAAGGCATGTTGAACTGTTAAATTGATTGATATTTAGTGCTAATTTTGATTTTCAGCAGGCCCTAAGTAAAAGCATTTGTACTTGTTGAAATTCAGTTTTACCAACGAAATTTGATAATACAGTTTACCATATCTGATAGCTACAAAACATCGTTAAATAATTCATGAAAACACAACGAAACCCAGACCTACTATTTAATTGGATATTCCTCTCTGGTTTAATTTTACTTGCCCTAAACGACCACTTTTTAAAATGGCAGTATTCGAACTGGTTAACTGGAAAATTATCAGATTTGCTTGGTTTACTCATTTTACCCATGTTTGTTCTGTTTCTTTTTCCAAGATTAAAAAACTACGCATTTGTTGTTTGCGGACTCTTCTTTATATTCTGGAAACTTCCAATATCAGATGAGGCTATTAGGCTTTACAACAAATTTGCTTTTATTCCAATCACACGAGTGGTTGATTATACCGACTTGCTAGCCTTACTTGTCCTTCCCATTAGTTATGGCTTATTAAAAAACATATCCAGCTACCGAATATTCAAGTCACAATTGGCAATAAACCCACTATTGATGCTCATTCCCAGTTGTTTTGTATTTATGGCTACATCTCCACCAATTAAGTACCATATGAAGCCAAATGGTGATATACATATCGGGAAAACTTATCACATTAAAACTAGCAAAGAGCACATATTAAACAAGCTTAAACAAGAAGGATTTTCTATAAAACCAGATACTTCACAAAACAATTCCCATAAAGGTTTAGCTGATTATTACTTAATTGAAAATGTTGTTTTAAACAATGGCAAAGACACAATTAAATCAATTCAGTTTGGATTTTTTGGAAGCACTTTGTTGGTTAATAATGTATGTTTAAATGGGAACTTTAAAACCAGCGATTGGAAGCAATTAAAAGCATATTCTAAATACTACACCAAAATTATTGAATCAGGCATTATTGAAGAGCTAAAATAATAAATAACTTTCACTATGGTTGATGAAAGGAGTTTAAAGAAATCGCTTTATAAAGCTTGCGTTTAAATTGTTAAATACAATCTAATTGATTGATAAGAAACCTAATAAAGATTTTCAACTGGCCTTACTCAAACAATAAACTAATAAGCCAATCTCCAAAAAACAAAAAGCCGATTAACAGAAACGTTAACCGGCTTTTTTAAAAAATAACTGAAGCTTAATTTTTGATAATGCGCTTGGTGATTACCTTTTCGCCATTGTTTATTCTGATGAAATAAATACCGTTGCCTAAGCTACTAGTATTAATTCTAGACATATTTCCGTTCAACACTTCTGCAATTTTTACTTTTCCAGTGATATCAATAATTTCAACACTTGAAATTGGCGAATTGCTTGTGATTTCAAGGTTATCAGCGAAAGGATTTGGAGTAAGTTCTACTACTAAATCTTCATTTACAACCGATACAACTTTTGAATACTCAAATTTTCCGTCGAAATCTACTTGCTTTAAGCGATAAAAAGCACTTGCAGAATTATTATCTGTAAAAGTGTATTTGATTAGGTTATTTGAATTACCCATTCCTTTTACAAAGCCAATAGTTTCAAACTTTTTGCCATCTGCACTTCTTTGAATTTCAAAACCTTTGTTATTGATTTCAGATGAAGTTGACCAATTTAACAAAGTTTGACCGTTAGTAATATTGGCATCAAATGTAGTAAGTTTTACAGGTAATACTGAATTACCCCAAGAATTTGAAACCCTAATGCCATCAATAGCAATTGCAGAAGTGCCAACTGTACCTTGTCTAATAGCAAAACTCTTAATCTTAATTAAATCGGCTATAGCTATATCAGCTACAGTGTTTGTTAATATAGTTGGAGTAGTTGGTTCCGAAGTTGGAACTCCTGAAGTAAATACATATGCATAAGTTGTATCTGAAAAAGTTGGGTTAAAACTATGTTTCATAACAACCAAAACCGGAACATTTAATGGGTAGTCTGCTGTTGTAAAAGTAGCAAAAGCTGCAGCACTTCCCTTTGTGATTCCCAATTTAAAAGTACCAGCAGTTGAGCCATCTTTAACAAATAATCTTGATCTAAAAGTTGAACCTGGAGTTAAACCAGAGCTATCCATCAAATGGAAAAAATAATCGCCTGTAGTTCCACCACTTACTGTAACATTCATAACGAATGAAACATACACAGAACCACTTGTATATTCATTGGTTGCTCTATTGGCATCTTCTCTACTTCCCGCTCCATTTGTAAAACTAATTGAACCACCTATTCCAGTTGAAGAATAACCAGTATAGGTTAGCGGAGTAGCATTATAAACTATAGGAGTGCCAGTACCACTGTGTCTTTTCCAAACATTACCGCCAATAGCTGGATTTGTTAAGGTATCAGCACTTGTACCATAATTAAAATTTTCGATTGTAGTTTGCGAATAAGCTGTTAACACAAAAAGCATTGCAAACATTAAAACTAACCCTTTTTTCATGAATTTCTTTTTTTGCAATATTAGCATTAATTTTCGTTCTAATTATAGTAATTGTTAGCATTTTACATTTAAAACTTAGATTGCTTCTTATTTAGGATAGAGATTCCTTAGTTTAACTGATAAATAGATTAATTTAGAATTATAAAGAAATGGGCAAAACCGCCTTAAAATTTTGGTTTCTAGAATAACTACAGGAAAATCTACTAATTAAAAATCACAAATACTTTTTGAAAAAAATCATCCTCAAAAAATCTCCAAAAACAATAAAGCTTTGATAAATATTCATAGATTTGGGAAAAATGTTTCTTATATGACACTTTTTGTTGGAGTATTTATGGTTTCTGATTTGTAGTGATTGATACTAAGTTCCATGATTGGATTTTATCAATCTAAAATCATCCCCGACAAACTCATTTGGATAAACAGATTTTCTGGTCTTATCATCCTTTTACTCGATACTTTTGCTTTGTATACTTGTTTAATTATAAAATGGTCAATGTTGGAAGGCTAATAAAAGTGCAGCAAAAAGTAAGTGATTGAATTGAAGCAAAATATTTGCATAAAAATAGGGTATCAAAACCTAAAAAAAGCTCGAAACCTGCATAAAGTTTGAATAAATTTAAGTCAATAAAATGGAAAATATTAGTTTACTTTTTGCATTTGCATTTGTTGTTATAGCGTTTAGAACATTCATCAGCCTATACATCATACACTACCTGGCAACGTGGCTATCAACAAAGCTTTTTAAACTCAAGCCAGAGCTAAACAAGCAAACAATTAATATCAAGAACCATCAACTTTATTATATCATTCTTTGGTTATTAATTTACCCAGTAGTATGTGGTCTTTTCCAACGAATATATTTTGATATAGACATCATAAGAAAAAGCACCGAGATTTTTGAATTCGGCGGACGATCTGATTCCTATTTACCCATCTTAACCATTTGGTGTATTGATTTCAGCTCTGACACAATCAAACTAAAGAAATTTAGTGTGCTTTTTTTTCGAGTATTACGATTTGTGGCCCTCTTTCCAATACTGAATTTACTCAACACAAGTATCTTTTCAGTTTTCACAGAAACTGGCAACCCACTCAACACAATGAGTTTTATATACAATCTCATCCTCCCAATAATTTTAGGAGTGCTGACATTGGCATTTTTAAAACCATCAAAGACAAAAGAAAACAAGTAAGAATAAAAACCATAACTACACCACCAAAACGATTAATATGCTGCAAAAACAGTTGCTTATTGTCCAACAAGTAAAATCTCGTTTATACCTAAATTTTTTGCTAGTTTTTTTATGTTGATGATAAGTAGAAACTGGTCTTACTTTTCATGAGCAGCCATTAATTCGATACCACAATTGCTTCCAAAAAGACATATATTGCTTTAAGTTTAAATAACTAATCACTGATTTGGGTTGATTATAGAATTCCTGATTGCTAGCTTGTAACTAAATTTTACTAAGGGAGTTTTGATAGGCAGCAGTGATGATTTAAAGACAAACGCGCAGAAATCTAGGTAAAAAATGAATTCATTATGAAGCTTATAGTAAGTGGAGAATTTGACGAAAACTTAAAAATTCAATTCTATCAAGGAACTTGGAATACTACAATATATACACTTTTTGAAAATCGTAATCCCCTAAATGTTGAATTAGACCAAAAGCCAAGCTTGTTCAAATTGATAATAATATATGGCACTGAAAATTGTTATTTTGAAAGTGTGATGTATATAACTAATCCAAATTCAGACAAATTAAGTTTTCATTTTTATAAAGAAAATGAACGTATTTTCTGTAAAATAAAATCTGAAATCGTTCTCGAACTAAATAAAGAAATTGTTCTTAATCCCCTTCCAAATAGAATAAATGAAATGGCGAATGCTTTAAAAAATAACAAGGATAATTGCTCTAGTTTATTATGAACAAAACTGTTGCACAAGTTCTTTCAAAACTAAACTACTAGGTCATTTTCAAAATAAAGGACTTTTTAGTAAGTAAAAAGTAGATATTTTTCATTTTACAAATAAAATTAGCAGCCAAAATGCTTGTCTTAAATTGATTGCAAATAACCTTTATGAACTAGGGAAATTTAAAAAAATATTCTCTTTTCATTTAACTCTAATTTGGCAATACGATTCGACATTTCTTTTATTAAAGTTTAGGTGCTATTTGAGATTATAGCATAGGGCCTTCATCATAATGATTATTTGCTACACCAGTTTTTTATTCATTTAAGATTTAAAATATTTCTCACTAATGCCTAGCTATCTCAAAATCATTTTACACTCAAATTTTTTGCTAGTTTTTTTATGTTGATGATAGGTCGATATTGGTTTACCTTACTAAATGCAGCCATAAATTCCATACCCAAATAAATGTTTTAAACTTATTTAGAAAGAATCACAGGCGATATTATTTACTAAGAAAAACTAAAAAGGTAAGGGACCAATTTCTTCCAAAAAGACTATAAAATTATTTGAATTCTAAAAATAATTTATAGATTTGGTTTGTCTGTTTGATTTTTACTTGCTACCTAATTCTTGATTTTTACTACATTAATATTGATAGCAGGAAAAAATCATTGGGCTGCTAGTTAATAAGATGCATAACTCTAAAATTGCTAGATTACACTTTAACTATTAAAAAAATAGAATTACAAAACAGATTAGTCAAAGTAAAACAAGAATAAATTAAATAGTAAATATGAATAATTTAGTTGGAGATAATATTGGATTAACACACTTAATATCAGGTATTTTTGCTGTAATTTTTGGTGGACTCATTCTGCTCTTAAAAAAAGGAACGAAAACACATAGACAAGTTGGGTATTTATATGTTATAAGTATGATAATTCTAATTATTTCTTCTTTTGGCATTTACAGATTATTTGGAAAATTTGGATTGTTTCACTTCTTTTCTATAGTAGCAACATCATCTTTAATGCTTGGAATGGTGCCTATGTTGAAAAAAATTAGAACATCAAAAGACTATAAAACTCATTTTACAAGAATGTATTTTTCAGTGGTAGGTCTTTACGCTGCATTTGCTGCAGAAAGTTTTGTTCGAATTCCTAAATTAGGCTCATTTTGGTCGATAGTAGCTTGGAGTTTTGTTCTAGTTGTGGCCACATCTATAATTGTGTTCCTTAGAAAACAAAAAGAATGGACTGAAAAATTTGCGAAAGAAGCGTATGCACCCGCTAAAGTACACCTTATATATTAGGATTCCAGTTTTGAGGGAGGAGGTCGTCGACGTTGTTTGCTTTGCGAGTAGGTAGTTTGTTTAAGACATCAAGAAGCCATTCTTGTGGGTTTATATTGTTTAGTTTACAAGTACCAAGAAGAGAATAGATTATTGCAGCACGTTGTGCACTTTCATGTGACCCACAGAACATATAATTTTTGCGACCTACAGCAACTGGTCTGATTTGATTTTCTATAAGATTATTATCAATGAGTAAGTTTCCATCTGTAGCATAAAGCATCAACTTATCCCATCTTGTCAATGCATATCCAATAGCTTTTCCTATTGCACTTTGAGGTAATACCTGGGTGATGTTTTCTTTAAGCCATTGTTCTAGTTGAGTAAGTATAGGTAAAGCCTCTTTCTGTCTTTTATCGAGTATTTCTTTTGGATTGGCTTTTGTATCACGTAAGGTTTCTTCTATTTTATATAAAACCTGCAACTGGCCAACAAAGTAATCAGAACGTTTTTTATCATTACTGCTTGCTTCAATAAAATACCTTCTTGCATGAG
>JBIMKP010000010.1:0-114051 GCA_051861545.1 Bacteroidia bacterium | reverse complement strand
AAATATAGATGCCTATACTTTATGTTATGGGGTATTAATCTCTCTTTCGAGAGGCTATCCCCCAGTATCGGGTAGGTTGCATACGTGTTACGCACCCGTGCGCCACTCTCAAAGTCTATTGCTAAACTTATCCCGTTCAACTTGCATGTATTATGCCTGCCGCTAGCGTTAATCCTGAGCCAGAATCAAACTCTTCATAGTAAAAGATTCTTATTTTTTTTTCTCTAGAATTTTGACCTCTATCATCACTGATAAAGTGCTTGCTATTTCATATCTTCAAAGAACTTTATTTTTATTACTAACTCACGTTAGTCTTTCAAAATTTCAATTTTTAATTCCCCTCTCCTCATCTTCTCTTTCTCTCTTCGTTAAGGGAGTGCAAAGGTAAGTGTTTATTTTAAATTAGCAAGAAATATTTTTATTTATTTTTTGTAACTCAAATCTTCACAGAACAATCTTTAAACTCTTTCTCTTAAAGGGGTTGCAAAGGTATGCAACTTTTTATTTAATGCAAGAAAAACTTTTTATTATTTTTCTGTGATGTAAAAGAACTTATTGTTTTGCCCTACCGTTAAGGGGCTGCAAAAGTAGAGACCTTTATCTTATTTGCAAATCTATTATCAATCTTTCTTGTAAATACACTGTAAATGAAGGACAAAAATTTTAAAACTATCATTATATTACCTCTGAAATACCCAATAAACTGATAGTTTTACAAAATCTAATATTTAAAATCTTGCAAAATTTTATTCTACTAATATATATATAATACCTCTTCGCTTTGTTTGAACTCTTTAGTCTTATACATTTGTTCTTTTATTTATAATATGAACCTATTTCAAAAACATGAGACATTGCTTCACCAAGCAGTAAAAGCCTTATCTGAAAGAAAATACTTTACTCCTTATCCAGAGAATCCTAAGGCTTATCCAGAAGATGCAGATGCAAACGCAAAAGCATGGATAAGTGAAACTATGAACAATAATTTTTCTGGTCTATTTCAAAATGCATCAGAATTTATTGGAGAAGAAGTTTCGCCTTTTCTTCAAGTAGGTATTGGCGTGCAATATCCAAAACTATCTGTAAATGATTTAATATCTAATGGAGAACTTGCTCAAAAATCTTGGTCAAAAACAAGCATTGAAGAAAGAGCTGGTTTATTAATTGAATCCTTAGAAAGAGTAAAGGCTCGCTTCTTTGATATTGCTTATGCTACAATGCATACAACTGGTCAGTCATATATGATGAGCTTTCAAGCATCAGGACCTCATGCTAACGACAGGGCTTTAGAAGCAGTCGCAATGGGTTATGCTGAATTAACAAGATTTGTTCATGAAACAGATTGGGTTAAGTCGATGGGGAAATTTGATTTAACAATTAAAAAGAATTTCAAACCAATGCCTAAAGGATTAGGCTTAGTTATAGGATGTTCTACTTTCCCTGTTTGGAATACAGTACCTGGTTTGTATGCTTGTTTAATAAGTGGTAGCGCTTGTATAGTAAAACCTCATGCAAAATCAGTTTTACCAATTGCTATTGTTATTTCAGAATTACAACAATTGTTAAAACAACAAGGTTTCGATAGCAACACTGTTCAAATGGCCATTGATTCAATTCAAACTCCAATTACAAAAGAACTAGCAGAACATACTTCAATTAAACAAATTGATTTTACTGGTAACTCGGAATTTGGAAACTATATCGAATCATTACCTAAAACAACTTTTACTGAAAAGGCTGGTGTTAATTCTATAATCCTTGATTCAGTTGCTGATATAAAAGCAGTTGCTGGAAATATTGCATTTTCGGCTTCTCTATATAGTGGTCAAATGTGTACTGCTCCGCAAAATATTTTCATTTCTGAGGAAGGTGTTCAAACTACTGAAGCTAAACTAAGTTTTGATGAAACAGTTGAAGCTATTAAAGCTGGTTTTAATGGTTTAATCGATCATCCTAAAGCTGGCCCTGGTACCTTGGGTGCTATTCAAGCCGAGGCTACTTTTAATAGAGTGAATGAATTAAACAATTCTACTCATAAAAAAATTGTTGATTCTAAATCTATTTTAAATGAAGAATTCAAAGATGCGAGAATTGCAAGTCCCGTTGTTATTGAATTAAATGAAAACGATTCAAACTTATATAATAATGAGTGTTTTGGTCCAGTAGTTTTTATCATCAAAACAAAAAACCTAAATGATTCTATTCAAAAAGCAGTTGCATTAGCTTCACAAAAAGGTGCTTTAACATGTGGTGCCTACACTACAAATGAATCATCAAAAAATGCAATTGAAGATGCAATGAATGAAATCTACGTACCAGTTTCATTTAATTTTACAGGAGCAGGATTCATCAATTCACATGCTGCATTTAGCGATTTTCATTTAACAGGAGGTAATGCTGCCGGTAATGCAAGTTTTACCAATGCCGATTTTATTAATAGAAGAATTGTTTGGGTTGGTAACAGATATATGTAAAAGTAATAATCAATTTACCTATAAAAAAGGAGGTTTGTTTTAAAACGAACCTCCTTTTTTATTATCTATTTACCATATCAAATGCTTCATCTGGTATATCGGCCACCTTAACCAATAAAAAACCATCTAAAGCATCATTGAATTTTGGATCAACATTAAATGCGATAATTTTTGCATTTAGTTTCAAGTATTTTTTCACCAGAACAGGAACTTTTAGCTTCTGAGTACCTTCAATATCACCAATAAAATTATCCAATAATTTCAAATCCTCACTATGTTTTAACATCAGCATTCCTTTACCCTCTGTTTTTGATTGATAATGAAATCCTTTTCTTGGCTCAACACACTTAGCTAATTTGGTATCCCAATGATTATGCCTGATATAAGCAACCAATAAATCTTTGCTTAAAGTAGAAAAACTATTACTTATACTTACAGGGCCAATCATATATTTAAATCTTTCAGGATTTGCTTTGATATAAACATTAATTCCCTTCCATAATAACATCAATGGAGCCGGTTTTCTTTGGTATTCTTGTCTAACAAAAGAACGTCCCATCTCAATAGATTGAAATAAAATTGGATATAGTTTTCTATCTATTTTAAAAAGTTCATTAAGATAAAATCCTTTAACACCAAACTTCTTAAACATCTTATCCCCCTCTCCTATTCTATAAGCTCCTACAATTTTTTCATTAACTCTATCCCAAATAAATAAATGTTTGTAGTAGGAATCATAGGAATCTGAATCGAAACTTCTATTTGTACCTTCGCCAATAGCTCTGAAAGTAATCTCCCTAAGCCTAGATATTTCTCTTAAAATAGATGGTATTTTTTGAGCAGATTCGATGTAAACACTGAATGTATCGTAATCTAATAATTTACAATTTGCATCTAATGAATCAATCTCTTTTTTAATTGCTTCGAGTGGGGTTTCACTAATTATATTCTGAGGCTTTTTTAATCTGGTTAAAGTGTTTTTTACCAAATTTTCTTTTGGCATAGAAGCTCCTAATGCATAGGTTTTTGCTCTTACATAATTTAATAAATCTTTACTACCATACTCAGCAACTTCTTTATAAGGAATTGGTTTTCCTATCCTTAATTTTATCGTTTGCTTTTTATTGAACATTTCTGATGGAAGTTTGATAGTTCTTAAATTTGGATGTAATAATCCCAATAAATTAAAAGCAACACTATTGTGACCTGAAAAATAAACTGGAACTATTTTAACACCTGCTTTAGAAAGAATTCTGCCCACAACAGGTTCCCATTCTTTATCAGAAATTTTAAGGTTATTTAGTTTTAAAGCACTTACTTCTCCAGCAGGGAAAATTCCTAATGGACTTTCCTTTAAATGCTCCAACAACTGCTTAACTCCAGAAATATTCATGCCTTTATCACCCAAATTTTCAAACGGATTTACAGGAATGATATAATCTTTTACTGGTGTGATTTGTTGTAATAAGTAATTAGCTACAATTTTGAAATCGGGTCTGATTTTAGATATCAATGAAACCAAAATAATTCCATCAATTCCACCATAAGGATGATTTGCTACTAAGATAAAAGGGCCTTTTTTAGGTATATTTTCTATATCATCACTACTTACTTCATAATCAACACCAAACTGGCGAAGCACATCATTAGCAAAGTCAATTCCTACTTCTCCTGAAGATTGATTATAAACATCATTAACTTTTTCGAGTTTAAGCAGTTTCATTAATGCAGGAGCTAAAATATCGAGTTTTAATTTCTCTAATTTTAGCGCCTTTGCAAAATCATCTTTTTCTATCAGTTTTGGCATCCCACAATATAAAAAAGAAAAAATGAAATTTTATTAAATTAACAATGAATTAATATTCGACAAACCTAATCCTCGGCTTTTTTGATAGCATCGTCAATCATTTCTTCAATCAGTTTTTTCTCTTTTGCTGTTAACTTGGCATTTTCTTTGGCTTCGTTTTTCAGCCTTTTGTAGTAATCTTTCTTATGCATTTCAACAGCAATCCAAGTAATATAATTTTTATCCTTTTTGATGTATGTTTTTTCACCAATGGTTTTTACATCATCTAATCTTTGATTTAAGACTTCTCTAGTTAACTGTTGAAATCGTTCACCAAAATCTCCTAAATTATTCTCAATATTCCTTTCGTTTTGATAAGATTCTGATACCATTTTAATATCAGTTTGAACAGCAGAAGCAAGTCGCTGATTGGCTATTAACTTTGCTTTACTTTTTGATGTTTCAAGATTTTGACTTTCACCTGAGGAAACAGCTCTAAAGTATCTATTATTACTTTTATATGATTTTGAATCAAATGGACCTTTTACTTCCACCATATCTTTAGGTTGACTATTACAAGCCATCAGCGCGAGTAATGCAAAAACTATTAGATTTCTCATATCGATTATTTTATGAAAACAATATAGAAAAATCTATGCCAATCTACCTAATTCTTCAGTTTTAATTTTTGATATAAGTAATTTATCTATTGGAAATGTTACTAAATCAGGACTTAAATCTTTTAAATCAACCCAAAAAAAACGCAAGTATTCTTTCCTTCCATCAATATCAATAATAATTTCATCTTGCGGTAATTGGCTATAATTGCTTATTGGCTTTAATAAATAATACACAGCAATTAATTGATCAGATTTTCGAAAAGCGCTTTGCTGAAAAAAATCTGTTGTGTAAAGATGTTTTATAATTTCAACATCTAAACCTGCTTCTTCTTTAAATTCTCGGATTAAACAATCTATAGTGCCCTCTCCAAATTCTAAACCACCTCCAGGAAATTTAGTAAATTCCATTGTTGGCATTCTTTCATGAACTAATAAAACTTGGTTTAATTCATTAATGAGCAAACCATAAACCCTAATTGTAAATCTAGATATTTCTGAAATCATTATTCTAAAAATGAATAATTGAAACCAACATTGACCATCAATAAAAAAGGATTAATTTTTCTATCACCCGAACTTATTGAAATTGGATAAAAAACAAGTAATGGTTGCACAAAACCTCTTGTTTTTTTATCTATTTTAAAATCGCCTTTCATACCCAATTGCACTTGTATAGAAAAACGTCGCGCATTAAATCCAGTTGAATCAAGCACAAACTTTTCTTTACCATCGATATAATAACCAGATATTGTTTCAGCTACTAATTTATGCTTCATTAATGTATTCAAAGTAAGGCCTGTGCTGAATGAATAACGATACTTAAAATCTTTGGACCTACCTACTTGCATATTTAACATTAATGGAATTTGTAAGTATTGAAATTGATAATAATAATCCAATTGTTTCTCTGTATTTGAAAAATCTTCAACAATTCCAGTTGCAATGCCTGGATAAGTATAGTCTTTGAATCTCAAATTTTTCTGAGCCCTTTTTAATCCAATATTCGCGTAACCTAATCCAACTTGGAAATCCAATTCTTTCCCAAGAGATTTATTTACCCAAGCATGAATTTGAAAATTAGTTTTTAATATTTGATTTGAATTGGAGGAGTCGAGATAATCATTCCAACTATTACCACTAACGATGGACAATGATGCTGAAGGAGCTATACTTAATCCAAATGAATATTCAGAATTACTTTGTGCATTTAAGGAGAACGCACAACAAAAACCAATTACAAACAAGGTTAAGAATTTGAAACCTTTATTCTGGTTCAAACTCAAGTTCATCATTGTTTCCATCTTTTTTATTGCTTTGTTTGATTGTTGTATCTTTAGAAAAACCAATCTCAGATTTAATAATTTCCTTAATCGCAGCTCCTTCTTTTTTAAGGTCAGCTGCAATTTTTGCTCTAACTGCTTTTTTATCGTAAATGAATTTTAGATTATTGGCTGGACCTTTAATACTTAAAAATAAATTTACTTTTCCAGGAGTTTCCGCTTCTTCACCAAATTCATTTTCACTAACCTTCCTCTTTTTATTTAAAAGTTCTGATAGAGTAATTTTTAAATGATAATCTAAATAGTTTTCAAAAGTATGATTCCCCGAAATGCTTAAAGAAATCGCGTTTGTTTTAATATCCATTTCTGGAATAATCAACTTTTCATTTGCTATTTCAAGCGTATTCGACATCTCACTAAACTTTAAATTCTTCAAATCATTTATATCTATAAACTTTGATAAAGCAAAAAGTGGTTTATAATCGATAAGTTGACCATTTTTCATATTCAATTCAGCAACTGCTTTAAACTTTGGTTTTAGAAAATTAAACTTGTCATCCCAAACCATCATCACTTTTGAATTACAGCTCAAAGTTCCGTCAATATGTTCTGATTTAATAGCATCCTGAGCAAAATCATTGAACTCCTTAAGTAATTGCTTCACTTTAACATTTTGAAGTTTAGGCTCAGCTTCAAGAATGTAGTTTTTTCCTGAAAAATTAAAATTACCTGATGTTTGCACCAAGCCACCCCAAGCATTTAATTTCAAATCAATGATATGAATATTACCATTTTTGATTTCCAAATTTGCATTCAATGACTTTCCAACTAAATCTTGGTATTTAAATGATTCGGCTTTTGTTTGCAAATGAATTAGAATTTCTTGATTCCCACTTGTTGATTCTGTTGAATTAGATGGACTCGGTTCATAAATCATTAAATCTTGTGCATCCAAATAATTCGACTCAGATTTTAAATCAATGATAAGAACCTTGGTTTTATCTGAAGACAAGAATTTTGGTAAAAAACCAGAACCTTTTAAATCGGATTTACCAATTTTCATTTCCAGATTTGCAATTTGGATATTCTCCTCTTTTAAATCGAATCCAATTTTAAAATTCTGAATAGGTTTTGAAAAATCCTTTAACACCATCTCATCGCCCTGTAAATCCATTTCAATTGTATTTTGCGAATTCATCCAATTCCAAGTACCATTTTCTTGGTTTACTTTTAAATCAATATTGAAATTGGCCATTCCATTAATTGAAGAAATAGAAGGCAATTGAATTAATTTTTGAAATTGACTTAAATCAAAAGCTCCTTTTAATCGAGCATTTAATTTAGATTGTTCAGATAACTCAATATCCATAGAACCATTCAATGATTCCTGACCTAATTGTGCAAGCAAATCATCAATTTTTAAATAACCGAGTTCATTCTTGTTATTACCACTTTTGAAATTACCTTTAAAATGAATATTCGATAATTGAATACCATTTGTAGAATTAATTAAAGAACCATTATCAACACCAAAATCTATATTTAATTGGGGTTTAGTAATTTTTGATTCTTTGCCTTTGTAATTTCCTGAAAAATAAACTAAGCCTTCACTTTTAAGTTCATTCATACTTTCAGGCAATTGAAAAGGTAATAAACTAATTAGCTCCTGAATTTTGATTTTATCACCTTTAAAGTTTAAATCAAAATCGGTGAAAGTTTTTGCTTGATGAACATTTCCACTTAATAATAGATTTAGTTTGCTGAGTTTTAATTTAGATTTTTTGATTGAATACAAACCCTCCGAGGGTTTAGCTAAAAAATCTAAATCCAATTCTAATTCTTTATTATGAATAAGCTCTAAACCTGAAAGATTAATGGAATAAACAAATGCATCTGTGGTTGTTACAATCTCAAATTCTTTGTCACTAAAATTACCAGATAAATTTGACTCTTTAAAAAACACAGAATAAAATTGATTAGGATTTTCTTGTCGAAAGCTAAGAAAGGAATTTTTTAACTTAAGTTGATTTAACTCAAACTTAAATGAAGAATTTGAGGGTTTAGTATTGGCATCAGATTTTACAATATCAAAATTCCCAATTCCATTTTTATTAATGAAGATATTTATTGTAGCAGAATCAGCTATTAAAGATTGGAGCAGGTATTTTTTTTGAAGTACATCGTAAAAGTTAAATCCCAAATAGAGATTTTTAGCTTTTAAAAGAACTGAATCTTTTTGAATAGGGTCGGAAATAACAACTTGATTAAAAGTAATACTCACACGAGGGAAGTCGGCAAACAAATTCAAATCAATTCTACCCGTTTTAATTTCACTTTTTAATTGCTTATTGAATTCTTTAAGCGCGTAGGCTTTGAACTGATCAAGATTTTGATAAACATATATGGCTAAGCTAAAAAATAGCAATAGTAAAGCCATGAAAGTTATCAAAGAATATTTAAACCACTTATTCATCATAATTAAAAAACGAATTTCGACTTAAAAAATTCCATGAAAAAAAATTCAAATTCACAATACTTGAACAAGGATGAATTTTTGTATGTTAATTAGAGCAAAGGCATAAAAAAAACCTGATAGTAATTATCAGGTTTTTATTGTGGAGGCACATGGATTCGAACCAAGGACCCTCTGCTTGTAAGGCAGATGCTCTGAACCAGCTGAGCTATGCCTCCCTTCCCTTAGGGGAGTGCAAAGATAGATATTGTTTCCAAAAAACAAATATAATCTCAATTTATTTTTATAAAACTATAACTTAACATGATTAGTGTTTAATTTTCAGGGAATTAAAATTCCAAAAAAGAAACAGTTTCTTTAAGATGAATTAGAAAATTTAAGATTTATTTGTTCGAAATATAAAACAACAATAGAAAATTGAATAAAATAGGTGGTTTTAAAAGCAAGTAAGATTAAAGAGCATTTTAATTAAGGAATATAATTCAGCAAAAAGGACACTTAAAGACAATAAGGACAAAAATGGAGTATGTTGATTAAATGAAACAGACCTTTTAACGTACGGATAAATTAATGTTAAACAACAATAAAACCATAATGAGCTTTGAAGTAAAAACAGGTTTTCTATTTCAGGAATTGTTAAAGATGGCCAAAACCAGAAGATAAAATAAAGCAAACATTAGGCCTATATATTAAAAATTCTAAGACAAGTGAGTAATAAAAATCTCAATTGATAAAAAATTCAAACTAAAGTTTAAAGCATAAAAAAAGGGGCCGAAGCCCCTTTTAAATATTAATACTAGTATTCCCAGTAGTCATGTTCTTTTTCGAACAATTCTTGTTTGATTCTTTCACCTTCTAACAAGGCTGCAACACCATTGTCTTTGAAAGCATCGTATTCCTTGATGTACATGTCTTGTTGGTTTGCTTCTTTTACAATATAACTTGTAAATAATCTGTTTTCAAACCAGTCATCATAAGTTAATCGAGCAGCATCATTTTGGCGATTAAATATTTCATAATTCACCATGATATGTCTCAAATCAGCTTCACCACTACCATCTTTTGCATGGTATTTTAAAACACATAAATCTTGTTCACCTAAATCAACACCTTTAATTCTAACATTATATCTAGGAGCGATAGAAACAATTCTCACATACATTTGAGAGTGTTTTTTATCAAACAACCAATCTTCTACAATTCTGAACTTTTGGATACGTAATTCAGGAATCATTGGACTAATGATAGTATCTGTTCTGGTTAAAGAAGGATCATTTGGATCAATAGGAACTTCGATATAATCAGTATCAGTACCAAGAGTTAAAAAATACTCAATTGACATTTGAGAAGACAAAGAATCATCTCTGTAAGGAATAATTTTTCCTTCTTTAATATTGTTATAAAGCACAACACTCAAAGGATTCTTTGGCCAAGCCATAGGCTGGTTTTGTTTCTCTCTGGTATCAACTATTCTAACGACTCTTTTAGCGAAAAACACATCAGCTTCGCGCAAATAAGGCCATGGAATAACTTTCCTTTCAGTTACAGCCTGACGATTGTATATGAAATCATCATACACACCTTGGGCAAAACTTGCAAAAGAAAGCATGCTAAACATCAGGATAATTATTGACTTCTTCATTGTCTTTATTGAATAATTTTAAAACGCCTTTTACTTTTTCTTATTGTCTAACTGTCACAGTTAAAGATGAAGGCAATTGAACAGCACCTGCAGGGCCTTGAGCACTGATACCAGTTAAAGTATAAGTATCACCAGGCTTAGCCATGTTTAACAATGCTTTTGCTTCACCACTAATATTTGTTCCATTTCCAGGAGCGAATTTACCATCACCTCTTTTTGGTTGATAAATCAAAGTCCATCTTAAAGTTGTGAAGTTTACACCTTCGAATGCGAAATCTTTTAATGCTGTAATTACGAAATTAGCAGCTTTGATTTCACCCGCAGAGTAAGAACCACTTTGGAAGATAGAACCCAATTGAGGCATAGGTTTTGGGATTGGACGAACACGATACTTTTGGAAACCCATTACTCTACCATTAACAGTAGCATTGATAGTAATTTCTTTTTGAGTACCATCTACATTTAAAAGGAAAGTTCCATCTTGTTTATCTGCTCTCAATTTACCACCTGCTGAAGCAGTTACAGTAACTTCACGAGATGAAACACCCGGTACAGAAACTGAAATTGGATTATCTAAACCAATATAAACTACATTCATTTTAGTTGCAGAAATTACAGCTAAAGGAGATAGAGCAAAGAATGTACCTTCTACTTCATCTCTTTTAGGTTTACCTTGAGCATCTGGAGTTACAATAACTGCCTTGAATTTATTTTCACCTTCTCTGGTTGCAGTTACCTCGTATTTACCAACACCACCTTCAACTTTTACATTAGCACCATTTACTGTAATATCTGGATTGGTTCTTGAACTTGACGCAGCAAGGAAGATATCAGCAGAATATTTGTTACCTAAAGTGATATATGTACCATTATTAGGAATGATTTTAGCTTCTAATTTATCAACGATTAGAACATCATCTTTAATAGAACCTTTGATGATATCTAATACTTGAGCTTCTGTATTTTTGATATCATTTTGAGTTTTAGAAATCAAAGCAACAACAGCTGCTAAAGGAGTATGTTCAAACATTTCTGATTCCCAAGTTTGACCATCTTTTGGATTTTCGATGATTAAATCAGATTTGATTTCAGCTTGTTTATCTTTAGGTAAAAGAGCTAATAATTTTTCTCTAATTTCAATAATTTTATCCTTAACCTCTTTACCTTTACCTTGATTAATCATCAAGTTAGCATGTTTTTCAATGTTACTAGGTTGATCTAATTCTTCATCAGCTTTACCTTCTTTACGACCACCTGCAGCATCAATTAATTGCGTTTTTAAATCCGCAAAATATTTAACACCATCATCAGCAATTTTCTTTGCTTGTAATGACTTATCATAAGCCTCTTTACCTTTAGGATCAGCAGGGCTGATTTCCTTGTGGTATTTATCGATAGCCTTCAAAGTATTGATATTTTTCTTATCAATATTTTCACCGGCACGATCCATGCTTACTTCCACCATATGAAAGGCCTTCAGAATCTCAGCAGATACATTCAATGCTAACAATGCTGTTAACACCAAATACATCATATTGATCATCTTCTGCCTAACGCTTACTTTACCTCCTGCCATTTCTTAAATCTTAATTTTGTTTAAAGTTCGATAATGATTGAATTAGTTGCTACGAACATTCATAGCTGCAAGCATATTGCCGTATACATTGTTCAAATTACCTAAGTTTTTAGATAATTTATCCATTTCAGATTTGAAATGTTCAGCTTGGCTATTTGATTCATTTAAAGTATTAACAACTTTAGATAAACCACCTACAAATTCATTGATAGATTTCAAGTGATTATTTGACTCAGAAATCTCTAATTCATAAATAGAATTTAAAGAAGAAAGATTTTTAGTCATTTTTTCGATTTGAGCACCATATTCTCTAGAACCTTCAGAAGCATTTACTAAACCTTCCATAGCATTTACAGCTTTAGAATATGAAGTATTGATTCCAGTTAAAGAATCAGCAGCTTGTTGTACATTTTTAGTGTAGCTTTCAGTTGCTGAAGCAGCTTTTGATAAATCCTTCAAATCTGTAACATTGTCGTTTAAAGCACGAATACCATTACCAAGACTAGAAATTAAATCTGGACCAATTTTAGCATCTTCCAACATTTTGTCTAATTGTTGAGTTAAGCTTCCTTTGTTCGAAGTAGATTTCTTTTCTTTTGGCTCAAGACCAGCAAGTTCAGGATAAACTAAAGTCCAATCTGGCTCTTGATGAGGTGGTTCGAATGCAGAAATAAAGAAAATAACGGCTTCAGTTAGTAGTCCTACCATAAGCATTCCATCTGCACCTGGTAAGTGAAGAATTTTGAATAATGCTCCAATGATAACGACTGCGGCACCAATACCGTAGGCTTTCGCCATAATTGATTTGAAAAGTTTACTTTCTAAAAAACTGTTTTTCATCTGCTTGTTTTGTTTAAGTGTTATTTAATATTTGTTTGATTACTTTTTATCTCTGTTTGAACGACCAACGTAACTTTGAACGGTACGGAAACCTACGTAAGAGTTGGATGAATCTTGGTACTCATATGAGCGAGATCCAACTTGTACGAAAGCAGCTATATCTTTCCAAGAACCGCCTCTGATAACTTTCCTTTTGAGGGTTTCAGAATCTTCATCTTTGGCATCGTATTGGTAATCTGAATTGAGATCATGAGTGAATAAATGAGCTGACTCTGCATAAGCTGAAACTGTCCATTCAGCAACGTTACCACTCATATCATATAAACCAAAATCATTAGGGAAATAAGAAGCAACACGAATTGGGTAAACACCACCATCAGCGCCATAATCACCACGACCTGGTTTGAAGTTAGCTAAAGAACAACCTTTAGCATTTCTTACATAAGGACCACCCCAAGGGTACATACTTTGGTCTCTTCCACCACGAGCTGCATATTCCCACTCATATTCAGTTGGTAAACGGAAAGCAGTAACACCATTTTCATCATTCATTGAATAGAAAGCATTCAATTTAAATGTTCTCCAATGAGCAAATGCTCTTGCTTGTTTCCAGTTAACACCTACTACAGGATAATCATCATATTTTGGATGCCAGTAGTACATGGTTGAGATAGGCTCATTGTAAGCATAAGTAAAATCACGCATGAATACCAAAGTATCAGGATAGATTTCAACTTCTTCTTGTTTCTTGAACTTCTCTCTAGAAACTTTATAACCATCTTGACGCTTCAATTGAGCAGCAGCGCGCAAATCGATATAATCATAACGATACTTGATTTTTCTAACATCGTATTGTTTAGTTCTATAATAGATTTCACCGCCTTGGTAATATAAATCTTGGATATCTCCATTCTTCATATCCTCTTCCTCAATCCTTTCTCTGTAATTGATAGCATGTTCACCAGTTTCTTCACCAGAAATTGGGTCTGTCAATTGGATTTGGAATTTTTCTCCCATTTTATCACGGAAGATTGAGTCTAAAACCTCATCAACAAACTGACGGTATTCGTTATTTGTAATTTCGGTTTCATCCATGTAGAATGCGGTAACTGTGATTTGCTTATTAGGAGCAATCATTGAGTTTGGAATATCCTGTTCATTCGCACCCACATGGATGGTTCCTGAAGGTATATAAACCGTTCCGTAGGGTTGAGGGTGAAACCAGGCCTTACGCCCACCTACACCGTTTAGTTCCCCATTATCTGAACTCAGCCCACAGCTAGCGAGTGAGGTCACAAAAAAGGAAAATACAAACCACCTTAATGTCTTCATCTTATTTCAGTTTATAATTAGTCGATTCTGGCAAATTTATTAAATCAATTATGAAATGCAAGTTTTTGATTGAATGGGTTTAAAACGCGACATTCAATTTTTTATTACATGAACCTCGGAGTTAGAATTGGAACTGGAGGTTTTGTTGTTGGGGTATATTTAATACCAAAGCAATATCTTAAAACAATTTCATGTGAACCTGAACTGTATTTCAATATACGTGAGGTAGTTAAGTCATACGAATAACCCAAATAAAAATTGTCTCTAATTGAATATCCTAATAAAACTACTGCTGCATCCATAGGTCTCCAAGTTAATCCACCACGCAGTTTTTCATTCCAAATTAAAAAACAATTAATATCTGTTTGAATCTTCGCCGGGTCTTTTTTTACAATCAAATTTGGTTGCAATTTAAAATCACTATTCAAAGAATACTCGGCACCAGCCATGAAATAATAGTGCATTTTTAAATCATCAGTTCTTCTTCCTCCTCCTGCCCATTCATAGGTAACTTTACCTTGGTTCAAGTGAGTTGCTGAAATACCTGCATAAAAATTATCAAAAATCGATAAACTTGGTCTAGTATAATAAATACCCGCGCCAAAGTCCATTGTAGTGCCACTTACATTAACATTTGGAATTTTTGCATCACCATCTTCTAATGGCTTTAATTTAGAACCATCAAGAGATTTTTGCATCATTCCTGCACTTACACCTATTGCAAGAACATCTTCATTTTGAAAAGGATGTTTGTAAGACAAAGATAAAGTTGGGGTTGTTGCAAGAGCGAAACCAAGCTCATCTCTTAAAATATGTACGCCTAAACCTATACGTTTTCCAATTGGAGCATTAAATGAACCAACAAGATTGGTAGGTGCTGCTCCACGAGGGACATCACCTTCTTGTCCGCCACCAAAGCCAACCCATTGGCTTCTATGAAGCAATGTCGCACAAAACTTATCCCCGTTACCAGCAAAGCCAGGATTGAAAGCAAGTTTATTATGCATAAAATTACTGTAATGAGGATCCTGTTGTGCACTGGAAATGAGGGAGACAGAGAGACCTGCTACCAGCATTAATATTTTTGTAAAGCTTAAATTCATTGGCACTAGCTATTAAGTATCAAAAAACAATAATACGAAAAAAATCGAATTAAACAAGAATTTTACTAATAACTAAAATTTTAAGAAAAGCTCTAAAATCCAGTGTTTACTAGGATTACGCTTTATGGTAAGCTTCAATAAATTTATCGATAGCCATTACCATAGAAGGGGTTTGAGGTGTTGGAGCTTGAATATTGACTTCCAATTTGGCTTCAACCATAGCTTTTATAGTAGTTGCACCAAATCCAGCAATAAGGGTTTTGTTCTGTTTGAATTCAGGAAAGTTTTCAAAAAGAGAACGAATATCAGCAGGAGAAAAGAATGCTATAATATCGTAATTTACATTGGTTAAATCAGATAAATCAGAAGATTTAATACGATAGAAAAATGCTTCTTTAAAAGCAATTTTACTCTTCTTCATAAATTTCTCAATATCTTGTTTTCTCCAATCTGAACAAGGGAAAAGATACTTTTCGGTAGGATGGCTTTTGAAAACAGCTAATAATTCAAGTTCAGTTCCTTTTCCTACAAACACTTTACGTTTTCTAACCTGAATATACTTTGCTAAATAGTTTGCAATACTTTCATTAACACAGAAATATTTCATTTCAGCAGGAATTTCAATTTTCAATTCAGTGCACATTCTAAAGAAATTATCTATTGAATTTCTAGAGTTAAGAATGATTGCAGTATGTTCAAGGATATTGATTTTCTGTTGTCTAAATTCCTTAGCACCAATAGGTTCAACTTGAATAAATGGACGAAAATCCATTTTTAAGTTATACTTTTTGGCAAGCTCAAACCATGGCGACTTTTCGCTTTCCGGTTTCGGCTGAGAGATGATGATACTTTTTATTTTCGCGTTTTTCAATTGAACCAAGTATTTAAATATAGTTTAAATACGACACACCAGGGTAATATTTCGAAGGCGCAAAGATAAGTAAAAAGATATATGGTTGGATATTTACTCACGTTGACACCCATTAATAAATTTTTAACCATCCTAAAAATGAATCCAACAAGGATTATTATTATTGCGAAAGCTCCTATAAATCTGATAATTGAAGGATCAGGAACATAAATATAAAGTAAATTCAATCCGATTAAAAAAAGCCCAACTAAATTATTAATTGAGATAGCATTAAAAAGAAATAACTGTGAAAGTTGCTGAGTTTTGAAAATAACTCCAATAAAAAGATTCAAAATAATTTTAGCAGCATAAACAATAATCATCCCTAATGAAACCGTCCAAAACAATGAAATATCTGAATTAACATCAATCAAACTTTTTCTTTCGGCATAAGTAACAACAAAAAGTGCTGCCGATGCCACAAATCCTAAAAATATTGCTAATGAAGTAATTAAATAATTGGGACTTTTATCCTTCCAAACTTTTAAATCAAAGCTCATTTCAAAAGCTGATGATATAATTTCATCGAATCGCTTGAGATTCATTAATCTTACAGCCGCAACGAAAAAAATAATTGCCATTAGAATCCAGAACTTCCAATTTTCATCTCTTTTTTTCCTGAATTCAATTTCTTTTACTCCAGGTAATGTTCTGCTTTCAAATTTTACTTCTTCTGATAAATCAGCACCTTTTATGTTTTCATAAGGGAAAGCGATTCCTCTAAGAATCGAGTCTTTTCTCAAAGAATCAAGTAAAGTAAAATCGGACCGAGTTAATTTAACTGAGCCCAATGACTCCGAATTTAACGAATCTAAAAGTTTAGTATTAGCAACAAGTGAATCCTTGGGCAAAGCAATTAAACACTTTACACCAATTCCCAAAATCACTAAAAACAATAATCTTCTAATCATTAAAAATAATTTACAAAGCCAAAATGTATCCTAGCAGCATTAAACAAAATTGGATTATTTCTCTGAGATCCAACAGCATAATACAAAGAAAACACACCTGCTTTTGATTCTATATTCATACCTGCACCAAATCCTTTAGGAAAATCGGTTTGAAAATTTAAAGCCAAGGAGTTTCGTATAAATGCACTATTGTAAAATAACACAAATGATGAATTCTCAGCAATAATATATTTCAAATCTAAATTTCCAATTAAGAAAGTTTCTGCAAAAATACTTTGTTCATCAAATCCTTTTAAAGTTTTTAATCCACCAATGCGAAAAAGTTCGTTTTGAAACAATTTTTCATTGTAAATATGTCCACCTAAAGATGAAAATTGAAAAACTAATTGTTTGTAGATAACAAAACTTGATAAAAAACTAAGCTTCATTTTAAGTTGAACAGATTGCAATTTCAAAGAATCATAAAGATTGTATTCAACAAAATCTGCATTAGTAAATCTAAGGTCGTTAATAACTGAGTTTCTAATGATTTTTCTTGTACCTGCAAAAAATTCTAACTCAATTTTGTTGCCCTTTGAAGGATTATAAAAATTGTTCAGTGAATTTCTTCTTATACTAAAACCAAGTAAATCAGACCTGACATCATGAAATAATGGAAGTTGTTTACTTAATAATATAGAATTTGTATCAACAGAAATGAGTGAAACATTTTGAAAATGATACATCAATTTAAAGACACTTTTGCCAAAACCTCTGTATTGTATAGCTAATTCATTTCCTAAATCGAGATAAAGAGAATCAAATTTCAAAAGCTTAAATCCATAATCAACTCCAAATCTCGTATTCAAAAAATAAGGCCAATTAAAAACAATTTTGAGGTCTTGAGAGCTATTTAAGAAACTTCTAAAACCAATTTCCAATGCTTTACCAGAACCTAAAATATTCTGTAATTTTAAATTGATATCACCCGTAATTACAAGTTTATTATTGATTGCACTATTTGGAGCAAAGCCAATTATACCATCAAAATTTCCAGCTTTCTTTTTATCGATATACACATAGGGTTTTGCTTTATTTCCATAAAAATAAACTCCTAATGGACGAGTTATTCTCAAATAAGGCAATTCAGTTAATGTGGTATTAATTTCTTTAAGAAACGATTCATTGTATAATGTTCCGGGTTTGATATTACAAAAACTTCTTAGGTACTTTAATTTTAGTTCGGAAGTACCTGCAAAATCAAGTGAATCAAAATAAAATACTGGGCCAGTTTGAAGATTAACTGCAATATGAATATTAGATGAATTAATTAGAACACTATCGAAAAAAACCACTGAAAAAGGATAGCCATTATTTAAAGATGTTTCAAGAATTTTATTTCGTAGTTGCGATAATTTTGAATCAGAAAAAGTAAAACCTTTCTGTAATTCTGGTATTTCAGAAGATATTTTTTCAGGAAGATTTCCAATAGAAACTTTAATATTCTTATATTTTTTTCCTAGTTCCCAAAAAGTAAATAATGTATCTTTTTGAATTGAATAATATTCCTTTTCAATAATTGGAAATAAAAAAGCTTTTGATTGTAATTCACCAAAAATCTTATTTCTTTCATTTTCGATTGAATTCAAAGAATCTGTTGTTACAATGTATTTTCCATCAAAAACAGATTTATTGTTAAACTGATTTACCCAAATAACTTGCGCATTTAGTTTATTCAAAATGAACATTAGTAAAACTGCAAAAACAAAAAGATGAATCCTAGTCAAGATTTGTTAATAGATTTGCTGTAAAAAATAATTATGGCAGGTATTTACATACATATTCCTTTTTGCAAACAAGCCTGCTTTTACTGTAATTTTCATTTTAGTACTAGTTTGCAATATACAAATGAGTTTGTACAATCACTTGTAAAGGAAATTGAATTAAAAAAAAACATACTGAATTCTGAGCCAATTCGTACGCTGTATTTTGGTGGAGGTACCCCAAGTATATTGTCGAAATTAGAATTTAGAGAAATCATAAATAAGCTATCAAAAACGATTAATTTATCTGGATTAGTTGAATTTACAATTGAAGTAAATCCAGATGATATTACTCAAGAAAAATTAGACTTTTGGCTTGAAAATGGGGTAAATAGATTGAGTATTGGCACCCAAAGTTTCAGAGATTCTGATTTAGTTTTAATGAACAGAGCTCATAGTGGAAATGAGGCTTTAAATAGTATTCATTTAGCAAAAAAAGCAGGGTTTTCGAATATCAGTATTGATTTAATTTATGGGATTCCTGGTTTAAATAACTCGAATTGGATTGAAAATTTAGACAGCGTTATATCACTTAATACTCCTCATGTATCGAGTTATTGCTTAACGGTTGAAGAAAAAACTGCTTTATCACATTTAATCAAAACAAAAAAGATTTCGATACCAGATGAAGAATTAGCTGCAGAGCAATTCATCATAATGATTGATTACTTAGAAAAACATGGAATTCATCAATATGAAATATCCAATTTTTCAAAAATTGGCATGGAATCTAAGCACAATAAAAGTTATTGGTCGGGTGAAATTTACCATGGTTTAGGACCAGGTGCACATAGTTTTAATGGAGAAAACAGGTATTGGAATATTTCGAATAATCAGCAATATTTCAAATCAATTGAACAAGGAATAATTCCTGAAGAAATAGAATTATTAAGTTTAGAAAATAAATTCAATGAATTAATCATGACCTCATTACGAACGCGTGAAGGAGTTGAAATGAAAAGAATGGAAGGTGTATTTTCAAATGAATTGATATCTTCTTTTGAAAAAGGAATTGAAAAATGGATTGAGAGCGGAAAAATTATCAAAAAAGAAAATCAATATGTATTAAGCAAAGAAGGTAGATTTTTTGCTGATGGAATAGCATCCGATTTATTCATTTAAAGTTTGATACACACATTTTTTTGTTCTGTAAAAAACCTCAATGCTTCCCAACCACCTTCTCGTCCAACTCCACTTTGTTTAACACCACCAAATGGAGTTCTTAAATCTCTTAACAACCAACAATTTACCCATACAATTCCACTTTTAATTTGAGCAGAAACGCGATGAGCCTTTGTTAGATTTTCTGTCCAAATTGTAGCAGCTAATCCATATTCTGTTGAGTTAGCCATCATTAAAACTTCTTCTTCAGAATCGAATGGAGTAAGTGTAACAACAGGACCAAATATTTCTTCCTGATTGGTTCTGCAATCAAATGAAAGACCTTCAATTACTGTTGGTTCAATAAAATATCCTTCACTAAAATCACCACCAACATTTATGGAATTTCCGCCACTAAGAATTGTTCCACCTTCTTCTTTTGCTAGATTGATATAAGACAAAACTTTTTCGAAATGTATTTTTGAAGCAATAGCACCAACTTTGGTATCAGGAGCTAAAGGATTTCCAACTTTTAGTAATTTAGTTTGATTGATAAATTCCTTTTTGAAAGCCTCATAAATTCCTCTTTCAATAAAAATTCGTGAACCACATAAACAAATTTCACCTTGGTTAGTAAAACTAGACCTCACACTTTCTGCAACAGCCTTTTTAAAATCACAATCAGCAAAAATTATATTCGGGTTTTTTCCACCTAATTCAAGAGAAAGTTTTTTAAATAATGGAGCTGCGTTTCGAGCAATTTCTGCACCGGTTTTGGTACCACCAGTAAAAGAAACTGCTTTAATATCGGGGTGAGTTGTCATAGTTGGACCCACTTTAGGACCTAAACCATGAACTATATTTAAAACCCCAGCTGGTAAACCGGCTTCTATACAAAGTTCTGAAAAAAGAAAAGCCGTCATTGGCGTGATTTCTGATGGTTTTGCTACTACACAATTTCCAGCAGCTAAAGCAGGAGCAATTTTCCAAGTAAAAAGATACAAAGGTAAATTCCATGGACTTATGCAAGAAACCACACCTAAAGGAGTTTTTAGCGTATAATTTATAGCATGATCTCCCATTGGATGTGCTTCTGAAGCAAAGTGTTCTATTGCAGTAGCAAAAAAATGAATATTAGCTTTTGCTCTAGGAATTTCGCCCTTTTGTGCCAACCAAAAAGGTTTACCCTGGTCTATACTTTCAGCTTCGGCTAGTTTATCATTATTCTTATCAATTAAATTAGCCAATCTAAGAAGAATTTCACTTCTATCGTTTGCTGATTTTGCGCTCCATGAAGGAAATGCGGCTTTTGCAGCTTGAATTGCTAATTCAACATCTTCGGAAGTACTATCTGGACAAAAACTATAAACCTTACCCGTAGCAGGATTGATATTATCCATGAATTCCCCTTTTTGAGGTTCGATTAAATTTCCGTTGATATAATTTAGAATTTTCTGCATGACGCAAATTAAAGTAATTGGTATGAATTAATAAGAAGTTAGGATATTTAATGAAACTTAAGAAACTGAACCAATTAAAAATTCAAGTAAAAACTAAAAAGTATTTTCTTGTAAATCAGAAAGATAATTTTATTTTTATACTGATTAAACTATTTCAAAAAAACACAATCAAAAAATAAATTCAATTTATGGAAAAGATTGACAGAAGAAATTTTTTGAAAGAATCGGCAGATGAACTTTTAGGCATAAATAACCAAGATAAAAAGTTCGAGTATGTTGATCCTTCGAATAAAAAATTACCCGATGGACTAAGAAAAACGAGCAAAGGAATTGGCGCATACACGGGTGTGTTTGGTGAAAGTCAGCTGATTCATTTACTGAGAAGAACTCTATTTGGTATAAGCGAATCAGATATCAATTTTTTCAAGAATAAAACATTAAATGAAGTAGTAGATAGTTTGTTATTATTACCAAGCTCCCCTCCCCCTCCACCTTTAAACAATTATAGTTACAATACTAATTTTCCGGATACAGAAGTTGCAGCTGGAGCAACATGGGTAAATGCAGCAGTAAATCCAAATCTTGAAGGAGTAAGAATAGCCTCATTTAAAGCTTGGTGGTTCAGTCAAATGATAAATCCCCAAAGAAATATTAGAGAAAAAATGACCTTGTTCTGGCACAACCATTTTGCCACAGAATCAGCGGTGATTCAAGACTCAAGGTATTTATACAAACATCATGCATTATTAAGAGCTAACTGTTTAGGAAATTTCAAGGAATTGGTAAAACAAGTTACCATTGACCCTGCGATGCTTGTTTATTTAAATGGTGAAGATAATACTAAAACCGCTCCCGATGAAAACTATGGCAGAGAATTGCAAGAACTATTTACTGTTGGAAAAGATTTAGCTTCTCATTATACAGAAGATGATGTTAAAGCAGCAGCAAAGGTTTTAACTGGATGGAGAAATAATAGATTAGGCATTAGTTCCTATTTTGATTCTAACAGACATGATACTACCAACAAACAGTTTTCATCTTTTTATAACAATACAGTAATTACAGGTAGAAGTGGATTAAATGCAGGCAATGATGAATTGAATGATTTGATAAACATGATGTTTAATCAAGAAGAAGTATCAAAATATATCTGTAGAAAATTGTATCGTTTTTTTGTTTATTATTTGATTGATAGCACTGTTGAACAGAATGTAATCATACCACTAGCAACTTTGCTTAGAAACAATAATTTTCAGATTAAACCCGTAGTTGAAACATTATTAAAAAGCGAACATTTTTATGATGAATTAAATAGAGCATGTATGATAAAATCACCTGCTGATCATTTAATTGGTTTAAGTAAAAATTTCAATTTAGCATTTCCCGACCCAAGTAATGTTCAACAGTCATACGGTCATTGGTTAAATGCCCAACAAGTAATGGCTGTAATAGGAATGAATTTGGGCGATCCACCAAATGTTGCAGGTTGGCCGGCATATTATGAAGACCCACAATTTTATGAACTTTGGATAAATTCAGATTCTTTACCAAAACGAAATTCAGTTTGCGACAGCCTATTATATGTAGGATATAATAGATTTAGCTTTCAAACAAAGTTGAATTGTATAGCATTTGTTGATCAATTTAGTAATCCAGAAGACCCCAACTCATTAATAACATCTGCATTAAAGATTTTGTATGCAATTGATATAAGTTCATCACATATTAACTTAATTAAAACCAGCTTTTTATTAAGTGGACAAAGTTCAGATCATTATTGGACAGATGTTTGGTTAACGTATAAAACAAATCCGACAACAACTAATAAAACTGCTGTAGAAAGCAGACTACAGGGCTTGTTTAAATATTTATTGGGATTACCTGAATTTCAGTTGTGTTAATTAAACTTTAGAAAAAATGGACAGAAGAAAGTTTTTAAAAAAGGGAGTTGGTGCAGGTATTTTACCTGTTGTAATGAATGGATTTAGTTTAAATACATTTGCTGAAAACCCATTGGTACAATTTTTAGGGAAAGCTGGAAATTCAGATAGAGTATTGGTATTAATACAATTAAATGGAGGAAATGATGGTTTAAATACAGTAATTCCATTGGATCAATATTCGAATTTAAGTGCAGCTAGAAGTAATATTCTCATACAAGAAAATAAGGTTTTAAAATTAAATGGGAGTACCCAAACAGGATTGCACCCAATGATGAGTGAATTACGGAATTTGTATGATGAAGGAAAAATTGGCATCATACAATCTGTTGGTTATCCAAATCCTGATTTCTCACATTTTAGAGCAACCGATATTTGGTTAACAGCTAGTGATAGCAATCAAAACATAGAAACAGGATGGATGGGAAGATATTTAGATACAAAATATCCAAACTTTCCTACAAATTATCCCAATACAGAATTCCCTGATCCACCATCCATTCAAATTGGACCAATGGTTTCACCAGCATTACAAGGATTAAATGCGAGTTTAGGAATGAGTATTACAGACCCAACAAGTTTTTATCAATTTGTTAGTGGAACTGTTGACCCTGCACCAAATACACCAGCCGGGCACGAACTTACCTTTGTAAGATTGGTGGCACAACAAACCCAGCAATATTCTGGTTCAATAAAATCTGCTGCTGAAAAAGCTAAAAATCTATCAACTCTTTATCCTACAGCTGGTCAAAACTCATTGGCTGACCAATTAAAAATAGTGGCACAGCTAATTGCTGGTGGATTAAAAACTAGGGTTTACATGGTGAGCTTAGGCGGATTTGATACACATTCAGCGCAATCTGTAAACGGTGCATCAGATACTGGAAATCATGCAGTTTTACTTCAAAAGGTTTCACAAGCAATTAATGCTTTTCAGGATGATATCCAAAAACTAAACATTGCTGATAAAGTTTTGGGAATGACTTTCTCTGAATTTGGAAGAAGAATTAAATCGAATGCAAGTTTAGGAACAGACCATGGTGCAGCAGCTCCATTGTTTATGTTTGGAAACAAAGTAAAAGGCGGTTTGTATGGCACCAATCCTAATATTCCAGCAAATGTTGGAACAGGAGATAATTTACCAATGCAATTTGATTTCAGACAAGTTTATGCAAGTATTTTAAAGGATTGGTTTGAGGTTTCTGAGAATGAAATGAATAGTATTTTAATGAAAAGTTTCAATTCAATTCCAGTAATCAATAATACCACCACAGGAATTCTAACTAATAATAAAGACCTTTTAGGCTTAGATAATTATCCTAATCCTGCAAATGATTATACTGTAATTCGGTATGAAATTAACAGTGGAGAAATATCAATCAGTTTATTTGATCATTCTGGAAAAGAAATTGGAATACTTGATGAAGGATTTAAATCAGCTGGTAATTATGAGTTTAGACTTGATACCACTGGATTAAGTGAAGGGAATTATTATTATCAATTAAGGACAAATACAAATAGCCAAACCAAAGTTTTGTTGATACAGAGATAAATCTCAAAATGATTAAAAATTGAGAAAAAATAGGATACATTTTCAAAATGATTAATCTTGCAAATTAGAAAAATCAGGTTTGAAAAAAGTTAAAGTATGCCATTTTTCATCAGTTCATAAAATCGATGATACACGTGTGTTTTATCGAGAATGTGTTAGTCTTGCTCAAGATTTTGATGTAACATTAATTGGAATTGGAAATTTTACAGGAATAATTGACGGAGTAAAAGTTATAGGAATAAAGCCTTCAAAATTTCGAATTTTCAGACTTTTCAAAAGTGGGTATAATGCATTTGCAGAAGCTATTAAGACTGACGCGGTTTTATACCATATACATGACCCTGAAATGATTCCTTTTGGAATCTTACTTAGTTTTTCTGGGAAGCAAGTTATTTATGATATTCACGAAAATACAGCTGGTGATATTGAATTTAGGGAGTGGATACCAAAGTATTTAAGAAAGCTATTTGTAAGGGTATACCAATTGATATTAAAAGCCGCAAATAACTATTTGTATATAATTCCGGTAATAGCAAATGATAGTTTTAAAGACAGATTGTTTTTAAAGGAAGGAAACTTTACTATCATTCAAAACTATGCGTCAATTAAACAACTAAAACCATTTAGGGTTGAAAATAGGCATGAGTTTTCGGAAGTAAATATTCTTTATGCTGGATTAATTCAAGACCATTATTACAATATCCATCCAATTTTAGATGCCCTTGAAATTTTATCAAAAAAGGGTTTCTCCATTAAGTTTCATTTAATAGGAGTATTTGGCTGGGGAAATTTTGAGGAAGTGATGCTTAAACATCCAAATATTAATAGGGAAATTATTGAATTTCATGGAAAACTAAAACCCGAAGAAGTATTTGAAATCAGTAAAAAATGTTTATTAGGAATTTGCTTAAAAAACCAAACAGATGAGCTTGTTTTTTCGCATGAAAGAAAGCTTTTTGAATATATCGGATTGGGTTTACCATCAATCTTTTGTAATCAAAAAATCTATATTGATTTAAATAAAAAAACAGAAATTGGAATAGCCGTTGATTTAAAGTCAACATTTGAAATTTCCGATGCAATTGAACTTTTGATAACTGATAAAAATTTTCACAAGAAATTAAGTCAAAACTGCATTGATTTTGCAGAAAAAATTACAAACTGGGAGACGGAATATTTAAAACTCAAAAACTGCTATACAAGTTTATTAGCTGCCAATTAAATCAAAGTTCCGTCAATTTAAACTTCGAAAGCAATTCCATTATTGGGAAAAAGCAAGAGAAAGTCCCAAAAAAAAACAATCATTGCGACATCTAAAATAGCAACTTAAATAGATAATTCGCCAAAAAATAAAGAAATTACGCTACTTATATAATTATTTACAGGTATTATTTCAATAAAAAATATCTTGAATGATATTGATTAAGCAACAACTGCTTAAACTAAAGATTTGAACAACTTTTGCATATGAAAAAATCTATACTCAACAACAAAACACTAATGTTGGTTTTTATGGCCACCATTGGATTTGTTTCAGATTCATTTTCACAAATCACCGGGGTGTCTATTTCTGCACCAACGAGTATTTGTAACAATGGTTCTGGAGCAAGCATTTCGGCAACCTTAGCTGGAACACCAGTTGGACCAACAACTTATCTTTGGACCACGACTGGTGATGGAACTTTCACGAATAGTACGGCACAATCAACAACTTATGTACCAGGTGCCAATGATTTAAGCACTAAAGTATTTGCTTTATCAGTTGAAGTTGACGACAATGGAAATATCCAAAATGCAAGCGGATATTCGGTAAACATCAACAATGCTCCAACAATTTCAGCCATTTCTAACAATGGACCAAAATGTGAGGGAATTGCCATTAACCTTTTAGCTACAACAGCTGATGGAGATGGTACAACCCTAAGTTTTGCATGGGCTGGTTCAAATGGATTTACAGCATCTACTGAAGATGCTACTATTAGTAATCCAGTAAATGCCAATGATGGTTCATACACATTAACTATTACTGATGATAACAATTGTTCGGCTTCATCGAGCACCACAGTAACAGTTTACCAAAAACCAGTTATTTCCGCTATTTCAAATGATGGGCCTAAATGTGAAGGATCAAGCATTAACTTAAATGCAACAACAAGCGCTGGTGATGCAGCAATTTCAACTTACTCTTGGAGTGGTGGTTCTTTGGGATTCACTGCTTCAACCGAAGATGCAACTATCAATTCTGTTGTTAACACACACGAGGGAGTTTATACCTTAACTATTGAAGACGGAAATGGATGTATTTCAAATAATACCACTACAGTTGTTGTTCATAGAAAACCAACAATTTTCCCAATTGCAAATAATGGACCTAAATGTGAAGGATTAAACATCGACTTAACCGCAACAACTTATGCTGGTGATGGAGCTATTTCTTCTTACGCTTGGTCTGGTCCAAGTGGATTTACTGCCTCAACTGAAGATGCTACTATCAATTCAGTTGTAAATGCAAATGAAGGCTCATATACATTAACTCTTGTAGATGCAAATGGTTGTACAGTAAATACTTCAACAGCAGTTGTTGTTTACACAAAACCAACTATTTCAGCAATCTCTAATAATGGTCCTAAATGTGAAGGATTAAATATCAACTTAAATGCATCAACAAGTGCAGGTGAGGGAGCAATTAGTTCATACACTTGGGCTGGGTCAAACGGATTCAGTGCTTCTACTGAAGATGCAATTATTAGCTCAGCTGTAAATGCAAATGATGGTTCATATACTTTAACTGTTGAAGATGCGAATGGTTGTTCGGTTAATAACTCAACTACAGTTGTAGTTTATCAAAAAGCAACAATTTCTGCAATAACAAATAATGGTCCAAAATGTGAAGGATTAAACATCGACTTAAATTCAACAGTAAGCGCTGGTGATGGAGCAATTTCAACTTATACTTGGGCTGGTTCAAATGGATTTGCAGCATCTACTGAAGATGCAACAATTAATTCAGTTGTAAATGCACATGATGGTTTATATACATTAACGGTATTAGATGCGAATGGATGTTCTATTAATAATTCGACTACAGTTGCTGTTCATCAAAAACCAACAATTTCAGCAATTACAAATAATGGACCTAAATGTGAAGGATTAGATATCGACTTAAATTCAACAATCACTGTTGGTGATGGAGCAATTTCAACTTATACTTGGTCTGGTTCAAATGGATTCTCAGCTTCAACAGAAGATGCAACAATCAATTCGGTTGTAAACGCAAATGATGGTTCTTATACATTAACATTATTAGATGCGAATGGTTGTTCAGTAAATAACTCAACTACGGTTGTAGTTCATAAAAAACCAGCTATTTCTGCAATTTCTAATAATGGTCCAAAATGCGAAGGATTAAACATTGACTTAAGTGCAACAACAAGCGCTGGTGATGCCGCAATTTCTTCTTATACTTGGGCTGGTTCAAATGGATTTTCAGCTTCAACTGAAGATGCAACAATCAGTTCAGTTGTAAATGCAAATGATGGAGCTTATACTTTAACTGTTTTAGATGCGAATGGTTGTTCGGCTAACAATTCAACTACGGTTGTAGTTCATCAAAAACCAACTCCTAATTTTGTTATTACAGAAAGTTCAGTTATTGCAAATGATGCAATAATTTGTTCAAGTAGCTCAGCAAGTTTTGATGGCTCTGCATCAACCTTTGGAGATGGAACTAGTATATCAACTTATGCGTGGAGAAGAGGAGTTACAGCAGTTGGAACAAATTCAAGTTCATATTCATCATCAACAGCAGGAGCATATACATTAACTGTTACAAATAATTTAGGTTGTTCTCAAACTAGTTCAGCTCAAACATTAACTGTAAATACAATTCCATCTGTAAGTGTTTTAGTAAACGATGCAGACCAATGTATTAATGGAGTTGGATACGCAGGAAACAATTCATTTAACTTTACAAGCTCAAATACTACCAATATTGCAAACTATGCATGGAACTTAGGTGATGGAATTGGAGCATCAAGTGGAGCATCTAACTCTACATATAATTCATATGTTTATGGCGATGAAGGCACATACAATGTAAGTCTGAATTTATTAGACAATAATGGATGTACAAATTCTGCAACAAGAAATATTTTTGTTCGTCCTAAACCAGTTGTAAGTTTTGCATCATCAAGCGCATTACAACAATGTTTAAGCACTAATAGCTTTGTATTTACAAATGGTACAACATTAAGTGATGGAACTCCAAATACAGGAACAAGTTATTCTTGGAATTTCAGAAACGGTTCATTAGGAACAGGAGCAACACCTACAAAAGTTTACACTGCTGATGGACATTATACAGTAACATTAACAGCAACTACAACTCATGGTTGTATTGATAGTTTTAATAGAGTAAACTACTTAGACGTTTGGCCTAGTCCAAACATTGTAGCAGGAACAAGCTCTACAATTTCTGGAGGAGTTTCTGCAAATGCTGGTCAATTATTATGTACTAGCAAAGTTATATTCACAAATGCATCTACTATTAATGAAGGATCAATTGTGAATTATACTTGGAACTTTAATGATGGAAGTCCAATACTTTCAACAACATCAAAAGAAGATTTAAAACATGAATTCCCTATTAAAGCTGAAAGTTTAATGGCTTGGGGAGATCCAGGATATCCAAATGTTATTCGTTCAATTTTGGTTACAGCTACTTCTGATAGAGGTTGTGTATCAACATCTACAATTACTAGACATATTACAAATGCACCAACTGCAGTAATTAGCATGTCATTCCCAACCACACAATGTTTAAATGGAAATGCATTCAACTTTAGAAATGCATCAACTAATCATTGGCCATCATTTGTTAATGGTAATAAATGGACTTGGGGTAATGGTGATACTAATATTACTACAGTCTATAATGATTATAATTATGCAAGTGAAGGTTCTTACAGAGTACATTTAATTTCTTATGCATCAACTGGATGTACAGATACAACTTTTATGGATGTAAATGTTTTAAGCGCACCAACCGCATCTTATACTCATAATGCTTCTTGTACAAACAGTGTTTCTTTCACTGACCAATCAGTTCATGCAACTTCATACTCATGGGATTTTGGAAATGGAACTACTTCTACCTCACCAAATCCTTCAGTTACTTATGCTGCACCTGGAGCTTACCATGTAAAACTAACTATTAATGGTTCTAACTCATGCGGTACATCTGCAAGTGTAGATAGCCAATTGGTAGTTGTTGGAAATGTTCCAAGTTTATCATTTACAACTGCCTCAAATTCTTGTAACAACAGAATGAGCTTTACTAATACATCAACAAGTGCTAGTGGAACACCTAGTTATATTTGGAGATTTGGAGATGGAGATACTTCTATTTTAGCAAATCCAACACATGATTATTTAACTAGTGGAAGTAAAAGCGTAGTATTAGAAGCTGTATCATCAACAGGATGTTCTGCAACAACAACACAATCAGTAACAGCAACAGCATTTAATACCAATGTTATTGATGCAGACTTCACCATTACTCAAGCAGATTTATGTGTTAACACAGTTAGTTTAGCTAATACATCTTTAAATTCAACTGTTTCTACAACATACCAATATTCATTAGATAATGGTTCATTTCAAACAATATCATCATTTCCTGTTGTTTTAAGTGGCTTAGCAAATGGAGCACATACAATAGTTTTCAGAGCATCAGAAGGCACTTGTGTAAGTAATGAAACTAAATCATTTACTTTAAACAGAGATGTTACACCATCATTTACTGTTGGAACTCAACAAAGCTGTAATACATTATTAAGTTTTGCGAACACAACATCAGGAACAGGTCCATTTACTTATTATTGGAATTTTGATGATGGTGGAGCTAGCGCAACATCAATCAGTCCAAGTCATACTTTCTCAGCTGGTGGAACATATGAAGTTGTACTAACTGCAATTACATCTGTAGGCTGTTCAACAAATGTTAGTGTAAATGTTGTTGTAAATGCACCAGCATCAAGTGGTCCTTCAGCATCATTTACAAATTCAACATCAGGTGGATGTGCAGCAGGATATAACTTTACAAACACTTCAACAGGAGCTACAAGTTACTTATGGGATTTTGGAGATGGAAGCACATCAAATGTTGCAAATCCAACAAAAGGATATGGCGCAACCGGAACTTATACTGTAACTCTAACAGCATCTAATGGATTGGGATGTCAATCAGTTACAAGTTCAAGTTTAGTTGTAACTAGTGTTGCAAATGGACCATTAGCAGGATTTACAATTGAAAATACAGGACAATGTGGTGCTGGAGCACAATTTAGCTTCTTAAACACATCAACACACGTTGGTCCAGGATGGATTCCAACTTCAATTTGGGATTTTGGTGATGGAACAACATCAACAAACACATTTGTTTATGGTAAAACATATTCTAGTACAGGTTACAAAACAATTACCTTAACTGTAGTAAATTCAGCTGGATGTTCATCTTCATATAGCAGAATATTATATGTAGGAACTGCACCTACCGCTTCATTTACTCCTTCTTATACTGCTTGTAGCAAAACTGTTAGTTTCACAAATAGTTCAAGCACTGGTGCTGGAATTTCTTACTCTTGGAACTTTGGAGATGGCAGCACATCAACATCTACTAATCCTAGCATTACTTATGCAACAGTTGGAAGTTATGATGTAACCTTAACAGTAAATAACCAAGGTTGTATTTCAACTAATACTCAAACAGTAGAAGTAGGTTCATCACCAACCGTGAGTTTTTCTGATTCTATTGGAACATGTGCCAACAATATTGTATTTGTAAATAATTCAAGCGTTGACTACGGAGATTTAACATATATCTGGGATTTTGGAGACGGAACAAGTTCAATTCTTCCATCACCTGTAAAAGCTTATGCAAGTTCAGGACCAAAAACAGTAACACTCACTGCAACAAATTCTACAGGATGCAGCATATCAAGCACAAGAAGCATTACTGCTGTAGCTGCAACACAAGCTCCAATCGCATCATTCTCACATGGTGCAGTTGAGAATTCTTGTACCAATTCACATTCATTCATGAATACATCAAGTGTATCAACTGGAGTTCCTGCATTTACTTGGGATTTTGGAAATGGTTCAACATCTACTGTTGCATCACCAGTTATCACTTATAATTACCCTGGAACTTATTTGGTTACATTAACAGTAAATGATGGAGTATGTTCAACAGTTTATGCGGAAAATATCCGTGCAAATGTTGGTCAAAACAGTCCAATTGTACAATTTACAACTCCATTAGCTACTCAGTGTGTAAGTAATAATAGATTTGATTTTTCAAATTCTACTTACTTTATTGGTTGGGGTTGGGTTAACAACGGATATACTTGGGATTTTGGAGATGGAACAACATCAACATCAACTTTCCATTATGGAAAAACTTACACTACACCTGGAACATATACTGTAACATTAAATGCAATTTCAATGGCAGGTTGCACTGGAAGTGCTACAATGAATGTAACAGTAGTTGCATTACCTTGCACAGGCCTATCAGTAGTTAACCAAGACGACCTACCTACAGAAATCAGTAAAGCTGGAGAAGTAAAAGCAGCAGGAGCTGATGTTACTGGAATTTCATCTGTAACCGCAAATAGTTTCAACATTAATTTATATCCAAATCCTAATACTGGAAGTTTCACAATTAGTGTAGCTGATATGGTTAATTACAAAGACGTTGATGTAGTTATAGTAGATATGTTAGGAAGATCTGTTTATAATAAATCACACGATTTAAGAAATGAAAACAGCATTGAATTTAGAAACTTAAATTTAGATGCTGGTAAATACCATGTTATTTTAACTAATGGAAACAAGGTAATTGGAAGAGCATTCTTTGCAGTTGCTGGTCAATAAAAACAATTAGATTACTAAAAAAGAGTTGCAAGAAATTGCAACTCTTTTTTTTTGCTTCATATTTGTAAAAATGCCTGATAAAAAAAAATACCTAATACTTGTACTTGGCCCAACAGCTTCTGGAAAAACTGCATTATCTATTGAATTAGCTCAATATTTTAATACTGAAATTATTTCAACAGATTCAAGGCAATTTTATAAAAGAATGGATATTGGAACAGCCAAACCAAGTTCAACAGAATTAAATCAGGCAAAACATCATTTTATAGACTTTCTTGAGCCAGAACAATATTACTCTGCAGGTGATTTTGAAAGAGATTCAATAAAAAAACTAAATGAACTATATAAAGAAAAAGACATTGTTATAGCAACAGGAGGTTCTGGATTATTTGTAAAAGCATTGGTTGATGGATTGGATGAAATGCCTAAAGCTAATTTAGAATTAAGGGCTAATTTAGAGTCTAATTATATCCAAAATGGAATTGAATTTTTACAAAACGAGCTAAAAAATCTAAATCCAAAAAAATGGGAATTGATAGACCAACAAAATCCTCAAAGATTAATGAGAGCAATTGAAATGAGTTTACAAGGTGTTGAACTAGGAAACATGAAAAAAACTCGAGAATTTGAAACCATTAAAATTGGAATTGATTGGCCAAGAGAGGAATTATATCAAAGAATAAATTCAAGAGTAGATATAATGAGAGCAAACGGTTTAGAAAATGAGGCTAGAGAATTATACCCATTAAAACATTTAAACTCATTACAAACTGTAGGTTACCAAGAATTGTTTGACTATTTTGATGGAAATTGTGGATTAGAGTATGCTTTTGATAAAATTAAACAACATAGCAGAAATTACGCAAAGCGCCAATTGACTTGGTTTAAAAGAGAAGAAGATATAATTTGGAAAAAAGCAAATGAACTATCTGATATAAAGGCATTTATAGATATTACATGTCATAACAATAAAGCTCAATAAATTTTCATATTTTTGCAGCCGGAAAAATCCAAAAATGATAGAATTATTTAGCAGACCGGAAGCTTGGCTTTCCTTAATAACATTAACTGTAATGGAAATTGTGTTGGGAATCGACAACGTAATTTTCATATCATTGGTAACAGGTAAACTACCAGAAGAACATCGCCAGAAAGCTAGGCGTTTAGGGATTTTCTTGGCCCTATTTATTAGACTTATTTTATTGAGTTTCCTTTCGCATATAGTGAATAGTCCTCAAAATCCTATTTTCACCATTATTGATCATCCAATTACTATAAGAGATATTATTTTATTAGGTGGAGGTTTATTTCTTCTTTACAAAAGTACCATCGAAATTTTTGAATTATTAGAAGATGGCAGTGAAGAACACAGTAAAAATATTAAAGCCAAATTTTGGAATATTGTATTACAAGTAATTGTAATTGATATTGTATTTTCATTTGACTCAATAATTACTGCGGTTGGATTGGCGCAAGATTTACCTGTAATGATTTTAGCTGTTGTAATATGTATGGTAATAATGCTATTTTTCTCCGGTTATATTGCCGATTTCATTAACAAACACCCGAGTATTAAATTATTGGCATTAGCCTTTTTATTGGTAATTGGAATTATGCTAATTATTGAAGGTTGGAACCATGAAGTTGCAGAAAAATTCAACTTGAAAGCATATGTATATTTCGCTATGGCATTTTCGATTGGCATAGAGTTATTGAACATGAAAATGCGTAAAAAAGACTCTAAATCTGTGAAATTAAAAGACATTTATAAGTAAGATTACCATGGAAAAAGTGGTAAATTTTACTGATTGGGGTACAATAGATTATAAATCAGCTTGGGACCAACAAGAAACTCTTTTTAAAGAATTGGTTGATACTAAGCTTTTAGAAAGGGAATTTGAAATTAGTTCAAAAACAGTGTTAAAAAACACATTGATTTTTTGCGAGCATCCTCACGTTTATACCTTAGGAAAAAGTGGAGATGTTTCAAATTTATTATTGGATGAAGAAGGTTTAAAAAAAGCAAATGCAGTATTTTATCCTATAAACAGAGGAGGTGATATTACTTATCATGGACCAAATCAGCTTGTAGTATATCCTATTTTTGATTTAGAGCAATTTTTCACAGACATTCACAGGTATTTAAGAACACTTGAAGAAGCTGTTATATTAACCTTAGCCGAGTATGGAATAATTTCAGGCAGGTACGAAGGCTATACAGGAGTTTGGATTGATGCAGATAACGAAAAAGCGAGGAAGATATGCGCAATGGGAGTTAGATGCAGCAGATGGGTTACGATGCACGGATTGGCATTTAATATTAATACAGATTTAGCCTATTTTAAAAACATTATACCATGTGGAATTGATGATAAAGATGTGACATCAATGGAAAGAGAACTTGGTAGAAAAGTTGAAATGGAAGAAGTAAAAGAAAAGCTAAAAAGACATATTGCTAATTTATTTGAATTCAGCTATCAATAGGAAATTAATAATACAAAAAGAGTGGGCGAACCAAAGGTTCGCCCGCTCTTTTTGTGTCGAAGTCTAAAAACTTGTTATTTCAATATGCTTCTTGCGATAACCAATTTTTGAATTTCACTAGTTCCCTCTCCTATTGTACATAATTTAGAATCACGGTAGAATTTTTCTACAGGGAAATCTTTTGTATAACCATATCCGCCAAAAATTTGTACAGCCTCAGTCGAAGCCCAAACTGCTACTTCACTTGCATAATACTTGGCAAAAGCACCTTCTCTATTTACGCTTAACCCTTTATTCTTTCTATCAGCAGCTTGTAAAGTCAATAGTTCAGCAGCTTCAATTCTTGTAGCCATATCAGCTATTTTAAATGAAATGCCCTGGAAATTTGAGATTGGTTGACCGAATTGTTGACGCTCTTTTGAATATTTTAAAGCAGCTTCATAAGCACCTTTGGCAATACCTAAAGATAAAGAAGCAATTGAAATTCTACCACCATCAAGAATTTTCATGGCTTGTTTAAAACCATCTCCAACTTCACCCAAAACGTTTTCTTCAGGAATTCTGCAATCTTCAAAAATTAATTCTGCAGTTTCTGAAGCACGCATTCCCAATTTATTTTCTTTTTTACCACCTTTAAAACCTGGTGTTCCTCTTTCTACAACAAAAGCTGTAATACCATTAGAATCTAATAATTCACCAGTACGCGCTAACACTACAGCTACATCACCAGTGATTCCATGTGTAATCCAGTTTTTAGTACCGTTTAAAACCCAATGATTACCGTCTTTTTTAGCAACACATTGCATACGCATAGCATCACTACCTGTGTTTGCTTCGGTTAAACCCCATGCACCCATCCATTCGCCAGTAGCAAGTTTTGGTAACCAACGTTTCTTTTGTTCATCATTACCAAAATACATGATATGACCCGTGCAAAGTGAATTGTGAGCAGCCATACTTAATCCAACTGAGCCACAAACTTTTGATAATTCAACAATAGCAGTAACATATTCAAAATAACCTAATCCGGAGCCTCCGTATTCTTCAGGAACTAAAACTCCCAATAGGCCTAATTTACCCATCTCGCGAAACATTTCTCTTGGAAAGAATTGCGCTTCATCCCATTCCATAACATAGGGACGAACATTTTTTTCAGCGAAATCACGCACCATTTGGGCGATCATTCTTTGGTTTTCGGTTTGGTCGAAATTCATAAAATTGGTATTCGGTTTGACCCGCAATATCCTACTTACACATTAAAAAACGATGAAGTAATTTTGCAATTTTTACTAATCAACAAATACATATGGTTTTATTAAATTCAAAATTGAATCATTTACCGTTTTAATGTTCTTTAAATCTTGAATTTCGTTGAATTTCCCATGTACTTGGCGGTAGTTTACAATTTGTTTAGACAATACAAATTTGAAATAAGGATGTGACTTTAACTCATCAAAACTTACGCTATTTAGATTAAATCTTATAACAGATTTCGCACTTATGGTAATTTTCCCATCTAAATCATACAATAAATCTTCATTGAAACCATAAATCTCGGTTAATTGCTGCAAACTCACGAATCCACCTAGTTTTTTTCTATGCTGAAGTATTTTAGATGTTAAAGAAGGTCCTACTCTATACAAAGAAAGTATTTCTAAGCTATCCGCTAAATTCAAGTCAACAATTGCTAGTTTAGGCTTAGTCTCAATTTTCTTCTTTGTTGAATCAGCAAAAGCATTTTTAAACTTTGAGTTTTCAAATTCTTTAAAATCTGATTGAGGAATTTCTGCCAAAGTAAAAGTAACATCAATAGGTTTAGGTTTAAAAATTACGGGGACCCATAATTTAATTAACCAAGTAAGTAAAATAAAAAAGAGCAACAGGTAAATACCTTGCTGCTCTAGTTTATTGAAATAAAAATAGGATTCTATCCAAGTTTTAATTTTTGTTTTCATCTCCATGAGTTGGTGGTTTGTTGATTTTCGGATTTTTTACGATGAAAAAATACAAAAGAACAAAAACAACCAAACCAAAAAAGGCTTCAGTTAAGAACCAAAAAGTGAAACTTGCAGGTTCTGCGGGCTCTGTGAGCAATATTAAATAATTCATGATTTTGTTGATTTTAGTTGTTCATCGAGCAATTTAAGGCCTTCCTGAAACGATTTAGGGTTATATCCCAAAACACTTATTGCCTTGTCTAATCTGAAGCCAGTTATAGGTGGACGTTTAGCTGGTTGTTTGATACCTTCACTGCTCGATAAATGAAGTAAACTCTTATCTAGGTTCCAATAATCAGCAACCTGAACTACCAAATCGTAAACGCTCATAAAGTTCTTTCCTGAGATATTATAAATTCCTGTAGCTTTTTGTTCAGCTATTAAAGCACATCCTTGTGCTAAATCTTCAGCTAAAGTTGGTGTTCTAAATTGATCAGCTACTACATTGATTGATTTACCAGATTCCAATGCACCTTTGGCCCAAAGTACGATATTACTACGGCTCATATCACTTACAATTCCATAAACCAAAACAGTTCTGGCAATTGCCCAACTTTTTGATTTTGTTTGAACAATTTCTTCAGCCTTAACTTTTGACAAACCATAATAACTTATTGGGCTTGGTTTTTCTTCTTCGGTTAAAGGACCATGTGTTCCATCGAAAATAAAATCGGTTGAAACATGCACAAAGTGAATATGATTGCGGTTACAAGCATCAACCAAAAAATCAACAGCATGAACATTTAATGCATCACAAGCCTCTCTTTCCGACTCACAAGCATCAACATTGGTCATAGCAGCTGTATTAATAACAACATCTGGCTTATATAAATCTAAAATAGTATCAACCTCATTCTTTTGAGTGATATCTAAAGAAGCATAGGTATAGCCTGTTTTATCTGGATAACGATCTGCACCTCTAGCTGTAGCTATTAATTCTACTGAAGAATTTGTTTTGTAAAGGTCGACTAATTTCTGACCTAATAAACCATTACTGCCGGTAATTAGAACTTTCATTTTCGAATGTTTGATTTGGCTGCAATATCAACAAAAAGAATCAATTCATTAAGAATGAAATCAAAAGTAAATTTATCAATGATTCGAAATACCATTTAAATAATATTGCCAAAATTAGCAATTTTACTGCCACTCTGTCAGAAATATCCTTATATTTGTAATCCAAAAAATTGAATAAATGAACGGAGATTTAGAAGCAAAAGAGCCAGAAAAAGCAATAAGAAACTTATACATTGAAACTTATGGATGTGCGATGAACTTTGCTGATAGTGAAGTTGTAGCATCTATTATGAGTGATAAAGGCTTTAGAACAACCCAAAATCTTGCTGAAGCTGATGTAGTTTTTATGAATACTTGTTCGATTAGAGACAATGCAGAAGCACATGTGTGGGGAAGAATTAAAGAAATGAAACCCTATAAAAGAAGCAATCCAGGTTTAATTATTGGTGTTTTAGGTTGTATGGCTGAACGATTAAAAACTCAGTTTCTTGAAAAAGAACAGATAATAGATATTGTTGTTGGACCAGATGCATACAGAGATATTCCTCAATTAATTACACAAGTTGAAGAAGGTCAGAAAGCTGTAAATGTACTTTTATCAAGAGAAGAAACGTATGCTGAAATTACTCCTGTTCGATTAAGTTCAAATGGCGTAACAGCTTTCATTAGCATTATGCGTGGTTGCGATAATATGTGTTCATTTTGTGTAGTTCCATTTACAAGAGGAAGAGAAAGAAGCAGAGCATCTGAATCGATTTTAAAAGAAGCTCGTGATTTGTATGAAGCTGGTTACAAAGAAGTAACTTTATTGGGGCAGAATGTTGATTCTTACAGAGAAGAAGATGCCGATGGAAATGTGATTTGCAACTTTGCACAACTCTTAGAAAAGGTAGCACAAATTGCTCCTGATTTAAGAATAAGATTTAGTAGCTCCCATCCGAAAGACATTACAGATGAAGTTTTGTACACCATTAAAAAGTATGATAATATCTGTAATTATATCCATTACCCTATTCAATCAGGAAATAGTAGAGTCTTAAAACTGATGAACCGTACTTATGATAGAGAATGGTTAGAAATGAGACTTGCAAAAATTAGAGAAGTACTTCCTGATTGTGGAATCTCAACAGATATTATAGCAGGATTTTGCAGTGAAACTGAAGAAGAACATCAGGATACACTTTCATTATTTAAAGATGCTAAATTCAATTTTGCTTTTATGTACCAATATAGTGAGAGACCCGGCACACTTGCTGCTCGCAGGTATGCTGATGATGTTCCTGTTGATGTAAAACACAGAAGACTCTCAGAAATTATTGCTATACAAAGCAAAAATAGTCTTGAATTAAACCAATCAGAAATTGGCAAAACTCACATTGTTTTAATTGAAGGATTTTCGAAAAGATCTGAAGATGATTTAAGAGGAAGAGGCGACAAAAACCATGTGATAATCTTTCCAAGAGAACATTATACAAAAGGACAATACGTTAAGGTTTTAATTGAACGTGCAACCCAAACCAGCTTAATTGGCAAGGTAGTTGAAGAAGTAAAATTTTAATTTGGATTACGAAAAGTCATATCAACTATTAGAAAAGTTTAATCTTTATTTCAGGGAATTGTCGGAATCTGGCAGAACAAAATTCCTTGAAAGAACAGCTGTGCTTAGTAAAGAGATTAATGTATATGGCAAAGACATGGATGTTAGTCCAGAAATGAAACTTATTGTACTCTCCTACTTTACTCAACTAACTTTTGGTTTAGAAAATTATTTTATTGGCGATTTTGATACGATTTATCTTTATGAAAAAGAGTTTATAGGAGCAAGTGGCAACAAAGCAAAAACAGGTCAAACCTTTCATACCAAGATAATCGCACTTTCATGGTATCATTTTTCTGAATCGCATTTAAAAGTTAATGATGGTGACAATTTAGGTTATTACCATATTTCACAAGCAATGGTTCAAGCTTTAAAAAATGGTGATTCAATTGATGATATTTTTGTTGGTTACTATAAAACGGCTTCGGAAATTGTGTTTTCAGAATTAGAAAAAAACAAATTTCTTAGTTTTTATAATAACAATAGAAGCATCATAAAAAATCAGGATTTCGATTCATTGTTTCCAATTTTAACCGAATTGTTTTTTGACAATCCAGTTGAACTTTCAAAAACATTACCTGATACTTATACAAGGTTATGTATTTTGTATAACCAAGACCCAATGGCCTTTGACCAGAATTATGAACTTGATAAAAACAAATACAGAAACAAAAAAAATGTTAGTCCAATCCCTGAGAAAATAAAAAAAGTCTATTCATATTATACTTCACATTGGACTCATAATTTGCCTTTATTCAATATAATTCTTGTCCCTGTTTTCTTCATTTATTACATAAGGCCACATTTATTGTTAACCTTTAATCAGTTAATATTAATCACCATTATTAGTAGTTTGTTGATTTATGTTTTTGGTCGAAAATTTTTCATAGGAAGAGGATTATTTAAATCTGAATTTTGGTTGATATTTAACTGTTTATTTGGATTTGGTCCATCATTTTTATTTTTAATTTTTTGGAGTAGTTTATATTTAAACTTCAGCCCAATAACAACAGAACACGCTATTGAAACAAGAGATATCATAAGTAAAAGGAGCAAAAATGGAGGAACAAGGGTACATAGTTTTACTTATTATTTAAGTGATAACTTTTTAGACGAGTTCCCAGAAGCTAGAACATTATTTGTTGAAGATATAGAGCCGGAAAATTTCCCAGAAAACCCCAAATTTAGATTTACAGTAGCTACAAGTCTATATGGATTTAAAGTAGTTACAGAAAAAAGATTAATTGAAGATAAAAATGAATATTCAAGATATTAAACAGCGCTTTGAAATTATAGGCAATTCTCCCCTTTTAAATATTGCTTTAGAAACAGCAGTTAAAGTTTCAGGCACCGACATTACCGTTTTAATTAACGGAGAAAGTGGTGTTGGGAAAGAAGCATTTTCGAAAATTATACATGCATTGAGTCACCGTAAACATGGCCCATTTATTGCTGTTAACTGCGGTGCAATTCCAGAAGGTACAATCGATTCTGAATTATTTGGACATGAAAAAGGTTCCTTCACTGGCGCACACGATACACGAAAAGGTTATTTTGAAACAGTAAATACTGGAACCATTTTTTTAGATGAAGTAGGAGAACTTCCATTAGAAACCCAAGCTAGGTTATTGAGGATGTTAGAAAGCGGTGAATTCTTAAAAGTTGGTTCTAGCAAAGTGCAAAAGACTGATGTAAGAATTATTGCTGCAACCAATAAAGATTTATTAGACCTTTCACAAACTGGAAGATTTAGGGAGGATTTGTATTACAGACTTTCAACAGTGCCAATTAAAGTTCCGCCATTGAGAGAAAGAAGAGAAGACATTGGTTTATTATTCAGAAAATTCTCTGCTGATTTTGCTGAAAAATATCGTTCTAAACCAGTTGTTTTGGAGCCCGATGCTTTACAAATGATGGTAAATTTTAGGTGGCCTGGTAATATTAGACAACTTAAAAATATTGCTGAACAATTATCGGTTTTAGATGAAGACAAAATTGTTAGTGGCAGCGAATTACAAAGGATTTTACCTCCAGAAAAATCTGGATTGCCAATGATTATTGGAAACTCAGCTGCAGAAATGCAATTGAGTGAAAGAGATATCATGTATAAATTTTTATTAGATTTAAGAAAAGATCTTTCCGATTTAAAAGCAGTAGTTTATGATATGATGCAAGGAAATTTAAACAATACGGAAATCTTTAAACAACCTGTAAATCATTCAAGCATAACAACGCCAGTTTATAATGCCCCAGATTATACCCAACCTTTACCGGTAACACAACCTGTAGTTCAAATTACACATCCAAATCATGTTCATTCAAATGAATATATTGATATAACAGAATCGAATCCAGAACCTGAATCATTATCATTAGAACAAAAGGAAATTGAGCTAATAAGTAAATCCCTAAAAAAACATCATGGGAAGCGCAAAAAAGCTGCACAAGAACTTGGCATCTCAGAAAGAACCTTGTATAGAAAAATTAAACAATACGATTTAGAAGATTAGTAGTTAGGGCCTGCTGAAAATCTTAAGTAGCACTAATTATCAATCAATTGAATTAGTTTTTTATAAATCAAGTGCAAGGTTTTATTTACAATTGCTTAAAAATCCTTGTATCAAGTGCAATTAGTTTTCAATTTACTTGAAGACAGAAACAAGGCCATCTTTGTCGTTGCTGCCAAATTGAAGTATCATTTATACATCTATTTTGGCAGCGTCTAAAATCTGACCTGTTTCTGTCTTTTTCAGCAGGCCCTAGTTAAGACTTGCTGAAAATCTTTATTAGTACTTATTTATTGTCTAACAATTGGATTAGGTTTTAATATTCTTAACACAAGGTTTTAGGCAGAATTTTATAGAAATCCCTGCATCATTTTAAATTCGTTTTCAATTTACCTAGAGATTGAAACTTTTAAGATTAATTCAAATGGCAATGTTTGCTATGAAAACTATTCATGAAGCAATCTTTGTGTATATACAACTGTGTTATTTTGCTTTATTTCCAAAACATACAAACCTTTTTGGAGCTTATCTAAGTTAACTTCAGCTGGTAATTGCTGTTTATATTCCATTACTTTTTGTCCTACAACATTCACAAGACTTAATTCATAATCTCCTTCATTAGGCGTTTCTATAAATACTTTATCTGTAAACGGATTGGGGTAAATCTTATAATCTAAATTAGGTAACTGTTTAAAAACAGGAATGATATTACCAACAGAATCTAAACGCAATAACAAAGGATACCACATTTGGGTAGAGGCTTGATAGGCAGGTAAACATACAAAAAATACTTTGGATTGCATTTGAATGCAATTGTCATAATAAATATTACCCGGCGATAATAAACCTGGAAATCCCTCCAATTTTTGTTCATTCAAAAAATCATTAAATAATTTTTCTTCATAAAAAGAATTGAGCAATCTTATTGTTTGAAAATTTTTATCTGCTAAAACAAATTTGATCTTAAAATTTTCTTTTAATTGAAACAAAAAAACATCCTCACCTATTGAATTTACATAGGATAGAGGATATTTTATTGATTCCAATAAAATCTTACTTCCATTATTTAAGTCAATTAACCTAATAAAGTCTACTCTTTCATTGGTTGTAAAATCTTCTACTTGTCCAAAAAACTCCAATTCCCCTCTTTTAATTTTTAGAGGCATAAGATATTGTGTTACCCGAATACTATCATTTGTGTTCTTTCTATACTGAAATGGAATAATATCGATACTATCTATAAAATAAGTATTTACTATTTCATTTGTTTGGTAATTAAATTTTGAAAGACCAATCACGCTAATTCTCCAGTTAATAATATTATTACTCCAAGAAATTAAATTAATTTCCTTTTTAATAGTGTCCAATCTTGAAATCCATAGGCCCTTGCTCCAAGGATATGTAGAATTAATTTTAATTGAAAGGTTATTGCCTGCTGTTGAAATAGTAGAAACATAACTCAAACAAAATGTATCACTCAAACTAAAGTTTTCAAAAACCTCTGCAACAAATATTTTATCATCAACCCAATCTATAGTATAAGCTCGGTCGCTAGCAATTTTTATATTTAATACTGGGGTTTTCCATAATAAATTACCTAAAGAATCAAGTTTAACTAAAAAACTCGTAAGCGGTAAAGGAGCAAATTCTGATTGCACAAGCAAATAAATATTCTTATCCTTGTCAACTTTTGCTGTAACTAATTTGCAATCTTCTCCAGGAATGCTAACTATACTTTCCCATTCAACAATTCCCTTATCATTTATGCAATTGACTACTTCACAATACCCAATAGAATCTATATTTAAATCATAAATAAAAAGACCCTTTTCTAAATTTAGTCGTATTAAACTCACATCTGGCCTAGATGAATAAGTACCCTTTCCTATTAATGTTATTGCACTCGATTTTTGCCCATAATGAATAAAGGGAAAAGCCACTAAAAGCAAAACAATGTAAAGTATCCTCATTTAGTGTTTGATAATTAATTTTGTTTTTGTGAGTGTTTCATTTGAAGAAGTATCAACAAGAATACAAATATAAAAACCATCTTGTAAACTGTTAAAGTCAGCATTTTCATTCATCACAATTTTCCAGATACATTTCTCCAATAGTATTAAAAAGATTGACAATTATTGATTTATCTTTTGAAAAACCATTGATTTTTACATACCAAATACTAGGTTTTGGTTAAATAAAAACTTCATCATTTGAAAAAACAGGAACATTTAACTTTTCTGATTCATTACATTGAATAAAAATTGAGCTAATAAGTAAATCGCTAAAAAAACATCATGGGAAGCGCAAAAAAGCTGCACAAGAACTAGGCATCTCAGAAAGAACCTTGTATAGAAAAATTAAACAATATGATTTAGAAGATTAGAAAATTTCATAAAAAAAAAGGCTTGCATCTGTTGATACAAGCCCTTTTTGTTTTAGAATATTGTTTTACTTTTTAGACTTCAATTTGCCAACGATATCAACTAAAATTGGCTTTAATTGCTCTGCATTTTTATATCCAACCATAATCTCAGATGTTTTGGCTTTAGGATTCATAAAAATTGTAGTTGGATAACCATTGATTTGATTATTGCTAATAGCTTGAGCCAATTGTGGACCAGTATAAGTTTTACCTTCAAAATTATAAGTAACACCTTCAATTTCGGGATTGAATTTAATGGCAATAAAATCTTTACCTACTAATTCTGCAATTTCTGGTTTAGCATAAGCATCTCTGTCCATACGTTTGCACCAACCACACCATTCGGTATACACATCAACCAACATGATTTTATTTTTCTTTTTGGCTAATTCATAACCTTGATTAAAATCCATCCACTTAATTTCTTCAGCGGTTTTCATGGAAGTAGCCATGATAGTTACCAAGGCTAATACTACTAATTTTATTTTATGCATATTTCTTATGTTACAATTCTAATGCCAAATTTTACTTCTGCAAAATAACAAAGTATCTACAGCAAGCAAGTGAATTTTAAGCAATCCTGTTTTCAAAAGTAAAAAAAGAATTTCCTTAAAATATCTTAAGAATATTTCTAAGCGTTTTCGGCCATCGAAACAATTCTACCTACTTCACTATAAGCACCATTGGCTAATTTTTCTCTAATTTCAACAAATGCCTTAATAGTTTCTTCTACATTCTCTAAAGTATGAACTGCTGTAGGAATTAATCTTAACAATATCATTCCTTTAGGAATAACTGGGTAAACTACAACCGAACAGAAAATACCATAATTTTCTCTCAAATCATGAACAACAGCTGTCGACTCCCCTACTGTTCCGTGCATCATTACTGGTGTAACACAAGAATTTGTTCTACCTAAATCAAAACCTACATCTCTTAAACCTTTTTGTAAAGCATTCACAATGGTCCAAAGATTTTCTTTTAATTCAGGGTGATTTCTAATTAAATCTAATCTTTTTAAAGCACCCCAAACAATTGGCATTGGAACTGATTTTGCATAAATCTGAGAACGCAAATTGTAACGTAAGAACTTCACAACTTGTTTATCGGCAGCAATAAAACCACCAATTAATGCCATAGATTTTGCAAATGTTCCAAAATAAATATCAATTCCATCTTGGCAATTTTGCTCTTCACCTGTACCAGCACCAGTTTTACCCAAAGTTCCAAATCCATGTGCATCATCTACAAAAAGTCTGAATGCATATTTCGATTTTAAAGCAACTATATCAGCCAAACGACCTTGTGCACCTGTCATTCCAAAAACACCTTCGGTAATAACCAAAATAGCACCACCCGATTCTTCTGTAAGTTTAGTTGCACGTTGTAACTGTTTTTCTAAACTTTCCAAGTTATTGTGTTCGTAAACAAAACGTTTACCCATATGTAACCTAACGCCATCAACAATACAAGCGTGAGATTCAGCATCATAAACTATTACATCATGTCTATCAACCAAAGCATCTATAGTTGAAACCATTCCTTGGTAACCATAATTCAACAAAACTGCATCTTCTTTCATTTCGAAAGCAGCTAGTTCTCTATCTAATTGTTCATGGTAAACACTATTTCCACTCATCATTCTGGCACCCATTGGATAAGCTAATCCGAATTTTTCAGTAGCTTCTGTATCAGCTTGTCTAACTTCTGGATGATTTGCTAAACCTAGGTAGTTATTCAAACTCCAGTTCAACATTTCTTTACCACGAAAAGACATTCTTGGACCAATTTCCCCTTCTAATCTTGGGAACATATAATAACCATAAGCATCATCGGCATATTGTCCTAATGGGCCGAGTTTTTTCTGTAGTTTGTCAAATAAATCCATGATACGAATTAATAATTGCGCGAAAATACGTTGTTAAGAAGTCAATCGCCACAATTACATTAAAAAAACAGCTGTTTTTGTATCTTAAAATTGTAAAAATTAAAACCTTAACCGCATTTGAACTTTATAATCATAAACAATTTCATCAAGTTTATCCGATTCTTGATAGGCTATTTTTAGTCCTAATTTTAGATTTTTAATGATGGAATAATTCAGCATAAAAAAACCAGAATTACCATTTCCACTGTAGGTGTTCAATCCAAAAACACCATTTAATTCTGATTCTGTTGCATATAACAAAGGACCATTTACATCTGAACTAAAAATAGAATAACGTATATTAAAACTTACATTTTTTAATTTCCATTCAAGCTCCTCAATAAACAAACTAGATTTAGCGTTTCCAAAACTTGAGTTTAAATCATACCGGCTTAAAATTTCAATATTTTTATAAATTTTAAACTGAATATAATACCTAAACTGATTATTGACCAAAGGTTTCAAGCTAATTTCATCGAGTTCCTCCGAAATTATTCTTCTAATTCTAATCCCTGTTTTAAGTCCAGTTCTAAGTTCATATTTTAATTCAGAAAAGTAATCCAAGCCCCATTTTCGACTTGGAAACCTGTACTTTAACCAGTCAGAAAAATAATAATCGCAGAAACCCGCTAGATTCAGATTACGAGAAATTTTATAGTTCGTGCCAAAATAAATTCCCTTTTCATTCTGATTGCCCCATTCACTCATTGCATTTGCAAAAGGATTATTGTAGTTTTTTGAATAATCTCTGATTAGAAAAACAAAATCCAGCTTCGAATCAAAGGCCAGAATTCCTGTTAATTGTGCAGCATGTGCTTGATAAGAATCAAATGTAATTTCTGAGGCTAAAAGTAAATTCTTATAGTTTAGTCTAAAATTTAATCCTGCTAAGTAATAATTGGCTGCACTTTCATTCCAAAACTGATAAGGTTTTGACTTTTCAACTTCTAAATCTTTCGATAATTTTCGGTGTAATGCTAATAATCCAATCTTTATTTTTTTGATTGTAAAGCTTGAATGAAATCCTAAAAAATACTCCGAAAGTTTATTCTTTTTTGCCAATTCTGATTCGGTTCTATGCAAGCCCGTTTCATAAATTGACCCAATAACTAAAGTATCTGAAATCAATCTCGCATCCTTGTTTTTTAAAGAACAAAAAACATCTAGATTAAATCTTTTAAAATCATAAGACAAAGCTATTCCTCTGAAAAAGCGATTTTCATCAAAAGAACTAAATTTATTTATTCCATCATTAAAACGAATTGCATTTAAAACCTGAGCTCCTTTTCCTGGAGCAAAACCTAATCCTAAACCAAGACCTTGTCCGTAATGTAGGCGGTAATCACCTAAAGCAATTCTTTTTAAACGAGAATTCCCTTGGTAGTAAATATGGAAACTTTTAAAATCAAAAACTCCAGCTTTTAATGGTTGATAAGCTTCACCAGCATCATTTTCAAGATTAAAACCGAGATGCCAATTTTCTGTCAATTTCAATTTAAACTTAATCAAATCATGAAAAAACTGATTTGGAAACAACTGTTCATCTGTTGATTTGAACATTCTTGTTAATGTAAGTTCAGCTCTTGAATCATTATTGAAGTTTTTAAATTTAAAACTCGAAAGAACCTTTTTCTCAACAAAAACAAAATGGCGAATCCAGCGAACTTGTTCTATTTTTAGCCCATCAACAGCTACCAATTCTTCTATGCACAAAAAATCGCCATTTAGAATTCGATGTTTAATGATTAATTGTGCATCAGAAATTTTCAAAAAAGGTATTTCCAACAAATCCTTTTCACTGCAAGTATTTAATGAAATGGGGTGGTTCGATAATTGCTCTAACTTTAATACTAAATCTTGTTGTAAATCGGCATTTGTTAAAAAATCGGGGTGATTTTTAATATCGTTTTCCCAATTGGAATTTAAGTCAGAAATCTGTGCCAAAGAAAAAAAAGTTGAAAGCATATAGGCTGTAAACAAAATGAAGTATTTCATATTACTGAGCCCCCAAGAAATACTGAATAGAACAAGCGAATCTTAATCCCCAATATTTTCTGTATGAATTGGAGAAATTAAAATCTAAATGATTGTATTTAAATCCTAGACCAAAACAAAATTCTGGTCGATTTAAAAAACTACCAGAATTAAAATAAAATGAAGATTCAGGTTTATGGTATTGAAAAGAAAAAGACAAATCGTTGGAATTGGATTCTGGTTCTTTTTTACTCATCAATAAAAACTTAAGTTTTGGAACCAATTGCCAAGAAACATTTAAATGATAATAATCGGAAATCGATTTTTGCGGATTCAATGATTTAGTTAAACCCAATTTAGACGCCATTTGAAAATTGGGATTGATTTGGTAGAAAAATGAAATTTGGGACCCAGGAAAACTTCTAGATTCATATTCAGGAATTCCTGAATGGAAGTAAAGCAGGTCGATTCCCATAAAAAATTCAGGTAATATTTTTTTCGACAAGCCGAGCAGAAAAATTTGCTTTTTTAACTCAGCCTCATTTGCCTGAACAAGCCCTATTTTAAAGGCACTAAGCTTATTTTGTTTAACTAAAATAAGTTGATAATCGGACAAAGATGTAGAAATTGCAGGTACAACCGAAGAAAAGCAGGCATAATATCCTGAATTTTTCAATGGAACAGCGGGTTGAAGGAACAATTTAGCAGCAGTATGAGCATTTAGCACATTTTGAGCAGCGCCCAAAGATTCTGAACCCGAAAAGCCTTGTAAAACCTGAGAATACAAGCTATTTAGGGTGAAAAATAAAATAAAAAATAGAGTAAATCGCATGTATTAAATTTACACCTACCTTTAATTAGCAAAAATATAGATAGTTACAATACACTGAATTTCAGAACAATAAAAACCTAAAAAAAACCAATGCAACAAATATGTTTGGCAAATGCTATTTTCGCAGGCTTGAAAAATAAATACTGATAAAAAAATAAATACTTATGAATGATTATGTAATCTACTTAGTCCCTGCGTTGGGGATTATTGGCCTGATAGTAATGGCCATTAAGAGTGCCTGGGTTAGTAAACAAGATGCCGGTGATAAAAACATGCAAGAACTTGCAGGTTATATTGCCGATGGTGCAATGGCATTTTTAAAAGCTGAATGGAAAGTTTTAAGCATTTTCGTAGCAATTGCTGCTGCATTATTGGCTTATTCTGGAACCATTCACGAAATTAATGGCAAACCAATTCACTCTAGCTGGATTATTTCGATTTCATTCATTATAGGAGCAGTATTCTCTGCAACAGCAGGTTATATTGGTATGAAAGTAGCTACTAAAGCTAATGTTCGTACAACTCAAGCTGCTCGTACTAGTTTAAAACAAGCCTTAAAAGTTTCATTCACAGGTGGTACTGTAATGGGATTAGGTGTTGCTGGTTTAGCAGTATTAGGTTTAGGTGGATTATTCATTGCTTTCTTAAATATTTTTGCTGATTTAGGAGCTGATACAGTTAAAACTGCTATTGAAGTTTTAACAGGTTTCTCATTAGGAGCTGAATCAATTGCTTTATTTGCACGTGTTGGTGGTGGTATTTATACAAAAGCTGCTGACGTTGGTGCTGACTTAGTAGGTAAAGTAGAAGCTGGAATTCCTGAGGATGACGTTCGTAATCCTGCAACTATTGCTGATAACGTAGGTGATAACGTAGGTGACGTTGCCGGTATGGGAGCAGATTTATTCGGTTCTTATGTTGCTACAATTTTAGCTACTATGGTATTAGGACAAGAAATCGTTGTAGCTGATAATTTTGGTGGAATGTCTCCAATTTTATTACCAATGGTTATATGTGGTTTAGGTATATTATTCTCAATCGTTGGAACTTGGTTTGTAACTATTAAGGATGAAAAATCAAATGTTCAAAATGCATTAAATTTAGGTAACTGGTCTTCAATGTTATTAACTGTTGCAGCTTCATACTTCATTGTAAATTGGATGTTACCTGAAACTTTGAGTTTACGTGGTTATGAATTCACTAAATTAAATGTATTCTTAGCTATCGTTGTAGGAACAGTAGTTGGTGCTATCATGAGTATTGTAACTGAGTATTACACAGCAATGGGTAAAGGTCCAGTTAATTCTATCATTCAACAATCTTCAACTGGTCATGCTACTAATATTATTGGTGGATTATCTGTTGGTATGAAATCTACAGTTATTCCTATTTTAACTTTAGCTGCAGGTATTATGTTATCATACCATTTTGCAGGCTTATATGGTGTTGCAATTGCTGCTGCCGGAATGATGGCAACAACTGCTATGCAATTAGCTATTGATGCATTTGGACCAATTGCAGATAATGCAGGTGGTATCGCAGAAATGAGTCAATTACCTCCTGAAGTTCGAGAAAGAACAGATAATTTGGATGCTGTTGGTAATACAACTGCTGCTACAGGAAAAGGATTTGCTATTGCTTCTGCTGCTTTAACTTCATTGGCTTTATTTGCTGCCTTCGTAGGTATTGCTGGTATTGATGCAATTGATATTTACAAAGCTCCAGTTTTAGCTGGTTTATTTGTAGGTGGTATGATTCCATTTATTTTCTCAGCATTATGTATTCAAGCTGTAGGTAAAGCTGCTATGGATATGGTACAAGAAGTTCGTAGACAGTTCCGCGAAATTCCTGGAATTATGGAATACAAAGCAAAACCTGAATATGAAAAATGTGTAGCTATCTCAACTAAAGCTTCTATTCGTGAAATGATGTTACCTGGAGCGATTGCTTTAATTACTCCATTAATCGTAGGATTTATTTTTGGCCCTGAAGTTTTAGGTGGATTATTAGCAGGTGTTACAGTATCTGGTGTATTGATGGGAATTTTCCAATCGAATGCTGGTGGTGCTTGGGATAATGCTAAGAAATCTTTCGAAAAAGGTGTTCTTATCAATGGTGAAATGTTCTACAAAAAATCTGAGCCACATAAAGCTTCAGTAACAGGTGATACAGTAGGTGATCCTTTCAAAGATACTTCTGGTCCTTCAATGAACATCTTGATTAAATTAATGTCAATCGTTTCATTGGTTATCGCTCCTTATATTGCTGTTGAAGGTGGTATGAAAGCTGATAAATCAATGGTGAATGGTGCGAAAACAGAATGTTGCTCAGAAATGGGTGCTGGCATGGATATGGGCAAATGTGATGTAAACAAATGCATGGACATGACTCAAGAAGAATGTGCTGCTTATTGCGATAGTATGCAATGTACTCCTGAACAAAAAGAAATTTGTTTGAAACATGCTAAAGGTGGTGATTGCAAAATGGAAGGTGCTCATTGCAAAAAAGATTCAGGCAAATGTGCTATGGATGAAAAAGGCGGATGCATGGAAGGTTGCGAAAACAAATGTGATAGCAAAGAATCTTGCGAGAAAAGCTGTGGCGAAAAGTGTGCAGCACATCACTAATATTAAATAATTTTTATTGAAAGGCTGCCCAATGGCAGCCTTTCTTTTTTCAGGAATATGGAAACAAATGAATGGTTTAAGGATTGGTTTGATTCGAAGTATTATCACATACTTTATCAGAACAGAAATGATGAAGAAGCCGCAAACTTCCTAAACAAATTAGTAGAACTTTTTAAGCCCAGACAAGATTGTGAAATCATTGATTTGGCTTGCGGAAAAGGAAGACATTCCATTTATTTAAACTCCTTAGGTTATAAATTAACTGGTGTTGATTTAGCAGAACATAGCATTCTGGCTGCAAAAAAATTCGAAAATCCACGCTTACATTTTGAAGTGCAGGATTTAAGAGACCTTCAATTGAGCCATAAATTTGATATTGCTTTAAACCTTTTTACAAGTTTTGGTTATTTTGATTCCATGGAAACAAATAAAATGGTTCTAAAAAGCATTCATTCAATTTTAAATGAAAATGGAAGTTTACTCATCGATTTTTTAAACATCAAACATGTAAAAAAAATAATGAAGCCATTTGAAATTAAAATTGAATCAGGAATTGAATTTCAAATCAGCAAAAAAATAGAAGATAATAAGATTATTAAAGATATTCGCTTTACGGACCAAGGACATGATTTCCATTTTCAAGAAAACGTTCAAGCTTTATGTTTAGATGATTTCACAAAAATGCTAGAGGAATCTGGATTCAAGCCATTGAAATTTTATGGAAACTACAATTTAGATGAATACAATCCAGATGAATCAGAAAGATTAATTATTCTATCAGCCAGACAAGATGCTTGAACAAATTATACAATTAGATAAAAACTTTTTTTTAACAATAAATAATGGGCTATCATCTCCATTTTTAAATTGGCTTTGCCCTATACTTAGAAAACAAGAAGTTTGGTATCCCTTTTATGCTTTGTTTATTTACTTTTTAATAAAGGTTTATAAAAAAGAATCATGGAAAATACTCCTAGGAATTGGCTTGATGATTTTAGCTAGTGATCAGTTTAGCGCTAACTTAATTAAGAATACATTTCAACGAATAAGGCCATGCAATGAGCCAAGTTTAAGCGGAATGGTAAATCATTTAATTAGTAGTTGTAATGGTTATAGCTTCATTTCTGCTCATGCTACCAATCACTTTGCCTTGGCAATGTTTATTTCACTTTGTTTTAAAACCAAAAAATGGCTTTGGGCAATTTGTATTGTTTGGGCTTTTTCAATTGCATTTTCTCAAGTTTATGTTGGCGTACATTATCCAATAGATGTAATTGTTGGTGCTTTGGTAGGCATTTTATTCGGATTGGCATTTGGAAAATATACTCTTAAGTTTGTAGCCACATATACAGAAAGAGGTTTTGATGGAAAGTAGTTTTATTTTATTGTTTTTAGGGCCATTAACTGGAGGAACATTGGCATTATTAAGTGCGAATGTGTATGAAAAGCAACTTAAATTATTTTTATCTTTTGCTGGAGCTTATTTATTAGCGGTAACCTTAACTCATTTAATACCTGAGGTTTTTCAAGAATTTGATACCTATAAAGGTTTATTTGTTTTAAGTGGATTCTTGTTTCAGGTATTTCTTGAAAGATTTTCGGAAGGAATTGAACATGGACATTTACATATTCATCATCACCTAAAAAATAAGGTAATTCCAGTTGGAATTTTGTTAAGCCTAGGATTCCATTCATTTACAGAAGGAATTCCTATTGGTGCATTACAAGACAATCATCAAGCTAGTTTTGCCTTGATATTTGGAATTTTCTTACATGAAATTCCAGCTACTTTTACCATGATTACTTTATTAAAAGGAATAAAAATTCCCAACAAGGTTCTGGTAATACTTATGCTGATTTACGCTTGTATGTCGCCTCTTGGTGCATTAAGCAGCGGATTTATCGGACAGCATGTTCCTGAATATCTATTTGATTACTTCATGGCTTTTGTAATTGGAACTTTCTTACATATTTCAACAACCATTTTATTTGAAAGTAGCGAAAAACATAGCTTTCAAACTGGAAAACTAATTGCCATCATCATTGGTATTTTGTTAGCTATTCTTGTTGGTTGGGGCTTATAAAAAAACCCGAAGATAAATCCTCGGGTTTCGTAAAGTATTTTATTAAAATTACTTTTTAGGTAACAAAAGACAATCAACTTTTACTTCGATTGATTCAGCAATTTTTGCTACAACTAATTTTGGAATTTGAATTTTATGATCGACATTTTTTACTTTAAACTCACTAATTAATTGAATAGTACCATTCTTTATAATTACTTTACCTGAAATGGTTCTGTCTTGCTCAACACCATGGATATTTAATTTACCTGTAACTGTTACATTGTGTTCACCATCTTTGGTATAATCAATCGTTTCATTGATTTTTCCCTTGAAAGAACTTTGAGGATACTTTTCACTTTCAATATACTTTTCATTAAAGTGTTCCTGCATCAATTTGTTTTCAAATTCAAATTGATCATTTTTAATAATTACAACTACTTCACCTTTTGTATTTATCGCAGCTAAAGCACTGCTATTCATAGCTTTGATATCTTCAACCGGAGTTGCAGAAAAAAAGCTAACCTTACCTGCAGATGTAGACCAAACCTGAGCCTTTAATTGAACCATCAACAAAGCAAAACCCAAAACCAATAGTATTTTTTTCATGTTTATTTTATTTATTAATCAGTATAATACAAAAACCTTACCAAGCTTTACCTTTTGGTTTATTATCAAAAGAAAAGGTTCTTGATATATTAAAACCTAATCTGATTCCTGCATCTGTCCAGGTAGTTGTAGTTTCTGTTGCCATTTGTTGTTCCAACATTCCATTTCCATTACAAAACATCAATTGGAATACGTGGCCACCAGTTTCAATATCAAAACCAACTCCTATATTATCATAGGTTTTTAATCCGCTAGAACTTAACTGATCTCTTCCGGTTAAACGAGGGTAAGTTTCAAAATTAAAACGAATACTTCTGCTCAATTTAATACTTCCCGAAACACCTAAAGCGTAAGTTGTATTGTCATAAGCTTTTGGTCCAACTAAATTATAATGAACCATTGTAGGAGAAACTTGTAAACTAAATTTATCTCCAAATTTTTTCGCAATGTTTAATTGGTTGAAAAAACTCATTCTCGAAGTAAAAAAATTATTTCTGTTTGGATTAGTCCATTCTAAAGTATTAATGGCAACGTTTCCATAATAACCTAAACTAATTGGCATTGATTTTTTGCCTTTACTTTGAGCAAGTATTTTATACTTCAAACTTCCATCATAAACTTTACCAACAGATGAGCGAGCTAAACCTATTTGTAACTTATCAGTAATTCCATAATCAAATGCCAATCTTATATTCGCTTGGTCGATACCAAATAAGGTATAAGCACCACCATTAATTTCACCAAAACGATGAAGAATAACAAAATTCAAGTGTTTTGCAGCAGTATGTTCAATGCTTTGACCAGTGATTACTCTTGGAGCTTTAAAAGTTGCGATTACAGGAACTGCTTTATTGGGAACTTCTGCTTGTAACATTCCTATTAAATCATCTTGTGCCTGAGTTTGATTTATCAAACCGAATAAAACTATAAAAAATATAAACTTCTTCATTTTTAAATCTTAATTATTTGGCGCTCCAGCATCAATCCATTTTTGTAATTGGGAAATTTGAGTATTGCTAAGTGGCGCTGCAGCAGGCATATTTTTTAAAGTAATAACCCTGTTTTTAAGTTTACCATTGTCAACAATTCCTTTTAAACCAGTATAATTTGTATAAGTTGGATGGCAGCCAGATGAACCACAATTTGATGAAATCAAAGGGGCAATTGTTCCAGAATAGGTAACAGTGCCTGTATTGTTTGAACTATAATAATCGTTTGGATACAATTCTTCTTCTTTATCGTAATAACAAGACGAAATGCTTCCCAAAACAAAAAGTCCGAATAAAATTCTTTTAATCATTTTGTATTTTTTAGTCGATTTTTAATTTAGTTTGAGTAATACCATTATGGCATGAATTACAGCTTCCGCCAGAAAAAACTGAGTTCATTTCAAGTTCTCCGCTTGCTGCAATTAAAACTGGGTAAACACCTCCTTGAAAATTGAGTATTTCATCAGTATAAAAATTGCCTAAATCGTCGGTAACTAATTTTTTTACCAATGTTCCTTGTTTACCTGGTTTTGTCCATAATTCAATAGTTGCAGATTTTTGAGCTGAACCATTCGTTTTAAAAACAGTGCCTGCAACTGTCCACCAACCCTCACTTGCGGCCTCATTGCCAGATTTATTGTGGCATGAAGCACAATCTTGACCAGCATTGTGAGACTCATCATCTCCAGATTTGCTCTCTTTTGGATCTTTTTTGAGTTCTTCATAATGAGAACAAGCAATTAAGAAAACTGAAAACAATGCAAAAACTAAAATTCTATGTATTTTCATGATTTATTGAGGGAAACCTGTGTTTTGCCAGATTTCGAATTTTCTAATATTACAATAACTGAATTTATTACCACCCTTCGGCATATTCGAACAGCCAGACCACTTAATAGAACACATAAGATTACCACTAATGATTTGCGATTTTACCTGTGTTAGATTTTCGAGTATTATACCACCACCAGGGCTGCTTGTTTGATGACAACCTTTACAATAAGTATTAATAAGTGGTGCAATATGTGTTGAATATTTTACGGAACTAGTATCACAATCATCGATACAAATTTTATTAGTAGCACCTTGGTTAATCCACTTTTTTAACATGTTTATAGATGCTGTATCTAAAGCTGCCATTGGAGGAGGAGGCATTCTTTTTGAACCAGTTCTTTGTATTTCCTTCAGCAATTCACTGTTCATATTATAAGGACTAACAATAGAACGAATACCAGCATAAGTAGTTAAATCTAAACCCTCTTCTTTGGTAATTTTATCGTGACAACCCGACATTGCACAGTTGTTTAAAATTAAAGGCAAAACTTGTGTATTAAAACATACCGAATCGCTTTTGGGAGGATTTATTATGGGAGTAGTATCTTTTTTAGTTGTATCAACTCCATTACCGCCAGTATAAATTTGGGTTGGTTGATGCTTGCAAGAGGTATAAAAAACAAAGCTTATTAAACCTGCAAAAATTAAATATATAAACCTTTTCATTTTGGAGACAAAAAACGAATTTAAACTTAAAAATGAACTATAAAATAAAAATGTTTGTACATACATATATTTATTATGATTCTAAATTTCACTTTTAAAAATTCCAGATTTCTAATTAACTTGAAAACGAATTCATATAAATGAAATAGATTTACTGCGGATACGGTAAACACTTGCTTTAATAATATTGCTTTGTTCAATAATCTAAAGGCAGTTTAAGCTTGTAGATATTATGCTAATTTAAATTATAATAAAATCTTCACATCTAAAAGAAATCTAACTAATTCCCAACAAAAAGCTTTCTTTTAAAACTCACTAGCTTTAATAAAATCCAATAGTTCTTTTGAGCCAGTGCTGCGCATGTCTTCTTTAATTCCGCTCCACCAACCTCTGCCTTGGTAGATAAAAAGAATATGATCACTCATATCAAAAACGCTTTTGATATCATGGGAATTTATAATTGTTGTAATCTGATATTCTTGGGTAATTTCAGTAATCAATTCGTCAATTACTCTTGAAGTAACAGGATCTAAACCGCTATTGGGTTCATCGCAAAATAGGTATTTTGGATTTAAAGCTATAGCTCTGGCAATACCCACACGTTTTTTCATTCCACCACTAATATTGGAAGGATAAAGAGCATTAACATTTTCGAGTTTCACTCTTTTTAAGCAAAAATTCACTCGTTCTAGAATTTGTTCTTTGCTCCAATCGGTAAACATGCGAAGTGGAAAAGCTACATTTTCTTCAACAGATAAAGAATCGAACAAAGCTGAACCTTGAAAAAGCATTCCAATTTCTTGTCGAACTTCTTTTTTTTCTTGGTAGCCTAATCTTAAAAAATCGCGGCCATCAAAACTCAAACTACCTGAATCGGGTTCAATTAATCCCACCATTGTTTTCATCAAAACACTCTTTCCTCCCCCACTTGCACCAATTACAAAAGAGCATTCTCCTTTTTCAAATTTTGCTGATACATCAAACAAAACTTGTCTGCCATCAAACGATTTATTTAAGTTCTGTAATTCTATCATTTGTAAAGCATAATTTGAGTAAGAATAAAATCAAAAAAGATAATGGCAATACAACTTTGAACGACCGCTCTGGTGCTAGCCCAACCTACTTCTAAAGCTCCTCCTTCTGTTCTATAACCATGAGAAGCTGAAATAGTGGTAATTAAAAATGCAAATGTTACAGCTTTAGTTAATGCATAAGTGATTGAAAAACCATCAAAATCCATTCTTAAACCTGTTAAGTATCCATCAACCGTAACAACGCCAGAAAGGGATACGGAGATAATTCCACCTAAATTAGATAAAAACATGGAATAAACCACCAATGCAGGAATGGCAATTAATGCAGCAATTAATTTTGGTAAAACAACGTATTTAGCTGCATTCACACCCATAATTTCAAGTGCATCGATTTGCTCACTTACTTTCATGGTTCCGATTTCAGATGCAATATTTCCACCTATTTTGCCCGCCATTACTAAAGCTGTAACAGTTGGCGAAAATTCAAGAATATTAGAATCGCGAACAATTCTTCCCAAAACATACATGGGAACTAAACTTCCAATTAATTGGTAACCAATCTGAATTACTGCAACAGCGCCAATAAAAAGGGATATTATTGAAACAATTCCAAATGAATCATTTCCCATTTTATATAATTCTCGAACAAATAATTCCCAAAAAATATTGAACTTTTCAGGTTTACCAATGCTCCTCTTTAGAAATAAAATATAATGTCCAAACTGACTTAAATACTTCATATAATTTGATAATCAAGCTAAAACAAACTAGTATATTTTTGCTATAAGTTCCAAATTAAGCAAAGAAAATTGAAATTGACATTGATTTTTTTTTTGAAAAATTTAAAACGGGGAAATACAGCACATTCAGGTAAATTTGCAGCAATGAAAGAAAAATCGGTTTTGGTTACTGGCTGCACCAAAGGAATTGGTTTAGCAATTGTAAAAGAATTCGCTTCAAAAGGATTTAATGTAGCTGGATGCGCTAGAAATAAAGAAGAGTTAACCTCGTTATTTATGGAATTAAGCAGTGATTTTCCCAGTCAAAAATTTTTCATGGAAGTTTGTGATGTTTCTAATTCCGAATTACTCAAAATTTTCGCAAAAGATGTTATAAATGAATTTGGGCAAGTAGATGTATTGGTTAACAATGCGGGTGTTTTTATGCCTGGAAGTATTTGTGAGGAAGATGAAGGTGCTTTTGAAAAACAGATGAATACCAATGTTGCAAGCGCATACCATTTAACCAGAGCCATTGTACCTGTGATGAAAGAAAACAAATCAGGTCATATTTTTAATATTTGTTCAACTGCTAGTATTACTGCTTATACCAATGGTGGTTCTTATTGCATCAGCAAATTTGCTATGTTAGGAATGAGTAAGGTTTTAAGAGAAGAACTTAAAAGTTATCAAATAAAAGTAAGTTCTGTTTTACCTGGCGCTACACTAACAAATAGCTGGGCAGGCTCAGATTTACCCGAAGAAAGATTTATTCCTGCTGTTGATATTGCAAAACTAATTTCAACAGTTCAAGAACTTTCCTATTCTACAAATGTTGAAGAGATTATTATTCGTCCATTAGCAGGCGATATCAATTAAAGAAAACGATATGAACACATTTTGCCCAAGTTTGGTTGAATACAAAAGAAGAGAAACAATTGATGTAAAAATTGGTGACCTTTTAATGGGAAGTAATTACCCTATCAGAATTCAAAGTATGACCACAACAGATACCATGGATACAGCTGGTTCTGTTGAACAAATAAAAAGAATGGTAGAGGCTGGTTGCGAATTGGTAAGACTAACTGCTCCAAGTATTAATGAGGCCAAAAATCTTGAAAATATTAAAAAAGCTTTAGTAGCAGACGGCATTCATGTACCTTTAGTTGCTGACATACATTTTACACCAAATGCGGCTGAAATGGCTGCACGTTTGGTTGAAAAAGTTAGAATCAATCCAGGAAATTATGCCGATAAAAAGAAATTTGAAATTTTTGATTATTCAGATGGTGATTACGAAGAAGAATTAGAAAGAATCAGAGAGAAGTTTATTCCTCTTGTAAAAATTTGTAAAAACTACGGAACTGCTATGCGAATTGGCACCAATCATGGTAGTTTGAGCGACAGAATTATGAGCAGATACGGCGATACTCCAATGGGAATGGTTGAATCTGCAATGGAATTCCTTCGAATTGCAAATGCTGAAAACTATCATAATATTGTTTTGAGCATGAAATCAAGTAACCCGCAAGTAATGGTGCAGGCTTATCGTTTATTGGTTAAAACCATGAACGACAACAATATGCATTATCCTCTTCACTTAGGAGTTACTGAGGCTGGAGATGGCGATGATGGTAGAATAAAATCGGCTTTAGGTATTGGTGCTTTATTAGAAGATGGAATTGGTGATACAATAAGAGTTTCACTTACAGAAGATCCTGAATTTGAAGTTCCTGTAGCAAAAATGTTAGCCAAAAGGTATGAAACAAGAAATACTCATGCTGAAATCAATCCTAAAATCATTTTAAATTCTGGACTTCCCGTAATTAATGATAGAGAAAATGGAACTTGGGATCCTTATGTTTATACAAAAAGAAAAACTGAAGAAACATATAATTTAGGAGGGAATCATGTACCAAGAGTAATTGCTGATTTCAGCGCTATCAGTGATTTAAATCCATCGCATTTGTCAGATATTGGCCACTCATTTAATGAAGCAGCAGATAAATGGACAATGTTGGATGTTGGTGCAGATTATATTTATTTAGGTAAAACAAAAGCTCCATTTATGTTACCCATGGGGCTTCAAGCCATTTATGATTTAAAAACATGGATTGAGTTAGTTGACAAACAAAGTGCGTTTCCTCTAATCAACTTAGATGAAATAAAAAACAATAAAATATTTTCATCAACTTTAAATTTTATTTCTCTTGATTCAAGTGAAATGAATGCTCAAAATTTAGAGTTAATTAAGACTATTAATCATGCTGTATTAATTGTTAAAGCAAGTCAAATGGCTAAAATGCCAGAATTAAGAAATTTATTTTTCTTTCTTGAACAGAACAATTATCACCAACCAATAATAATTCAATCTATATACAATACTATTTTAGAAGAAGCTATGTTACATACATCAACTGATGTTGGTAGTTTATTAATAGATGGATTTGGAGATGGAATTATGATTAGTGCAGAACAATTATCAGCAAAAAGATTAAATGATATATGTTTTGGAATACTACAAGCAGCAAGAGTAAGAATAAGTAAAACCGAATATATAAGCTGTCCTAGTTGCGGCAGAACTTTATTTGATTTACAAGAAACAACAGCCAAAATTCGTAAAGAAACCGACCATTTAAAGGGAATTAAAATTGCTATTATGGGCTGCATTGTAAATGGTCCTGGAGAAATGGCAGATGCCGATTATGGTTATGTTGGCTCGGGACCTGGAAAAATTACTTTATATAAAGGTAAAGAGCTAGTAAAAAAAGGCGTAAATACTGAGTTTGCAGTGAATGAATTAATCAATTTAATAAAGGAAAATGGCGATTGGACAGAAGTTTCAGCATAAAGCAACCCTTTCCAAAATTAACTTGTCTTTGTCATATTAAGGGAATTCCTTATTTTCGACACCTGATTTGAGCCGAAGATGTAATTCAGAAAATATAATTATCTATTTTTCAGCCGCAAATCAAAAATTACTTTTTTTATAAAAAGTAAAAACTAAAGAAAAAAACTAAAACTAAATATCAAACAAATGAAAAAACTGTTACTATCAGCTTTAGCAGTAGTTGCATTAGGAACCGCAACTTTTGCTCAAAAAATCGACAACAGCAACGAGCCTCGTCACAAAGCAATTAAAGACATCAACAATCCTTTTACAAAGAAAAACCTTGGAAAAGGTGGAACAATGGTTTCTGATTGGTACGATGTAATGGATATCATCGGAAAAAGTAATGTTGGTGCTAATTTACAAGGTTATGTAGATTTCTTAGTAAGTGATTCATTAAGCAAATTTGTTAATGATGATGGTACTATTACTTATGGTGGAACAACTTCTGTTGGTCAAGTATTAGATGCAACTGATGATTTAATCCAATTAACAGACAAACCTGAAAATCAACTTTCACGTTTTGTTAGCTACAAAGTAGATTCTATTATTTTCAGATACTTATATGTACGTAATGTAGATAAAGTTGATGATGGAATGGGTGGACAAAGAGCTGTAGTTGATACAATGTTTGTTACTTACTGGAAAGGTTCTCAATTACGTAGATCAAACTTCACAGATGGAACTCGTTATGCTATGCCTGTAAATGGTTGGGATTTTGGAAAAAGAATGCCTGCTAACTATTTCGCTATCGACACTATTCTTTTAACTAGCGGTGCTAATGGCGATATGGATACTACAAGAGCTAATAACAACAATGGTGGTTTCGAAAATGCTTGGACAAGTAAATATTACCAAGCTGCTGCTCCTGCTGGTGTAGAAATCAACTCAAACGGAACAACTAATGATGTTTTAGTTGCTTATGCTTGGACTTTCAAATCAGGTGTTCCTGCAGTTACAGGAGTTGATACAGCTGTTCACGTTTATCAATTAAATCCTGCTACTGCTCCTGCTGGAATGAAAAGAAATAACTATGCTGGTTACGGCTTATTCTTAAATGAAGGTACTACTGGTTGGGAAAATACCAAAGCTTACAATACAGCTTTAATGGCTGTAAAAGGTTCTTCTTACGCTACAGTTAATGGATGGGCAGGTTATATTGCCGGTCAAGCTTTTAACAACGAAAGATTTGTTGAAACTTACTTCAAATTAACTGTTACTGGTAACATTGGTGCTGGTATCGAAGATGCTAAAAATGTAGAAATCTCAGGTTTATATCCTAACCCTGCTACTAACAGCACTGCAGTTCGTTTCTCATTGAAAAGCAACAGCAATGTAACTATCAGCATTAACAATATTTTAGGTCAAGAAGTTGCAACTATGGATTTAGGAAAAGTTGCTGCTGCTAAATATGATTACAATGTTGATTTAAGCACTTTAACTCCTGGTATGTACACAGTTAGTGTAAAAGCTGGTAACAGTGTTCAAACTCAAAAATTAATGGTTACTGAATAATCAGTTTGCCAATTATATTAAAAAAACTGCCTCCACAAGAGGCAGTTTTTTTTTGCTTTTACGTTGGCATTATTATGTCTAAAATACTTCTCATTTTATATTTCTTTTTCACTTCAATCTTTCATCAAAATAGCAATATTCAAATGAGCAGTGAGGAGCGAAAACTTGCTAATATCATTAACTCTTATCGCTTAGAAAAGAAACTAGATTCAGTAAAAGTTTCGAGTAACTTAAACTTAGTTGCTCAAACTCATGCCAACGACCTTCATCTGTATTATAAAGAAAGTAATCGCTGCAATATGCATTCTTGGTCGAGAAATGGAAATTGGAAAGAATGCTGTTATACCGATAACCATAAACAAGCTAAATGTATGTGGGATAAACCAAGAGAACTAAGTTCTTATAAGGGTGATGGTTTTGAAATTGCTGCTTTTTATAGCAATGGCATGACAGCTAAATTAGCACTAGATATGTGGAAGAAAAGTCCTTCTCACCATGAAGTTATTTTACAAAAAGGGATTTGGAAAACTAGAAGTTTTAAAGCCATGGGAATTGGCATTAAAGGAAATTATGCTTGTGTTTGGTTTGGCTTTGAAGAAGATCCCAACAATTAAAATTAATTGATGCTAAAATTCAATAAAGATAAATACTACTAATCAAAATTTTCAATTTCCAACTTAGCTAATCTCGAAAGAATTGCCCCTTTGGTTCTACCAAAATGCTCGGCAATTACATTTAATTTTTTTCCAGAAAAGTATAAATCGGTAAGTTCATCATCTAATTCTTTTGTCCAGGGTCTATATGCAGCTTTATAAGTCTCACGCTTTTCATCAACAGTATAGGCTTTTGCTAATACAGGTTTTTCTTTAAGCTTTGGATATGAAACAATTTTCTTACCTGGCTTAACAGGTTTTGTTTCTACTTCCTCCTCTTCATCATCATAAACAAATTCAATATTTGCAGATTCTGAAATTCCGTCAGGCACAAGTATAAATGGTATGGCTAACTTGTTTTTAGTTCTTGTTATAGCAACATATAAAAGATTAATTTCCTCATTTAGTTTAGACAAATCTGGAGCTTCTTTTTCATCCTTAAGTTGACGATCCAATCTTTTTTCGTTGATGAAATCATTTACTAATTCAACCTCATCATACTCCATTCCTTTTGCACGATGAACTGTAGAAAACACTATTTCAGCTTTATGTTTATCGGCAGCATCTAAATGTTTTTCTTTTAATTCTTTTAAGATATTTGGAATTTCGTTTCCATATTTATTTACAATTTCAACCATCATAGAAAGTTGAACATCTTCTGTATTTTCAATATACTCCTCTAAATCCTCCATGTTTCGCATTAAGCCAATTAACTTGTCTTTGATTAATGCTTTTTTGCCATTGTACAAATTCAAAACATCGTATAAAGAAGCGCCATCATCGGCATAAGTATAAGAACTAATATGTCCTTCGAAATATATTTTTTTGATATGCGATTCTTCAGATAAAAACTCAATTGCTCTTAAAAGTAAACCCAAATTTGTTCGAGCTAAAACAGCTTTGGTTTTTAATGATTTACTTTCTCCCAAACCTTCAATTGGTGGAACTTCTTTTAGTCCCATTTGCTTTTTAAACGACAGTATTTTTTTACTTAAATCTGCAATTGGCTTTGGAAACCTGAAGCTATTGTTTAAAGAATATTGCTTGAAGTTTAATTGTTCCAAAGAATTGATAGCAAACCTCCAAGAGTAAATTTGTTGATGAGTATCGCCAACAATAACTTTAGTTGCTTTTTGTTTGATAAACACATCCAGCATGGCGGGTGAAGCATCTTGTCCTTCATCAAACAAAATATAATCAAAAGGCAATTGAGGTGAGGCTAACTGAAATTTCTTTAAATAAAAATCATGTGTAATTTCTATTTCACCCCTATCCATTCTAGCTAAAAGAATTCGCGCATGTTGGAGTAAGTAATCATAATATCTAGAAACAAAAGCATATGCCTTTTTATCAGCAACAATATCCTGATAATTCAATTCAGCCAATTTCATCTTATTTGAATTACAGAAATAAGAAATCATTTGGTTGATATGATTTGCAGCAATGTATTCAGCATGCTTCTCTCCTCCTACTTTTAAACCAAGTAACTCAGCAATATCATAAGTTCTATAAGCCTGAGAACGAACTCTATAATTATGCTTAAAAACTATATTTTTATAAGCAAGCGAATGGGCTGTTTCAATTTTAACATGATGTAATCCTGCATCAGCAAATTTATTTTGTGCTTCTATTTTTACTGATTTATTATATGCCAAATACAAGATTTTACTCCCTGCAGGCCTCGATTTGGCGTATTCAATAATGGTTGTAGTTTTTCCAGAACCAGCAACTGCATTAATTTTAATATCACCAACCGAGTTTATAATTTGCTTTTGTTCAGGACTTAATTTCATTGTAAGTTTCAAAAATTGAGACTCACAATTTAATTGCTCCACAAAGAAAATCTTAAAAAATATTCGAACTTCTTAACAATGAATCTAATACAAAAATCAACTTCTCAGGCAGAAACAGTTAATCATTAATTACTAAGGAATTCCCCAATTAATTCTTTAACCATTTATGATGGTAAATCTTATTATCTTGTTTAATTTGAATTACATACATTCCACTTTGTTCTATTTCATGAAATACCTTTTGGTCGGAAGTAATATCAAAAAACTCCTTTATTAGAATTCCAGCTGCATTGTAAATTCCTAAATAATCGATTTTTATTTGATTTGGAATTGATATTTGAAAATATTCTTTACCAGGATTTGGATAAATTTTAAATGATTTAAGGAAATCGTTCTCATTAATACCAGTGCTTATTAGTCGAGATGAATTTACCAAATACCTCAAGTTTTTTGCTTTGTAAATCGTATCCATTTCAAACTCTAAAATTGGAACTCCAGAATTTGTTCCAAACCATTGGTAAATTGTTTTATCAGAATTAATTCCACCTGGATCAAAACCTCCTGGAATATTTACATAAGCACCCGAAAGTTTATTTCTTACTTTAAATGTTGTTCTCTGACTTTTAATCAATTTACGTTTAATAGCATTGATTGGTAAATTATTAAACTTAGTTCTTAAAGTACCATATCCTACAAAATCAGACTTATAAATACTTTTGAAATTAATTTGAGCTGAATCAAACAAAGGATTTTCTGGAATACCTAAATCAACAGCTAAAGTAGTAAATGTTGTAGTGATAGAATCTGCGAACTTTGAATTGTAGTTAGATGGAAACTCCAAGTATAAAATGCGGCCTTCACCACCAAAAAAACCATCTGGTTGAATAATCTGTTTGATTTGAGCAATATTAGCATTGTAAAAATCAGGCAAAGAGCTAACTATTGGATTTATATAAACTAGGTTACAAGCTTCTGGAGCACTTGGAAAATCTTGTGGACTCAAATAAAAAAAAGTATCCTGCGATTGAGCTCTTATTCCGGTTGCATCCCAACTACAGTTTGGCCCAATTTGCATAACAGCAGCAAGCTCCTCAATATCAATATTGGTATCTTTAGCCATTAAAAACCATTCACCTGGCAAACCCATATCTTCTCTATAAATTGATATTTGGGCATTAACTTTTAATGAAACAATCAGTAAAAACAGGAGTATATATTTCTTCATAATTGTGAAGTTAATAAAAATAAATTCAATCTTAAGCTTAGCTAAAAACTTAAGAAAATTTTATAAAAAAAGAGCAACCTGTTTAGGCTGCTCTTTTTGAAAACTTTAGCAGATTGATTATTGAAAAGGAATAAGTGTAATTCCTGCTGAGAAAACTCTAATATCTGGATTTTCCTGTCCTGCAATTCCCGAATCCTTTTTGAAATAAGGTGTTAATGAATAATTAGCAAAAGCTCTGAACCATCCGTAACCAACTCTTGCCGTAGCTTGAACTCTAAAAGGATTGATACTGTAATCATCTCTTATTTTCGATTCGATTTCAAAACCATCGGCAGTGCTTTCGGTTTTTACATGAGAATAAGCTTTATAAGTTCCAATTAAACCAACTGCCATGTGAAATCCATTTCTTCCTTTTGCAGTTCTTGGAGCAAATTTCACCAATAAAGGAACATTAAAGTTAAAATTATACAACCTGTTTCTATTTAATGCCTTTGAATTAGAATCTGCACTAACGCTTCTTACATTTGGTGATAAAACTCTATTTGTATTGAATTCAAAGGTTTGAAACTCCATACCCAAACCTGATGTTAAAGCCAATTTATTTTTAATTAAAATCAAATCTCCTTCTAAAAAATTGATACCATAAAACCATGATTTATTGATTTTAGTTTCAAGGAAATTATAGTTTGTTGGCATGGTAAAATTCATTTGGTTATCAGTAAACGAATTCATTCCAATTTCAAAACCACTATACACTTCTTTTAAAGGTTTTTTCTTGTTCGATTTCTTTTGATCATCCTCTTTTGCGTCTTTTTGTTCAATGGCTAATTCTTTACCATCTTCATAAATTAAAACCTTTCTATTTCCAATTCTAATTTTAGTAGTATCGCCATCTTCACCATTTCTTTCATCCTTTAGTTGCTCACCTGTAGAACCATCTACTACGTTTGAAATTCCAGCAACATTGATATTTTTTGTTGTAGGATTTCCATTATAAACACCCTTTGTTGCTCCCGCTGCTTCTACATTTAAACTTTTACTTGCAAAAACATTAAAATATGTAGCACCAGCACCTTCAATTTTGGTTTCTTCTGTTTTTAAATCAGATGCATAATATTTAGATGCACCTGCAATTTCTACTTCTGCTTTTTGTGCAGTTCCTTTTATTGTTGCCTTACATGCACCTGCTAATTCTAATTTAAAATCGGTAACTTTTATATTCAAATTTAGTTTTGAAGCACCACTGCTTTCAATTTCTAATTTTTCTGTTTCAATAACTGAATTGTTTGATGTAAAGAACTCGCCAGCGCCGCTAATTTCTAATGAATTTAACTTTGTAAAATAAACTTTAATTGGCTCATTAAAAATACCAGCAGTTCCTGGTTCAATTTCTAAAATTCCACCACTCACTGAAATTTCTAATTTATTAGTATTTGAACCTGCATCAACCTTATTGGTTTTTGATTGAATTAATTCCACTTTGTATGGCATTCCAAGCTCAATTTTAGTGAAATCTTTTACTTCCTTTTCTTGCGCAAACATATTAAATGAGGCAAGACACATTGATAAAACTAACCACTTTTTCATATTCGTTTTTATTATTGTTTATTTGAAAATTGCTTCTGAACTTATGACGGATTCTGTTTTCAAAAAGTTACATTTTTTAATAACTTCTTTCTATAGAAAAGTATCTCGACATAATTGCGAAGCCACGGCTATTGCCTTCTTCATCTGTTTTTGCTGTAGCAAGAATTCCAGGAGTTTGATTCAATAAATTCAATGCAACATTTCCTACTTCATTGTTTCTAATTAACGAATCAGTTTTTAATATTGGCTGAGCTTGTTTTAATGTTTTAGCTTTTTCAACTAACCATTTTCCTGGAGTTTTAAACTCATCTATTTGAGGATTTAAAGTTGCTATAGCAGCGTTGGAATTAAAAACAGGATAAACTTGCTGAGGAAATTTATTAAAAACAATTTTCATTGTTTCAATTGAAGCTTTTTTACTATTTATTAATTCGTTTGAGGCAATTTGAATATTAAATTTAGCTTCTTCAATAGAACCTTCTTTTTTAGGTTGATTGTTGATTGAAGAACCTAAATTGGAATTATTAGTTGATTCAACTTTTTCTATAGGTTTAACTTCTGCAAATAAATTTTTATCGTTACTATTTAAAGAAGTTTCTTCGATTTTACTTTTAAAGAAATTTCCTTTTTGTGCACTTTGATAATTTGTTTCAGAATCCAAATTCATCCAACCTAAAAAACCTAACATGAACAATACTGCTGCTACTGCTGCAAATTTTTGTAATGAACTAAACTGAATGATTAAACCACCTTTTTTAAGTGATTTCTTATTAGGAAATTCTATTCTTAAATCAGGGATAGATTTTGTTGCTTTATAAATAGAATATTCTTTTTGTTTAATCTTATTTCCTTCTAAAACTTTATCGAATTCTAATGTTTGCTTTGGGCTTAAATCACCTTCTAGTTTAGCAATCATTAATTCATCAGAATAATGATTTTCAGGCAAAACGGTTTGCTTCTTCAAATTGCTAAAATCAGGAATTTGGATACTATAATCTAGTTCCAAATCGGCTGCATCTTTTAGCAATTCAAATTCTTCTTTTATTGATGGATTTGCTTCAACAAAAGCAATCAGAGCTTGTTTCCCTTCGGAATCAAGCTTACCATCTATAAAATCGATGATAAATAACTCGTAATTTTCTTTTGTAATTTGCATTATAATACGTTCTCCAAACTTCCAATATATTGTTTCAGAGCTAAACGAGCTCTATAAATATAAACTTTAACCTGACTTTCATTTAATCCAGTAATTTCACCAATTTCTTCATAACTATAACCTTCGTAATCTCTTAACAAAATTACCGAACGCTGAATTTCATTGAGGGTATTTAAGGCTTTGTCTAAAATCTTTTTAACATCATTGAACTTATTCTGAGTTGTTACAATATCTTCATGATGCTCTTCAATTTGAGTTTCAAACTTCTGTCTTCTTATTTTATCTATCATGGTATGATAGGCTGTAGTAAATAAATAAGATTTAGATTTATCGTAAGGAATACTATCAACTTTAATCCATATTTTCTCGAATGTATCTTGCACAATATCTCTAGCCAAATCACTATTCCGAATATTTTTCAGAATAAAGCGATACAAGCCATTTGAATGTTCATCAACACATTTATTGAACTCGGTAACAGTCATTCAATCTTCAGGGGGTTTTAATTTTTGTGTGTATGACGCCATCACAAAAAGAAAAGTTACAAAAAAAGAAAACTAAGTACTCAAAAACCTAATTATCAATAAATTAAATTGTAATTAATTATATAACTTCTCAAAAACGCCTGTATTTTTCATCTCATTTATAACAAAATCAGTCGAAACGGTGTCAGCAAATCCAAACAATGATTCGGTTTCATTTCTTAAGCCAATTTTATCCGTACAATTAAAATTAACTAGAATCCAAGGTGCTGTTTGGTTGCTTCTTTCAGAGATTGTTCTTTTATCTGCTGATTTATATAGATGATCTTTTTGAAGGATATAATCAATTCTTTTATTAGAAAAATTTAAGATAAGCTGAGGTCCATAAAAAAGATATTTCCCTTTGCAAAAACTTTCATTTTCCTCACAATAAGAAATTGAAACAAACTCTGAATCATTTGTAAAAATCAATCTTTCTCGACAACAAGTGCACGAATCATCAGAAAGTTTACAATTTAAATTATCAATTTTAGGTCCAAATAGAAAAACAGACCCGCTAACTTGAGGATGAGGCAAAAGCAAAAACGAATCAATTTCAGCCTTATTTGAACTACTTTTAATTCCAGGAACCCAATCAGAGTCACAAGAACTTATAAGAAAGATAAAAATTATATATTGAAGTAATTTCATTAGTTGATTTCATTTTGTTTAATGACTAAAAAATTTGATAGCCATTGATAAGCAATAAATCCAAACAAATAAATTGTACCAAAATCACTTTCAAGATTTCCTGTTTTTATAGTTGATAATAATGCTAAAAATCCAATGGAAGCTAAAGCAATAAAAATATATAACATGATGTTTTTATACTTTGCCTTGGTAAACATTCCTGATGCAGGAATCATCATAGTAAATCCATAAACCATGAGGGCAAATATCCAATCAGACTTATCTAAAAAGATTCCAATAAGTCCTGTTAAAAATACCAAGAAAAATAAACCAACGATATTTGAGCTCAGTTTTTCGTTTTTGCTTAATAAAAATTTACCATAAGTATTTAATCGTAAAAACAAATTACTGAGAGGAGTCATTACCCATGTAGAAAATGCAAAAACAAATAACACAAAAATTAAAGGATTTAAAAAAAGTGCCAAAGTTTGATTTGTAGCAGCCAAAGTTCTCAAAAATTTAGAGCCAAAATAGAATCCTAAAATAACTCCCCATTGGTAATTACTACTCAAATTGCCCATCCAAAACTGAAATTTCATAAACCAGCGGTAAACTGCATATCGAGCTTTAATTGCTTCAGCCATTCCAGCTTGAGCCAATTCAAAATTTGGATCAATTTTTAATGCTTCTTTAAAATGTTCTAGTGCTTTTTTTGCGTCACCATGTTCTAGTAAATTCCAACCATAATTTGTATGTGTGTATGCATTATTTGGGTCTTCTTTTAATGCACCTTCTATGGTTTCAAAAGCATCTTCTGATTTGTTCAATTTTAATAAAACAGATGTTCTAGTATTTAAAGCAAATAAATCTTCTGGATTTATTGATAAAGCATGATTTACATTTTCTAAAGCTTCATTGTACTTTTTTCTTTGTAATTGAATATACCCTAAAAATCCAAAATAAACCGCAGTTTCTGGATTCATATTGATAGCCTTTTTAACCCATTCTTCGGCCAACTCTCCTTGTTTCAAAATCAATTTTATTCTTGATTTCATATAAAACAAAAAATCATCTGAAGGATCAATAGAAATTCCTAAGTCGATTAATCTTTCTGCCTCAACATGATTATCATCTTGAATCTTTATCTCAGCCATTAAAGTTAAAACCTCAGTATTATTTGGTTCATTTAACATTAACTGACCTAAAATAGCTTCTGCATCTTTCCATCTGCCTTGGTTCATTAATAAATGAACACGTTCCAAATTTCGATTTTCCATTACTTTTTAATATTCAGGTATTTTAGAATGTCATCATACAAACCTGATTCATTGGCATATAAAGCAAAGTTTCTTGCCTGAGTAAACCATTCTTTGGTGCTTGCAAAATGTTTTTCAATGGCTTTTAAAATATCCTTGGTTTGTATAGGCTGAGGAATTCCTGTTTTCATTGATTCATGAAGTTTAGACTCAATAGCAATATCAATAATAGCCTCAATATCAGCACCAGAATATTCCTTAGTTATTTTAATTATTTTAGAATAATCAATTTTATCAAGAGGTTTATTTTCAAGTTTCAATTTAAAAATCGACTCTCTTGCTGCTTCATCTGGTGGTGGAACAAAAATAATTCTATCAAATCTACCCGGTCTTCTAAAAGCAGGATCTAAATGCCAAGGCGAATTTGTAGCACCTAAAACCAAAACACCATCATTATTACTTTCAACTCCATCTAATTCCAACAAAAATTGGTTTATTAAATGCCTACCAGCACTCTGACGCATATCAGACCTACTTGCACCTAAGGCATCAATTTCATCAAAAAATAAAACACAAGGAGCATAAGCTCTAGCTCTTTCAAAAACCTCATGTAAATTCTTTTCACTGTTTCCAATCCACATATCTAAAATTTCATTCAAGCCAACCGAAATAAACTGAGCATTTACTTCTCCTGCTGTGGCTTTTGCAATAAAGGTTTTTCCGCATCCTGGAGGGCCATACAATAAAATACCACCGCCAGTTTTCTTACCATATGCTTTGTACATTTCTGGATGTTTCAAAGGAAAAATGATCTTCATTTCAATCTCCTTTTTTACAACATCCATTCCACCAACATGAGAAAAATTTACATCTGGTTTCGACATAAATCCCATTAAATCGGAAATATCCATTTCGTCAGATTCAGAAGAGCCAGAATGAATTTTTAGTTTTTCTTCTAAATCCATGTTTACAAAACCTGGATGCTCTCTTTGATAATCCTGATAAACTTTAACAGCTTCAGCAAAAAGTTTTTCTTCAACAAGAGCCATCATATGCAAAACATACACCTCTTCATTGGCATTTTTTTGTTGAATTAATTCTTCTAAAACAACATTACACACCGAAAAATTTCCTTTTTCAAAATAAATACTTGCTAAACCAAACTTTGCTTTTGAATTATCTGATTGAAAATTAAGAACCTCTTGAAATTCAAGTTCCGACTCATCAAATCGTTTTAACTTAAAAAGCAAATCGGCTAAATGTAATCTAAGAGGAATATTGTTTGGAGAAAAACTAAGTGCTTCTTTTAATTGGTCGATACTTTCTTGATTCATAATAAATCTTTAAGAATGCCAAAGAAAATCAATTTCAAGCAATTATTAGACCTTTAATTTTAACATTTACTTAAGTTTAAACTTCTTACAAACAGAACATCCTTAATTAAAATACTTATTCGTATTTTTACACGATTTATGATTTTTCTAATTCCATATTATTTAATTCTAGGACTCATTTCAATGATTTGGGCTCAGATTCCATTTTGGCTGCTCAAAATCAAAAAACCTGAAAATGTTTTTTATGATATACTTTTTGGAATAATTTTCCTGAGCATTATTTCTATGTTATTTGTAATTGGTGGTCCAATTAACCTTTTAACACAAGGAATTTTCCTGTTCTCAACTATTGCAATTGCATACCTACAGATAGAAGAGTTTAACAATAGAATTAAACTTTTTTTGAGTGCATTTAAACAATTCAGTAAATCGGAAATTTTGCTTTTATTGGCAATCATACTTCCTATCATCTATCAGTCTGCTCAAGCAACTAAAATAAATGATAATGGAGGGTACTATCAACCCACAATTGCTTGGATGGAGCAATTTGGATTAGTAAAAGGATTAGCAAATATTTATCCTGCCTTAGGCTTATTTTCAAGCTGGCATTCATTAACAGCACTTTTCGATTTAAACCAATCAGGACTAGGTTCTTACCATCAAATAAATGGCTTTTTACTTACTTGGTTTGTAATTTGGATTTTTAGAGAATGGAAACTGAATTTAAATGGCATTTTTAAATTTGCACTCATTGGTATTTTACTTTATGTTCTGGTTTTTGGTTTCTTCTTTTTAAGTGCACCAAACGCCGATTTACCTATAATTTGCTTTTCGGGTTTACTTACTTTTCAACTTTTAACTCAAAAAGAAAACTATCACCCCTTAATATGGTGGATTATTTGTATAGGTTTATTTATTATCAAACCACCGGCATCAACAGCACTTGTATTTGCTTTTATTGTTTTGTTTGATAAAAAATTTAGTTTAAAATCAAAACTTAATAGCCTAACTATCATCACTCCTATTTTGTTTATTCTTATTTTTAAGAATGTGATGTTAAGTGGCTATGTATTATATCCAATGAATCAACCCGATTTATTAAATGTTGAATGGAAAGTTCCCAAAAACTGGAACGAATTATACCGCCAAGGAATAGTTTCTTGGGGAGTTCAAGACAAATACGAAATAAAAGATTGGAATACGAATAAGGAGAAAAAAGGCAATAGGCTGAGCAAATGGCTTTTTAGAAGTGGCTACAAAGGTTTAATGAATAAGATTCTATTCTTAAATTGGATTTTAGCCCTCATTATTTTAGCAATTAGCATTTTTAGAAAACTAAAAACCAACCAGTTACAAATTTCATTATTTCTGTCTTTACTTATTTTCCAAATTATAGAATGGTTGTATTTAAGTCAATACCGACTCATGTTAGCAACGGGCTTATCAATTTTTGTATTAAACTTGTTTTATCTTCTTAATTTGTTAAACAAAAGCGGTGAAAAACTGAACCAATTGAAAGTTTTACAAATTGTTAGTTTTACTGTTGCAATGTATCTGTGGGCAATTGCTTTTATTCCATTTTCTGCTTTTTCAAATTCTTCAAGAAACAAATCAATTACCAATTCAGTTGGATTTAACAGCAGGTATTTAATTGAACCGTGGCATCAATTTGATAATGGTCCAATAAACACCAACCGATTTAACAACATGGTATTTTATTATTATCCAGAAAGAGTTTATTGCTGGGATTGTCCGCTGCCATGTGTAAGTAAAAGTCATCATGATTTTTTGTTTAAAAATTTAGGATTAGAAATTACACCAATAGGCAAAAACATCCAAGAAGGATTTAAACTCATTCAAAAACAACAAGAAAATCAATCTCAATAAAAAAATTCCATTTTAGAAACAAAATCCCATTTTGAATCAAATCTTAATTAATTAGAAAATACCTAACAAATCAAGCTTTTACGAGCACTGAAATAAAAAATTCCACTTATTCAAGAATTTCCTCCATTTAAAAATTATAGATTGTAGGAGATTCAAATCTTAAAATATTTAGTATTTTTGATGTGTTAAAATAATTCTTTAAACAAAGTCACAATGAAGAATTATTTAAAATTTGAAGTTTTGATAATGTTTAAAAAGTATTTTTGTTGCGTATGAAAATTTTTAGAATACTCTTCTCAAATTCGAGTAAAATACCTAGGTGGTTTATTTTCTTGTTCGATATGGGATTATGTGCTTTAGCATATATTCTTGCAATTTTTGCGCGTTTCAGCATGGATTTAAATATGGAGTACTTGTACCCATCTTTAACTGTTTTACCAATCTACTTTTTAGTAAAGGGTGTAACCATGAGTTATTTCCGATTGAATGCATTTGTGATAAGACATACAAGTGTTCAGGATGGATTAAGAATTTTTTACGCAATGGTAGGTGCCAGTTTTATTTTGTTTTTTGTTGATTCAATTTACAACTACCTTCCTTCTAACAAATTACACTTATTTCCGCTTTCAATTTTATTAATCGACTTTGTCTTATCAACATTCTTCCTTGCATCATTTAGAGTTTTTATTAAGTTGATGTACATTAGAATCAATTCAACAACTAGTAAATCTATTATCAATTATGCAATTTATGGTGCTGGAGATGCTGGAATAACCACCAAAAGAAAACTTGAACAAGAAAGCAGAAGAGGCATTAGAGTTGCTGCATTTTTTGATGATAGCATTGATAAACATCGTAAAATTTTAGAAGGAGTAAGTATTTATAGTGGTGCTTCAGAATTAGAAGACATCATTACACGACATAATATTGAACAAGTAATTATTGCCATTCCTTCAATATCAAAAAGCAGAAAACAAGATATAGTTGAAAGATGCCTAGCATTAAATGTTAATGTAAGAACAGTTCCTCCTATTGAAAAATGGATTAATGGCGAACTTAGTTTTAATCAAATTAAAAACATCAAAATTGAAGATTTAATTGAAAGAGATGTTATTGAATTGGATAAAGCAAAAATAGGAAATCAAGTAAACGGCAAAGTAGTAATGGTTACTGGTGCTGGAGGCTCTATTGGTTCTGAAATGGTTAGACAAATTATTAAGTTCAAACCTAAAAAATTACTTTGTGTAGATAAATCTGAAATTAAGCTTTATGAGCTTGACAGTGAATTAAGAGAAAGTCATAAAAACGAGCTTAATACTTTTGTAGAAATTCTAATTGGAGATATTACAAATGAAGCCAGAATGAAAATGATTTTTGAAAAGTTCAAACCACAAATCATTTACCACGCTGCCGCTTATAAACATGTTCCTTTATTGGAAGAAAATCCAAGTGAAGCAATTTGGGTGAATGTGAAAGGAACTAAGACAATTGCAGATTTAGCCTACCAATACAATTCAGATAGATTTGTAATGGTAAGTACAGATAAAGCTGTAAATCCTACAAATGTAATGGGTGCGAGCAAAAGAATTGCCGAAATTTATGTGCAATCTCTTTACCACAATGCTTTAAAAAACAATGTTAAAACCAAATATATAACAACCCGCTTTGGTAATGTATTAGGCTCAAGCGGTTCAGTTATTCCAAGATTTAGAAAACAAATTGAAGATGGTGGACCAATAACTGTAACACATCCAGATATAACTAGGTATTTCATGACAATCCCAGAAGCTTGTCAACTTGTATTGGAAGCTGGAAATATGGGTAATGGCGGTGAAATCTACATTTTTGATATGGGTAAATCTACCAAAATTGTTGATTTGGCTAGAAAAATGATAAAACTTTCAGGATTAACTTTAGGAAAAGATATTCAAATAGTATTCACAGGATTAAGACCAGGTGAGAAAATCTATGAAGAACTATTAAATGACGAAGAAAACACTTTACCAACTCACCATTCAAAAATTATGATTGGTAAAGTTAGAACTTATGATTTTGCAGAAGTAGAAGCAAATACTAAAGAGCTAATTAATTTGTACCAATCTCAAGATATGATGAAGATTGTTACAAAAATGAAAAACATTGTACCGGAATTCAAAAGTAAGAATTCTATATATGAAAGTTTAGATAACGATGTTCGTTTACCAGATAGTTCCGATTTAGAAAAAATGCTACTCCAGTAGTAAATTAAAATATCTTAAACAGAAAAGGCAAATTCGATGAATTTGCCTTTTTTGTTTATAAATGATGAGTCTAAAGAAATGCTATCAATAACGAACAAAAAGCAAAAAAATGGCTCAAACAATGCATTATTAGGCAAAAATCCATCAATTTAGCATGATAAGTGAAGAAGCATACAGCAATGAGTAGGCAATAACTACCTCATAATCTACAAGTTTTTTTTAGAACAAATCTAAATAGTCTTTTTTTATTTCAGCTTTCGCGCTGTAAATAAATGTAATTATATTCGCGGCTGTGTTCTAAAAAGCCTAAGTATATAATCATTATATGGCAAAGCTTTTAACGGACACAAGTAAACACAGAAAATCATTATTTAAATGAAGCTTCATCAATTACTTGCATTTGTTGTAATTTTTATCTTCTCCTTAAACTCAGCCTTCGCAGATGCGGCTGAAGGAGAAAAGCTCTTCAAAGCTAATTGTACCGCATGCCATGCCATCGGTGAAAAAATTGTAGGCCCCGCCCTAAAGGATGTTCATAAGCGCCGTGATGAAAAATGGCTGCTCAAATGGATCAAAAATTCACAAGCAATGGTAAAGGCAGGTGATGCAACAGCCGTTCAAGTTTACAAAGAAAACAATGAGTCAGTAATGACTTCATTCGAAAACTTGACAGATGCTGAATTAACCAGCATTGTTGATTACATTAAAAGAGAAAGTGAAGCGCCAGCCGCTGCACCAGCAACAGCTGGCACAGGAGCTACAACTGCGGATTCAGCTGCTGCTCAATCAAACTCAGGAAGTGGTTTCTACACAGAAACAACTTTTATCGCTTTAATGGTAATGGCTGCAATCTTATTAATGATTGCTTTCATCCTTTATCGTTTAAAAAAGGTAGTTGAAGAGTTACATGCTCAAAAATTCCCTGAAGAAGCTGCTGAAGAAAGAGCTGAAAACATTAGCTGGAAAGAAGACAAATCTGATTTCCGTTACAAATTATTCAAAAAACACCCAGTTGTTGGAACATTATTGGTTTCAATAATATTCATGGTTGTATTTGGATTAATCGGATTCGATTATGGTAACAAAGAAATTGGTGTTCAAAAAGGTTATGCTCCTGAACAACCTATTAAATATTCACATGAATTGCATGCTGGTACATACAAAATAAATTGTTTGTATTGCCACAATGGTGCCGATAAAGGTAAACAAGCATCAATTCCTTCACCAAGTACATGTATGAATTGTCATATGCATGTAACTGCTTCAGCAAAATATAATGGTTCAGTATCACCTGAAATCCAAAAAATATATGATGCGGTTGCTTGGGATGCAGAAAAACGCGTTTATGATGCAAGCAAAGAAAAGAAACCAATTAAATGGGTTCGCGTTCATAACTTACCAGATCATGCTTACTTTAATCATGCTCAACACGTAAAAATTGGTAAGGTTGAATGTCAAGCTTGTCATGGTCCTGTAGAAACTATGGCTGTTGTTTCACAACAAAGAAGTTTACAAATGGGATGGTGTATCAATTGCCACAGAGAAGCAAAAGTTGATGTGGCTAATAACGATTATTACGAAAAACTTCATGCTAACTTAAAAGCTGATGGTAAAGAAATGGTAACCGTAGCTCAGAATGGTGGATTAGAATGCGGTAAATGTCACTATTAATCAATTAAATTTTCGCTCACAGCGATTTCTAAACGAAAACAAAGCTCAATGGAAAATAAAAATAGTTACTGGAAAGGTTTAGAGGAATTGAACAGAGATCCCCAATTCCTCCAGCATAAAAAAAATGAGTTTGCTGAAGGTATTCCCTTGGATGAAGTATTTACAGAAGAAGATGGTGGCTTAAATGCAAACCGTCGTGATTTCTTAAAATACTTTGGATTTGGTATCTCAGCAGTAGCATTGGCTGCTTGTAATAAAGCTCCAATTAAAAATGCTATTCCTTATATCATCAAACCGGAAAATATTACACCGGGTATTCCTAACTACTATGCTTCTACAACGCCTTCTGGTTGCAGCATCTTAGTTAAAACTCGTGAAGGTAGACCAATTAAAATTGAAGGTAATCCTGATTCACCAATTTTTAAAGGTGCTGCTAGTGCTGCCGATCAAGGTGCATTATTAGGTTTATACGATAATGAAAGATTAAGAGGACCAAAATCATCAGGAAATGATGCAACTTGGGAAACTGTTGATGCTGATATTAAAAAAGCATTAGCTTCTGCTTCTAATATTCGCATTGTTTCTGGCACTGTAAATAGTCCGTCTGGAAAAAGAGCTATAAGTGCTTTTGCAGCAAAATACCCTTCTGCAAAACATATTCAATATGAATCATTCTCTTTAGGTTCAATTGCTGAAGCAAATAAAATTGCATTCGGTAAATCAGTTATACCTGGATATAGATTTGACTTAGCTAATGTAATCGTTTCATTTGGAGCTGATTTCTTAGGTACTTGGATTTCACCTGTTGAATATACTAAACAATGGTCTTCAACTAGAAATCCTGAAACTAAGAAAATGAGTCGTCATATTCAATTCGAATCTCATTTATCTGTTACTGGTTCTAATGCTGATGTAAGATACCCAATTAAACCTTCTGCTGAAGGAGTATACTTAATCAGTCTTTATAATAAAATTGCTGGTTTAGCTGGTGTTCCAACTTTAGGTTCTATGCCTTCTGTTGAATTGCCATTAAATATGATTGAACTTACTGCTAAAGAATTATGGGCAGCTAAAGGAAGTTCATTGGTAGTTTGTGGAACTAATAATTTGGATAACCAATTATTGGTAGCAGCAATCAATAGCTTATTAGGAAATATTGGTACTACAGTTGATTTGGACAATAACAGCAATCAACATTACAGTGATGATGCTGCGTTCGAAACTTTGGTATCTGATTTAAATTCAGGTTCAGTTGATGCAGTTATTTTCTGGAATGTTAATCCGGTTTATTCTTACTACAATTCTGCTAAATTAACTGAAGGAATTAAAAAAGCTAAGTTAAGTGTTTCAACAAATAGCGGTATTGATGAAACATCATCATTATGCAAATACAATGCACCTGCTGGTCATTTCTTGGAATCTTGGAATGATGCTGAACCAAAAGCTGGTTATTTTGCATTAACTCAACCAACTATCTCCCCTGTATTTAACACTCGTCAAACAGAAGATAGTTTATTACGTTGGGCTGATAATAGCACTTCATACTACGATTTCATGCGTGAAACCTGGAAAGGTATTCTTAGCGGAAATGGTAATTTTGAAGAAGCATGGGTAAAAAGTCTTCATGATGGATTCTTCTACGTTGCAAAAACAGCTTCAGCTGTTAAATTCAATGCAGATTTAACATCTACAGTAAACACAGCCTATTCAGCTTATAGCACAAACAAAACCAAAAAAGAACTTAAACTTTATAGCAAAGTTGGCGTATTAGATGGTTCATTGGCAAACAATCCTTGGTTACAAGAATTACCTGATCCAATCAGTAAAGTAACTTGGGATAACTATGCTAATATCAGTAAAGCAACTGCTGATGAAATGGGAGTTAAAGATGGAGATATGATTAATATTACTGGCAAAAACGGTAAAATTGAATCAATTCCAGTCTTAATTCAACCAGGTCAGCCAAATAATGTTATCGCAGTAGCAGTAGGTTATGGTAGAACATCAGGAGGTAAAGTAGCAGTTGGAGTTGGTAAAAATGCTTATGCATTTGCTTCATTCAGCAACAATTCTCTTCAGTATGGCAATTTTGATATTACTATCGAAAAAGCTGCAGGTGATTACGAATTGGCTCAAACACAAACTCACCATACAATCGAAGGTCGTGCTTTAATAAAAGAAGCTTCTTTAGGTGAATATATTAAAGATAGCAAAGCTGGTAACCACGATCACCATGCAATCTTAAAAGAAAATGGTAATTTAATTACTCTTTGGGATGAGCATGACAGCAAAGGTCATAAATGGACAATGGCTGTTGATTTAGGAAAATGTACAGGTTGTGGTTCTTGTGTAGTTGCATGTAATGCTGAAAACAATGTTCCAGTTGTTGGTCGTGCCGAAGTATTAAAACGTCGCGAAATGCATTGGATTCGTATCGATAGATACTACAGATTCCGCAATAAAGAAAACAACAATATTTCTAAAGAAGACGAATACAACGATCCTAAAACAGGAGTTGACTTCCAAGAAGTAAGTGTTTTACACCAACCATTAATGTGTCAACATTGTGGACATGCGCCTTGTGAAACAGTTTGTCCAGTATTAGCAACTGTTCATAGCAGTGAAGGTTTAAATCACATGGCATATAACCGTTGTGTAGGAACTCGTTACTGCGCAAATAACTGTCCATTTAAAGTTCGTCGTTTCAACTGGTTTAAATACAGAGAAAACGATCAATTTGATTTCAACTTCAATAATGACTTAGGAAGAATGGTAATCAATCCTGACGTAACAGTACGTTCACGTGGGGTAATGGAAAAATGTTCTTTCTGTGTACAAAGAATTCAAGCAGGTAAATTAAAAGCTAAGTTAGAAAACAGAACTATTAAAGATGGTGATGTTAAAACAGCTTGCCAACAAACTTGTCCTGCTGATGCAATTATCTTTGGAGATATTCATGATCCGGAAAGTGAAGTGGCAAAACACTTCAAAAACGAGCGTGGTTTCTTCCTATTAGATGAATACAATGTTCAACCATCAGTTACTTATTTGACTAAAATTCGTAATGTGGATGAAGCATTGGTAGCAGAAGAAAAACATTCGGCAAAAAAACATGATGCTGCAAAGCCTCATGATGAAAATAAAAAAGAAGAGTCACATTCATAATCTGAAAACTGCACTAGCACATGTCATACGAATCACCAATTAGAGATCAATTAGTAACCGGTGGCAAAACATACCGCGACGTTACGCGCGATATTACAAGGCCACTGGAAAATGCCCCTTCAAAAGGCTGGTGGATTGGGTTTAGCCTTTCAACTTTAGTCCTTGCCCTTTGGATTGGAGCCACCACATACACCGTAGTTGTAGGACTAGGTGCTTGGGGATTGAACAAAACTGTAGGATGGGCATTTGACATTACCAACTTCGTATTCTGGGTTGGTATTGGTCACGCCGGAACCCTTATTTCCGCAGTTCTATTATTATTCCGTCAAAAATGGAGAATGTCAATCAATAGATCGGCAGAAGCAATGACCATTTTTGCCGTTATTTGCGCAGCCTCATTTATTTTATCACATATGGGACGTCCGTGGGTAGCTTATTGGCCAATCCCACTTCCAAATGCTTTTGGTACTTTATGGGTTAACTTTAACTCACCATTGGTTTGGGACGTATTCGCGATTTCAACATATTTCTCAGTTTCATTAGTGTTCTGGTATATCGGTTTAATTCCGGATATCGCAACAGTAAGAGATAGAGCTGTAACTAAAGCAAGAAAATTCTGGTATGGATTTTTTGCAATGGGTTGGAATGGTTCAGCTAGAACTTGGCATAGATATGAAGTTATCAGTTTAATTCTTGCAGGTATTTCAACACCACTTGTATTATCTGTACACTCAATTGTATCTATGGACTTTGCTACATCTTTAGTACCAGGATGGCATACAACCATCTTCCCTCCATACTTCGTTGCAGGTGCAATTTTCTCAGGATTTGGAATGGTACTTACTCTATTAGTTATTGCCCGTGAAGTAATGAATTATAAAGATTATATTACAGAAGCACATTTAGATGCAATGACTAAAGTTGTAATGGTAACAGGAACAATGGTTGGTATGGCTTATATCACTGAGTTCTTCGTTGCTGCTTATTCAGGTGTAGAATATGAACAGTATGCTTTCTTAAATAGAGCATTTGGACCATACTGGTGGGCATATTGGACAATGATGAGTTGTAATTTACTTGCTCCTCAAGTATTTTGGTTCAAGTGGGCAAGAACTACACCTTGGTTTATTTTTATCATGTCTATCATTGTAAACATAGGTATGTGGTTCGAGCGTTTCGTAATTATCGTTACTTCATTGCATAGAGATTTCCTTCCATCTGCTTGGGCAATGTATACACCTACAATTACTGAAGTAAGTATATTAATTGGTTCATTTGGATTGTTCTTCTTTTTATACTTCCTATTTTGCAAATTTTTACCAACTATCAATATGGCTGAAGTGAAAAGTATCATCCCAACTCACCACGAAGGTGATCATGGACATGATTCACACCACAATCACAGTCATGAAACAGCAGAGAAAGGAGCTATTCATGGAAACTAAAAAAATGATTTTGGGTGTTTACGATAACCCAGATAAAACTTATGCTGCTACTAAAAAACTACTTAATAGTGGTTATTCAGTAGAAGATGTTTATTCTCCTTTTGCAATTCACGGAATTGATAGATTGATGGGTATTAAAAGATCAAAGCTTTCTGTAGCAGCATTCTTGTTTGCTATGACAGGTTTATCTTTAGCAGTTACCTTCCAAGTTTATGTTTCGTACTTTGATTGGCCTATGATTATTGGAGGAAAACCAAACCTTCATATCCCTACATACATTCCTATTACTTTCGAATTAAGTATTTTGTTTACTGCATTCGGAATGGTAACATGTTTCTTTATTGTAAACAGAATGTTTTGGGGCAAAAATGCCGATATCATTGATATAAGAGTTACAGACGATTTGTTTGTAGTAGCAGTAAATGTTCAACAAAACAAAACCGACATCCAAGCATTAAATCAATTATTGATTGATAATGGTGCTTTGGAAGTAAGAGAAAGGACCAAAGAATAATGGCTAACACAAGAATAATATTAAGCACATTTGCCTTATTTTCGGTAATGGCTTTATTTACTGCTTGCAGCGCAGGTGGTGAGAACCCAGGTTACGAATATGCTCCTAATATGTACCATGGATTTGGATATGAGCCTCTTTCTCAAAAAGAAGATGAGCCAAATACAATCAATCCACATGGTATGAATATGAGAGAGCCTGTTAAAGGAACAATAGCAAGAGGTCAACAAGATTTCGCTAACTATTCTTTTACAGTTAGTAATGAATCATATGAGGCTTCAGCATCATTAAAAAATCCAGTTGTAAGTTCTGCAAAAGTTATAGCAGAAGGTCAAACATTATATAATATCAACTGTACACCTTGTCATGGCGACAAAGGTTTAGGAGATGGAAGTATTGTTGCTGCTGGTAAATTTCCTCCTCCACCTAGTTATGACTCAGATAGAATTAAAACTACACCTGATGGTAAAATGTTTTATTCAATCCGTTACGGAAAAAACTTAATGGGAGCATACGGTACTGTATTAACACCAAACCAAATCTGGAAAGTAGTTCACTACATTCGCACTGTTAGTGGTCCTTACAAAGGCGCTTCAAATGTAACTGCTTCAAAATAACGATTAACAGAAAAGAATTTAACAATGGAACACGCAGAAGTACATATCAGAGAAGAAAAATATCAAATCTCGGAAGGCAATAAAAAATGGGCATTTGGTCTAATGATTGTCGGTTTAATTCTGGCTGCAATCGGCTATTTCACTTACCATCCTCATATTGAAGGATTAAGTGAATACGATTTGCACCACTTAATACAAAAACGTTTATTAAGTAATTTACTTGTAAATGGTTATTTCTTCTTTATCGTTTCAATTTGTGCAGCAGTATTTATTTCTATTTCACAAATTGCAAATGCAGGTTGGTATATTGCCATCAGAAGAATCCCTGAAGCCATGAGTGAATATTCACTTGTTGGTGGACCTTTATATATTTTAATCAGCATTATTGCTTTACCAGTTCTTTACCATTGGGCTCACCATGGTATTATGGATGCAGAATCTTTAAATTTCGATGCTATTTTAGCTAGTAAAAGCTGGTATTTAAACGTACCTTTCTTTTATATAAGAATGGTATTGTTCATGGGTTTCTGGATATTCTGTGCTCACTTATTTCGCCAGTATTCTAGAAAAGAAGATTTAGTTGGTGGTTTAGAAAATTACAAAAAGACTTATGCTTTATCAGCTGGTTTTACTGTAGTATTCGGTTTCACTTTTTCAATGTTCTCTTGGGACCAAATGATGAGTATAGATGCTCATTGGTATTCAACTATCTTCTCTATCTATAACTTCGCTACTGGATGGGTAAGTGCATTAACAATTATGTATTTATTTACTCATTACTTAAGAGGAAAAGGATATTTAAACATTGCTTCTGATGAACACCAACATGACTTAGGTAAATTTATGTTTGCATTCTCAGTGTTCTGGACATATATGTTTACATCTCAGTTCTTATTGATTTGGTACGCAAATATTCCTGAGGAAGTAACTTACTATACTGAAAGATTATTTGGAAGTTATAATTTCTTATTCTTCTTTATCATCTTCTTAAACTTTATTGTTCCCTTCTTTATTTTCATGAGAAGAGATTTTAAACGTAGCAAAATTGTTGGATTTATTGTTGGTGGAGCTATTTTATTAGGTCACTGGTTAGATGTATTTTTAATGGTTATGCCATCATCTATGAACATCGCAACTAACCCAACAGATGCAAATCCTACAGGAATTATTAAAGTTGATTTCCAAGGAATTGGATTAATGGAAATTGGATTCTTATGTTTATTTGCTGGATTGTTTTTATGGATGACTTTAAAAGCATTAACAAAAGCAAATCTTTATCCAACCAAACATCCTTATGTTATGGAAAGTGCTTTACATGATGTAGGTATTTAATCCTTAAAAGATATAAAACAAAAAAGGCTCCGATGGAGCCTTTTTTGTTTTATATCAATAGTCATTTTCAAAATCAGATTAAACCAAATGAAAGGAAAACAATCAAATGAAAATGAGACCCTTTTTGATTATATTATTCCTTTTTTGCAGAATCCAATTTATTCATGCACAATATTGCACCAATGACACTCGATTTACAAATCATGAGTACTTTAAAGAAGACCAGATTAGCTCTAATTTAAACGTAGCTTTTGCTAACGTTATAAATTGGAAAGGTACATCTGAAACGTTAATATTAGACGTCTATTTCCCTTCATTAAGTATAGATACTATGCCTTATAGACCACTAATACTTTTGGTACACGGCGGGGGTTTAATTTCTGGTGACAAGATAAATTATACTAAAGTTTGTAAAGAATTTGCTAAAAGGGGTTTTGTAGCTACCACTATTAATTATAGGCTTGGTTTAGATTGCAACAAAGATTCAATTTCTGAAGAAAAAGCAAAATATAAAGCACAACAAGATATACACGCAGCATTTAGGTTCGTAGTTCAAAATTCTTCAATTTTAAGAATTGATACATCTTGGATGTTTATTGGTGGTGGTAGTGCAGGTTCAGTAGCTTCTCTTGGACTAGTTTATATTTCACAGGAAGAATGGAATAATTTTACACCAGGAATTCAATTAATCCTTGGGAACTTAAATAACTCCGGGAATAATCTGGTCAATAAATTCAGAATAAAAGGAATATTTAATGATTGGGGAGCAATGCTAAAATCAAGTATTCAAAAAGAAGAAATGATTCCGATGGTTTCATTTCATGGAGATGCGGATAGCACAGTTGCCATAGACTCATCATCGGGTGGCGGCTGTTATCATTTCGAAAAAACTTATGGATCTCGATCAATTCATCGTCTACTTATAGAAAACGACATATGTAATGATTTGTCTGTGAAACTAGGAGGAGGACATGGTGTTTATCAAGATAGTATATGGGGACTCCCTTTTAGAGTTGGCAGAGCAGCCTGCTTTTTTAAAAGTCTATTCTGTAAAAATTGTACAAGTTTTTATCAAACAGATAGTGTTAAAGCAAGTTGTTCATTGAATACTAAACTTGAAGAAATTAAATTTTCAAACAGTATTACTGTTTATCCTAATCCATTCAAAGACAAAATTTTAGTTTCACCAACAAATGGAAATGAAGATTTCATCTTAATAAATAATGTAGGACAAATAATTTTTCAAGATAAAAACATTGACAATCATGACTTTTCTAACTTAAATTCTGGGATATATTTATTGATAATTAAAAATGAAAAAGGGCTTCATAAAGCCATTCTAAAAAAAGATTGAGAAGAAATCTGAAACTTTAATAAAAATTATACAATATGAATAAATCAATAAATAAGACTTATTGAGAAAATTCTACAAATCTCTTTCAAAAATAATTACGGCATTAGCTCCATCGAATTTTCCGGCAGGGTTAAACTTTGTAATTTTTACTTTAACTTTTTGTAAATGATGGTATCGCTCACTCAATTCATTAATAATTGATTTACCTAAATCTTCAATTAACTGCCTTCTGTTCTGCATTTGATTGTTTACAATTGAAAAAACTTCCTCATAATTTACCACATCAGATAAATCTTTGAACTCTTTGTCATCGTAAACAAATTGTTCAAGCACAACGTCGACCCTAAATTTACCGCCATTCTTAGCCTCTTCAGGGTACCAACCATGATAGGCATGAAATTCCATTCCCTCTAATCTTGTCTCAAGCTTCATTTGCTTATTTTTTACTTGTACAAAAAAGCTAATTTCGCAGCAAGAAAAAAAGTCTGATTATTGAAACTTCATAAGGACTTTAAATGTTTAAAACATATGAATGCAGAAAACTCTTTTATTCGCTCGAACAAAACCGATGCTTACCAGCACCACGACTATTATTTAATGGATGAACTTCTAACCGAAGAACATATCTTAATTAGAAACACGGTACGTGACTGGGTTAAAAAAGACCTCTCCCCTATTATTGAAGATTGCGCCCAAAAAGCTGCATTCCCTCATCATATAATAAAAGGATTGGCAGATGCCGGAGCATTTGGCCCGCAATTACCGGCAGAATATGGCTGTGGTGGTTTAGACTATATCACCTATGGTATTATTATGCAAGAATTGGAAAGATGTGATTCTGGAATTAGATCCACTGCATCTGTTCAAGGTAGCCTTGTTATGTATCCTATTTATAAGTTCGGCTCAGAAGAACAAAAACATAAATACCTTCCTAAATTAGCTAAAGGTGAATTAATGGGTTGTTTTGGTTTAACTGAACCGAATCATGGCTCAAATCCAGCTGGCATGACTACGAACTTTAAAGATGCAGGTGATGGTAAAAATGTAATTCTAAACGGTGCAAAAATGTGGATTAGCAATGCTCCATTTGCTGATATTGCGGTTGTTTGGGGTAAAAATGAAGAAGGTAAAATTAAAGGAATTATCGTTGAACGTGGAATGGAAGGTTTCACAACTCCTGAAACTCATAACAAATGGAGTTTAAGAGCAAGTGCAACTGGTGAATTAGTATTCAATGACGTATTAGTTCCTAAAGAAAATATTCTGCCAAATGTAGAAGGTTTAAAAGGTCCATTGACCTGCTTAAACTCTGCTCGTTATGGAATTAGTTGGGGAGCAATTGGCGCTGCTTTAGATTGTTATGATACAGCGTTAAGATATAGCAAAGAAAGAATTCAATTTGGAAGACCAATTGGAGGATTTCAATTGCAACAAAAAAAATTGGCTGAAATGATTACAGAAATCACAAAAGCACAATTACTTACTTGGAGATTGGGTGTTTTGATGAATGAAGGTAGAGCTACTCCAGCACAAATAAGTATGGCTAAAAGAAACAATGTTGATTTAGCCTTAAATGTTGCAAGAAATGCACGTCAAATGTTAGGAGGAATGGGAATCACTGGTGAATATCCTATCATGCGTCATATGATGAATCTTGAATCAGTTGTTACTTACGAAGGAACTCATGATATCCATTTGTTGATTACCGGCATGGATGTTACGGGAGAAAATGCTTTTGTTTAACACAATAATTGTTCAAAATAATTTGGCATTTAATGGCTAAAGATGTAAGTTGAACGCAATGTATTATTTCAATAAATAAAGATATTATGTACGTAATTAAATTTGGTACCGATGGATGGCGTGGAATTATCGCCAACGAGTTTACAGTTGATAATGTTAAGAGAGTTGCACAAGGAACGGCTGAGTTCTTGAAGAAAAATTTCCCAAACAATTTATCTGTAGTTTTAGGACATGATTGCAGATTTGCTGGTGAATTATTTGCAGAAGCTACTGCTCAAGTTATGTGTGCTAATGGAATCAAAGTTAAAATGGCAAAAGGATTTGTTTCTACGCCAATGATTAGCTTAGGTGCCGTGAAATTTGGTGCTGCTTTAGGTGTAATTCTAACTGCAAGTCATAATCCTCCAGCTTATAATGGATATAAACTAAAAGCTCATTATGGTGGCCCTTCAAGCCCAGCTGTAATTGATGAAGTTGAACAAGCTATTCCTAATCATTTAGTTGATGTGCCTTCAAAATCAATTGATTCTTTAGTTAATGAAGGAATGATAGAGTTTGTTGATTTAGAAACGCTTTATGTTAATGAGGTTGAAGCAAAATTCGACCTAAAACTTATTAAAAGTTCAGGAATGGAATTTGCCTATGATGCGATGTATGGTGCTGGACAAAATGTAATGAGAAGAATTTTCCCTGAAATTACTTTATTACATTGCGATTATAACCCAGGATTTGATGGACAAGCACCTGAACCAATCCACAAAAACTTAGGAGAATTCAGTGAACTTATTAGAATTAGCGAAGAAATCGATTGTGGTTTGGTTACAGATGGTGATGCAGATAGAATTGGACTTTATAACAAAGCCGGAAAATTTGTAGATTCTCACCATATCATTTTACTTTTAGTGCATTATTTGCATAAGTACAAAGGAATGGATGGCAAAGTAATAACTACATTCAGTGCTACATCTAAAATTACCAAACTTGCAGAAGCATACGGCTTACCTATTGAAATCACTAAAATAGGTTTCAAATACATTTGCGAAAAAATGGTTACTGAAAATGTTTTGGTAGGTGGCGAAGAAAGTGGAGGTATTGCGATTAAAGGTTTCATTCCAGAAAGAGATGGTATTTGGATTGGATTAACTTTATGGGAATTCATGGCTAAAACCGGCAAAAGTTTGGATGAATTGATTCAAGAAGTTTATGACGTAGTTGGTTCTTTCTCAATGGGAAGAATTGATTTACATATCACTGAAGAAATTAAACAAAACGTTTTGGCTGCATGTAAATCTGGAAAGTATACCCAATTTGGAAATTACAAAATAGAAAAAACCGAAGATTTAGATGGATTTAAATTCCATTTAGGTAAGGGAGAATGGGTGATGATTCGTGCAAGTGGAACAGAACCTGTTTTAAGGGTATATTCTGAAAGTGATACAGATGAAAATGCTCAAAAAATACTTGAGGCATGTAAAAACACTATTTTAGCTTAATCAAGATTTAAGATAAAAAAATAGCCACTAGTAAACTAGTGGCTATTTTTTTTATTTAAGATTTACAATCCACTTAAAATCATCCTGGTGATTTCCAGTTTGGATACCATAGATTGTCTTATAAATCCAATTAGAAATAACTCTTTGCTCTGAATCTGGAAGCATATAATCGTTACCTTTATATCCAATACCTGCAATTTTAGCAATAATAGCAGCTGTTCCAGTACCGAAGCAATCTGTCATTGCTCCAGATTTTGCAGCTTCTATAACTTCACTAACAGTAATTTTTCTTTCTTCAATCTTCAATCCTCTTTGCTTTAGGAGCTTAATACAACTATCTCTTGTAACCCCTCTTAAAATATTTCCATCTAAAGCTGGTGTCCATACTGTTTCATCATTTATTATGAAAAACAGATTAGTTGTTCCTGATTCTTCTACGTGTTCGTGGGTCCTACCATCAGTCCAAATAATTTGGTCGTACCCTTTCTTTTTTGCCTCTAAAGTAGGAAGCATAGAGATTCCATAATTACCAGCAGCCTTTGCAAAACCAGCCATTCCATCGGATGCTCTTACAAAATTTTCTTCAACCAAAACCTTAATTGGTTTTGGATAATAACTATTTACTGGGCAACAGAAAATAATAAAACTGTAGTTATTACTAGGACGCACTCCAACAAAATCATCGGTTGCAAACATAAAAGGTCTCAAATACAAAGCACTACCCTCTTTTGTTGGAATCCAATCTTTTTCAAGTGAAACTAAGGTACTTAGACCTTCCATGAAAAGCTCTTGTGGAATTTCAGGCATTCCCATTCGAACGGCACTTTCATTTAATCTAATAATATTATCCATTGGTCTGAATAATAGCGCTTCACCTTGTGAATTCTTAAAAGCTTTCATGCCTTCAAAAATTGCCTGACCATAATGTAAAGCAGAAATTGAAGGAGCCATTAAAATAGGACCATAAGGAAGAATTTGAGGATTTTGCCACTTGCCATCCATAAAATCCACCTTAAACATGTGGTCTGAAAAGATTTTTCCGAACTCAATGTTCTCAAAATCACATTGATCAATTCTTGATTGCTGTGTTTTATTAATTTTTATCGAAATTGCCATGGTATGAATAATGGTTTAAAGATAGACGACGCTTTTGTGCTTCCCCTATTCGATGAAATAATCGGGGTCAAAGAAACAGATTTTTCCATACAAATCAACCCTTTGGGAAAAGGACATCATAAACTCTTGATGCTTAGTGATTGTAAAACACACGATTATTTTTCAGATCCTGAAAAACAGTTATTAAGTGGTATCTTGGATAAAGGTTTAAAAAAGACATTTGATGATATTTGGCTAATAAATACTGAAAAAGATAAGTTTAGTTTCGAAGATATTCTAAATCAGCTTAAACCTCAAACAGTTATTATCTGGGGATGTGATGCTTTTATGATGGAAAATAAAATAAAAATGGAAAATCACCATCAAGCCCTTTTGCATGGGATAGGTATATTAAAAGCTCAATCATTAAATGAATACATTAATGATAATGCAGCTAAAGGAAAACTTTGGATTGCTATGAAAAAAATGTTCTTTTCTTAAATGTTATGAAACTAATTTTTGCAAGTCACAACCAAAATAAGGTAAAAGAGATTAACTCTTTATTTAATGGAATCGCTAAAGTGTATTCCTTAAATGATATTGGGATAATAGAAGAAATTCCAGAAACAGGTGAAACTTTAAAAGAAAATTCACTAATTAAAGCTAAAGCCTGCTTCGATATTACTGGTTTAAATGTTTTTGCAGATGATACCGGTTTAGAAGTAGAAGCTTTAAATGGAGCACCGGGCGTATACAGCGCTAGATATGCTGGACCAGAAAAATTAGCTTGGAAAAATATGGAAAAGCTAATTGAAGCCCTTTCTGATAAAACCAACAAAAATGCTAGGTTTGTTAGTTGGATTTGCTTAATATATAACAATAATACCTACTACTTTGAAGGGGAACTTAAAGGCACAATTATCAATGAAATGAGAGGTGTGAATGGATTTGGCTATGACCCTATTTTTATTCCCGAAGGTGAAACTAGAACGCTAGCTGAAATGAGTTCAGAAGAAAAAAATAATATTTCTCATAGAGCAATTGCCATGGAGAAAATGAAAGAATTTCTATTGTTAAACGGAGATTTAAAATAACGAATCCTTATTTAACCAAATTAGATTTTCCCTTTAAATTTTCTTGCAAATCTAACAATGCAGTATCATCTGCTTCTAAATCAGATAATTTGTGGCGATAAAAGTAAGCAGGAATTTGACCCACAATAATGGATAAACCAACAATAATTGAAGTAACCAAATAAGCTGGATTGTCTTTAATTAAAAATGCCACTAAAATAAATACCAAGTTTACTGCAACTAATGTAAAACTAACTTCACGGTGATTCATACCAATTCTCATTAACCAATGATGAATATGGTTTCTATCGGCTTGAAATGGAGATTTCTTCTTACTTGTTCTAAGAATAAAAACCCTTAAAGTATCGTAAAGAGGTACTATCAAAATAGCTATTGCAATACCAGGAGCAGAATCAATTCTACTTATTGAATTGATATCAGAAATGTTCATTTCAATAAAATGGATTGCAAATATGGCCAATAAAAATCCCGTGGTGAGTGAACCTGCATCTCCAAGAAATATTTTTGCAGGATTAAAATTAAAAAACAAAAATCCCAAAAGAGCGCCGGCCAGAGCAAATGCCATCAAAGCCCAACTATGGTCATCAGAATTAAAAAAATAGATTGCAAATGTTAGACTCATTAATAATCCCAATCCACCAGCCAAACCATCTGCTCCATCAATTAAATTAAATGAATTGGTTATAACAATTAAAGTAAACATTGTAAGCGGGATACTAACACTTAACGGAATTTCATGAATTCCAAATACACCATGAAAATCTGTTAACCTAACAGGAGTTAAATAAGAAACAAAGCCTGCAGCAATTAATTGAGTTCCTAATTTTTTCATTGGTGATAATATGATAATATCATCTTTTAAACCACTAAAAAACAAAAGTATTAAGGAAGCTTGTAAGTATTGAATGCCTGGCATATCAGAAAAAGTTCCCCAAATAGAAACAGATAAGACAAAGCCTATAAAAACAGCTAGTCCACCCAAACGGGGAATTTTGTTTGAATGTATTTTTCGTTCGTCTGGTTTATCATAAAGGCCCTTTAATTTGGCTACAGTTATAATAGAGGGAATTGCAAAAACTACAATCAAAAAGGCCGAAATACTTACCAAAATAATATCAATCATGCTCTGGGGTTAAGGTCTTGAATCAGCAATATATTAATTTTTTCTAAATTTAAAAGCATGTTAACAAAAAGTTAAATCTTAAAAAAAACTATTATGGTGCTAATCTTTGACTTACCCAATTGCTCTCTATTAAAGAAAACTTAAACCTATCGTGCAATCTACTTGCTCTACCTTGCCAAAATTCAAACATATCAGGCTCAAGAATATATCCTCCCCAATGTATGGGTCTAATAATTGGTGTTTCTGAAAACAATTTCTTTAATTCGTCTAATCTGTCTGTAATTACATGCCTTCCTTCGATAGGTTGACTTTGAGGAGAAGCGTGTGCGCCAATCTGACTATCAATTGGCCTTGAATTAAAGTATTCATCAGATTCTTCAGCAGAAACTTTTTTTATAGTTCCTTCTACGCGAATTTGTCTTTGTAACTCTGGCCAAAAAAACACCAAAGCTGCAAAAGGATTTGATTGCATTTGTTTGCCTTTATCAGAATTGTAATTGGTATAAAACATTAAACCATTATCATTAATCCCCTTTAATAAAACTATTCGGGCAGCAGGCTTACCAGAAAAATTAGTTGTAGCAAGTGTCATTGCATTGGGCTCATTAACCTCAGCAGAAACCGCTTCATGTAACCAAAGTTTAAACTGTTCAAAAGGATTTTTGTTTAAATCCTTTTCATTAAATTCTTTCAGGGTATAATCTTGTCGAATTGCGGCAATTTGTTCACTAGTAATCATAAACTCAATATTTAATAACTCGAAGGTATAACCAAACAATTAAAATAAATCTGATATCAATCAAAAAAGACAAAAGAAATTGAATGAATTTAGGAATAAATATACCATCAAAAAAAAGACACCTAACAATCAATAACTTCTAAGAAAATGTTTTAATAACAAATGAAACCTCTTAAATTGTATCAATGAAAATTAAAGAAATTGGAATCAATTTTAAACCATCAAAAGGTTCAGTTTTAATTGGAGAACCCTTTATGGCTGATATTAATTTTAGAAAAAGTTTGGTTTTAATTTGTGAGCATGAATTAGAAGGTTCAGTAGGTTTTGTATTAAATAAACCAATGAACCTCATGTGTAGTGAATTGGTTCCTGAAATTCTTGACCATGATTTCCCTCTTTTTTATGGCGGACCAATAGAAGAAAATAGTCTTCATTTTATACATAGATTAGGAAATTTAATTGAAGATTCAATTGAGATTTCAAATGGCATATTCTGGGGTGGAAGTATAGAACAAGTAAATTTATTGTTTGAAAAAGGATTAGCTAAAGAGTCTGATTTTAAATTTTTTATAGGATATAGTGGTTGGGGACCTAATCAACTTGAAATTGAAATTGAGCAGAAAGCATGGTGGACAATCCCAGCTAATCAAACAGTAGTATTTGACTCTGAATCAGAAGAAATGTGGGAGAAACAAGTAAAAGAATTGGGTGATGATTTTGCATATTTAGCAAATTCACCAGAAGATTATTTATGGAATTAAAGGAAATATCCTCTCAAAATTTAAGTACAAAATTTGCTTCAGTTTATTTAAATCTATTTGCGATATAGCACTAAATTCATTGTAAATATCTTTGATGTGTTTAGAACTAATATCAGTTTCAAGAAAGATTCGATTCAGTGGAATTTGATTCAAAGCTGAAATAGTTTTTGAATGATTTAGATTTTTACCAAATGAAAAATAAACAAGTTTATTAGATAAAAAACGACTGGTTTGAATTTCATTTCCTAAATATTGATGAAGTATAATTGGAACTTTTGTGTTTCTTATTAAAAGTTCTATTTCATCATAAGCTTTAACTATATGTAAAATGAGGGGTTTGCCTAAATTATTTGCAATAAAAAACTGCTTTTTAAACACTTCAATTTGTAAATCAAACTGAGGTTTTAACCTATCTAAACCACACTCTCCTATTGCTAAAACTTTTGGATTTGAGAACAAGTTGAAACTAGCTTCGTCATCGAAATTTTGTTCTATAAACCAAGGATGTAAACCTTTTGAAACAAAATAATTTTCATTTGGGGGGATAAAAGGGCGCATATAAGCCTGTCTGATAAAAATTACATCATCTGATTCAAGGTAGGAATGGTGCGTATGTATGTCGATATAAATGATTCTCAAAAATACTCTAAAATCGAAGAATTTTTCCTCTAAAGTCATTAACCACAACAACAGTAAAATATTAAAAAATCACTACCAATGGTCAATTACTTTGCTTACATGATAAAAAACAGGTATTTTTGTCTTTTATATCTAGACATGAATAATGCTTTAACACCGGGAAGAACAGAAGTAATGTTGCATTTAGGCTCTCAAGCTGAAACCTTTGCATCTGAATATTTAAAACCTGTTGAATCAAATTGGCAGGCTTCGGAATTATTACCCTTAACTTCTGATGAATCATTTATTTCAGATTTGAAAGATATTCAAGAACAAGCATCAAACTTGTCGTATGATTTATTGGCTGTTTTAGTTGTTGATACCATTACCGAAGAAGCGTTACCAACTTATGAAACCTGGTTGGCGGGATTAAAAGGCGTGAGTCAGACTGAAAATAACAGTTGGATGAAATGGATACGTGCTTGGACAGCAGAAGAAAACAGACATGGTGATGCATTAAATCGCTATTTATATTTATGTGGAAGAATAAATATGAGAGAATTTGAAGCTTCAACTCAATATTTAATTCGTGATGGATTTGATAATGGTGCTTCAGATGACCCTTATAGAAACTTTATTTATACTTCTTTTCAAGAATTAGCTACAAATATTTCACATAGAAGAGTTGCCAGTATAGCTAAACAACAAGGAAACGCATTACTATCTAAAATGTGCGGTTTAGTTGCGGCAGATGAAGCTCGTCATGCAAAAGCATACAAGAGTTTTGTATCAAAAATATTTGAAATCGACCCAAATGAAATGATGTTGGCTTTTGAAGATATGATGAAAAAGAAAATTGTAATGCCAGCTCAATACCTTAGAGAATTAGGTGATAAAGTCAATTCATTTGCTAGTTTTTCAGATTGCGCTCAAAGATTAGGTGTATATACTGCAACAGATTATGTAGATATATTAAAAGGCCTAATTGAAGAATGGAATATTGAGAACATCAGTGGTTTAAAAGAAGAAGGAGAAAGAGCACGTGACTATTTAACAAAACTTCCAGATAGATTAACAAGAATTTCAGAAAGAATGAAAATTCCTGATACTGAATTTAAGTTTAACTGGATTTTAGCCTAATTAGATTTTCATAAAACGAATATTCGTTTTCAATTGCTGATTTTTTTGAAGAAAATGACGTTTTATTTGCACACAAATTAGTGCGTAAATCTTTATAAAGCCTTACATTGCAACTGCAATTCGCAAACCATTTCAATCAAATTAACCTCAATTGGCCTCATCTAAAATAAAAAATAGATTATTACTTTTTGCAAGCATATTTTGCTTGAGCTTAATAAGTAATAATCTTTTAGCAGACAAAATTTGGCCTTACCAAAGAGCCACTTTAAATGCTTATTCTCAGGTGGATGATAGTTTAAAACTTGAAACCTTAATTAAACTTAGTCTTGCATACCAATATATTAATCCAGACTCATGCTTACCAGTTGCCTTAAGAGCAAAAACATTACTCGAAAAACTTAAGGCAGAAAGTTATCGACCTTACTTGTATAATTGTTTGGCTTCAGCATATATCAATCTGCAAAAGTCAGACTCATCTGTTTATTGGCTAACAGAAGCATTATCGATAAGTAAAAAACAAAATAACCTTAAACAAATTGCACATAGCCTAAATAATCTTGGTGTTTATTATTCTAGTGTTGGTTACAACCAAGCTTCTCTTTCATTCTATACAAAAAGTCTTTATATAAGGCAAGCTTTAAATGATTCAAATGGAATATCAAGTTCTTTGAATAATATGGCTAATACCAATATGAAATTGGGAAATTTCCAAGAAGCTAGGATTCAACTATTACAATCACTTGATATCAAAATAAAAAGATGTGACACAAATAGCATAGCTAGAGCATTTATGAATCTTTCAAATGTTTATCTATCTATAGGGAATTTTGACAAGGCTATAAGTTCTCTAAAACTATCACAATTTTGGCAAGAAATATCAGGAGCTAATGCTGAATTTTTTAGTATTCATACGAATTTAGGAGGAACTTATTTTTACCAAAATAAATTCATTGAATCAAAAAAAGAGTTTGAATTGGCTTTAAAAAACTCAATTGAAAACAAACAAATTTTAAACCAAGCTATTTCATACAATAATTTAGGAGAAGTAGAAACCAATTTAAAAAATTATCAAACGGCTGAAAGTTATTTTAAACAATCAGAGATTATCTGTAAAATAGTAAAAGATTATGAAGCTGAGGCTGCATCAAATTTAGGAAGAGCAAAAATTCTTAGTCTAAAAAATGACCCAGTAGGAGCCATCAATCTTTATAAAAAAGGAATTGAAATTCTAGAGAAATATGATTTTAAGCCCACTCTTGTTTTAAGCTATAAAGATTTAATTTTAGTATTTGAACAAATTGGTGATTATAAATCTGCTTATGAATACTACAAAAAACTGCACAAAATCGAGGATGAATTGGCAATATCGAACTCCAATGAAAAAATTCAGAAATTAGAATACGAAAATACACTTGCTCAAAAGCAAGCTGAAATATCTATTTTAGAAAAAGATAAAGAACTTTCTGCAACAAAATCGTGGACGAACAAATTAATAATTGGGTCTTTAATAGTTTTATTAACAAGCATTTCTATTGTTTTATTTTTTGCATTAAGAAGCAGAAATGAAAAAATTAAAGATAATCAAATCATAAAAAAACAAGCAGAGAAACTTAGTTTACAAGCAAAACAACTTATCAAAATCAACTCTATTAAAGATAAAACCTTTTCAATTCTTTCTCATGATTTAAGAAGTCCATTGGTTTCCTTACAGCAAACTTTGTTTTTATTAGACGAAAACCTCATTGAAAAGGAAGAATTTGAATTCATAAAAAACTCATTAAGAGAAAAGTTTAGCAACCTAAATCAGTTACTTGACAATCTTTTGAACTGGTCGAGATCAAATATGACTGGGGAAAATACAGCTATACCGGAATCAGTTTTATTGCATAATATTATTCAACAAAACATCAAACTATTTGGACCACAATCTGAGCAAAAGGGTTTAATAATTGAAAACAATGTTGATATGACTCATATTGTTTACGCAGACCACAACCAGCTAGATTTAATTCTACGTAACCTTATTATTAATGCAATAAAATTCAGTTTTGAAGGAGGTAAGATTATCATTAATTCAATGCTCAAAGAAAACTCTTGTATTATCACCATTACGGATTTTGGAACAGGAATGAGTCAGAAAGAATTAGACATTATAAATCAAGGCGACTTAAGTATTTCAAAACCTGGAACAAAAGGCGAAAAAGGAACTGGAATTGGCTTGATGATATCCCGTGACTTTATAATTCAAAACCAAGGCAAATTGCAGGTTAAAAGTGAGCCTAAAAAAGGAAGTACAATTGTGATTGAACTTCCTCTTTCATAAGCGAATTTTATTCATTCCTCAATTTTCTTTCCAAAACAAAAGTTCCGAAAGGAAATAATCCTGCAAAAAAAGCAAAAACTATTTTGCCAAACTTCCAAGAATATTCTAAAGCACATTGAAGTAATAATATATTATAAAGCACAAACAATAATCCATGTGCCCAACCAAAATATTTCACAAACAATGGCATATCAAAACCATATTTTAATGGCATTGCAATAAATACCAAAACAATAAAAGAGATTCCTTCTAAAAAGGCAATTAATCTGAATTTGCCAAGGTTGGTGCTGAGGTTGAATTTCATATGAAATATTAAAAAATCTTATTTTATCAATATCCAGTACAGACGCGGTTTACCGCGTGTCCACCGCGATGAATCGCGGTGCTACGGCGGGGAACGCGGTGAAAATTACATGTTACGACGGTATTGTCCACCTACTTCGAATAATGCTGCGGTAATTTGTCCTAATGAACAATATTTTACCGTATCCATTAATTCTTCAAAAATATTTTGATTCAAAATGGCTTTGCGCTGTAATTTATGAAGCATCTCTTTTCCTTTGTCTTCATTCACTTTTTTCAACACATTCAACATTTCTATCTGGTATTCCTTTTCTTCAGTGGTTGAACGAATTACTTCTTTAGGTAAAACTGTTGGTGAACCTTTGCTCGATAAGAATGTATTTACACCAATAATTGGGAATTCTCCAGTGTGTTTCTGCATTTCGTAATACAAACTTTCTTCTTGAATTTTAGTTCTTTGGTACATGGTTTCCATTGCGCCTAAAACTCCTCCCCTTTCGGTTATTCTATCGAACTCAGTCAATACAGCTTCCTCAACTAAATCTGTTAATTCTTCTATGATAAATGAACCTTGTAACGGATTTTCATTTTTAGCCAATCCCAATTCTCTATTAATGATTAACTGAATTGCCATTGCTCTTCTAACAGATTCTTCTGTTGGAGTTGTAATCGCTTCATCATAAGCATTTGTATGAAGTGAATTACAGTTATCATAAATAGCATACAATGCCTGTAAGGTTGTTCTGATATCATTGAAGTCGATTTCCTGTGCATGTAATGAGCGTCCTGATGTTTGAATATGGTATTTCAACATCTGACTTCTTTCATTACCACCATATTTCAACTTCATTGCTTTAGACCAAATTCTTCTTGATACTCTACCAATTACTGAATATTCAGGGTCGATACCATTTGAGAAGAAGAAAGATAAATTCGGAGCAAAATCGTCGATATTCATACCACGACTTAAGTAGTATTCTACAAAAGTAAATCCATTAGAAAGAGTTAATGCCAATTGAGTTATTGGATTTGCTCCTGCTTCTGCAATATGGTATCCACTAATAGAAACAGAATAGAAATTTCTAACGCCATTATCAATAAAATACTGCTGTACATCACCCATTACTCTCAATGAGAATTCTGTGCTGAATATACATGTATTTTGTGCCTGGTCTTCTTTTAAAATATCAGCTTGAACAGTACCTCTTACTTGTTTTAATGTAGCTACTTTAATTGTTTGGTAAACATCAGCAGGTAAAACCATATCACCTGTAACACCCAATAACATCAATCCTAAACCATCGTTACCTTCTGGTAAAGTTTCATTGTATCTTGGACGTGGTGTTCCTTTGGCTTTATAAATATCATCAATCTTTTGGTTGATTTCATCTTCTAAGCCATTCTTTTTGATATAAAGCTCACATTGTTGGTCGATTGCTGCATTCATAAAGAAAGCACAAATAATTGCTGCAGGACCATTGATTGTCATTGAAACTGATGTTTTAGGATCAGCCAAATTAAATCCAGAGTATAATTTTTTAGCAGCATCTAAACTCCAAACACTTACACCTGAATTACCAATTTTTCCGTAAATATCAGGTCTATGGTCAGGGTCATTTCCATACAAAGTAACCGAATCGAAAGCTGTACTTAAACGAGCAGCTGGCATTCCTAAACTTACATAATGGAAACGTTTGTTTGTTCTTTCTGGTCCACCTTCTCCAGCAAACATTCTGGTTGGGTCTTCACCTTCACGTTTAAAAGGATAAATTCCGGCTGTATAAGGGAATTCACCAGGGAAATTTTCTTGTAAAGACCATTGCAAAATATCACCCCAACCTTTGAATTTTGGGACAGCTACTTTAGGAATCATACTATGTGACAATGATTCGCTATGCGTTTTAATTTTGATTTCTTTGTCGCGTACCTTAAAGATATAATATTCATCTCTGAATAATTTCTTCTTTTCTTCCCAGGTATTTAAAATGATTTTATTTCTAGGATCAAGGTCTAATTCTATATCGTGATAAGCTTCTTGTAAACTCTTTACCAAGCGGTCTTTATCTTCTAGTTTACCTGATGCGATTACTTCAATTGAAGATTTTAAACTATACAATTTATCAGCAATTTCAACTTGTTTGTTTACCCACTTATCGTAGTTCCTGTTGTTTTCAGAAATTTCAGATAAATAACGTGTACGAGCTGGTGGAATGATGAAAATTTTCTCACTCATTTCATCTGTAATCTCATAGGTTGTTTGTAAATCAGCTCCGGTTTTATCTTTTATGATTTCCATTACTGCTTTATACAAACGATTCATTCCAGGGTCGTTGAACTGAGAAGCGATAGTACCGTAAACCGGCATATCATCAGGATTTTTATCGAATAAAAGGTGATTGCGTTGGAACTGTTTTTTCACATCTCTCAATGCATCCAAAGAACCCTTTTTATCGAATTTATTGATGGCAATGATATCAGCAAAATCGAGCATATCAATTTTTTCTAATTGAGTTGCTGCGCCATATTCAGGAGTCATTACATACAATGCCACATCAGAATGATCCATGATTTCTGTATCACTTTGACCGATACCAGAAGTTTCAAGAATAATTAAATCGAAGGCAGCAGCTTTCATGATATCAACTGCTTCTTTTACGTGTTTCGACAAAGCCAGATTGCTCTGACGAGTTGCCAAAGAGCGCATATAAACTCGGTTGTTTTTAATAGAGTTCATACGAATTCTATCACCCAACAAAGCACCACCTGTTTTTCTCTTACTTGGATCTACAGAAATAATACCGATAGTTTTATTTTTAAAATCAAACAAAAACCTACGAACTAATTCATCAACCAAAGATGATTTTCCAGCTCCACCTGTACCTGTAATACCAAGCACAGGAACATGAGAAACTGCAGCAGAATCGAGAATGGTTTTATGCATATTGGCAAAAACCTCAGGATTGTTTTCAGCAGCGGATATCAGTCTTGCTATAGATTTCCAATCTTTATCTTTTAAATGAGTAGCTTCACCATTTAGATTTTGCCCAGTTGGGAAATCACATTTTTCGAGCATATCATTAATCATACCCTGTAAACCCATGCTTCTGCCGTCATCAGGATGGTATAAACGAGTAATTCCATAGGCATGCAATTCAGCAATTTCTTCAGGTAAAATGGTACCACCACCACCACCGAAAATGCGGATATGTTCGCAACCTCTTTCTTTTAACAAATCAAACATGTATTTGAAGTACTCAACATGTCCGCCTTGATAACTTGTCATGGCAATTGCATTGGCATCTTCTTGAATTGCAGTATTAACAACTTCCTCGGCACTTCTATCGTGACCTAAGTGAATAACTTCTGCTCCACTAGCCTGAATAATTCTGCGCATAATATTAATAGCGGCATCGTGGCCATCAAAAAGACTAGCAGCAGTAACTATTCTGATTTTGTGTTTAGGTGTATATTTTTCAATGCTCTCCATAATACAAGATTTTGGGCAAAAATAGGCTTTAAGACTGATTAAACAACTCTTTAAAACAGCTATGATTTAAGCTTTCGAAAAGAATTGAAAACCAAACAAAGATTGAATATCAAAAAGCAGTGGAAACAGCCTTAATTGCCTGATTAATTAAGAAATAAAGAGAAAACAAACCATTGTAAAACTTGATTACTAAAACTTGTAAACAAAAGCATTCCTGACATTTGCAATATTCTTTGGAATATTGGGAGGAGGAATTGAATTGTAGTTTTGACTGATACTAAATCTAAAACTTAGATGAGTGGTAAAAAGCATTTCCATTTTGGCTTCAGAAGAAAACCTAAAATTGCTAAAATCAATTAAATCGGGTTGGTAATAAGCAACCATATCAAAATTAAAATTTCTTGTTTTGAAGTATAAAAACGACAAATACAAACTCAATCGATTATGAACATTTTTTGCTTCTGTATCGGTAGTACTTTCATATTCGTACATCCACATTGGTCCTAAAAACATTTTCATACTATCTTCAAAAAACAAGCGAAATCTAGGCCCAGCACCAAGTAAACCTCTAAAATTCAATCCAATTTGTTGGTTAAACTGAGTTTGAGCAAAAGCCTCACCACTTAACCAAGGTTTTAATTCTCGTTTGAAACGAAAATGCTGGTAAGTTGCATAATCTAGGTTTTTGCTGTTCGATTGCAAGAAGTTAAATTCTGAAAGAAATAAATAAGTATTTTCATCTCTTTTGAGAATAAAATTTAACCTATTTCCAAAATTAACAATTGTATTTCTATTTTGTATATAATTAAAATTCAACTCAATATCTCCATGCCAAGAAGAGTCACGGGTATCATATCGTTTTGTTTCAATATTGATAACTTGTTGTGCATTCAAATTAACAATTGAAATCAATAAAAAGCATAAAGTGAGTATTTTTTTCAAAACGGCTGCAAAAATATTATTTGGATTGAATTGTGACTCATTTTCAACGTTTTTTTAATTATTAGATACAACTGTAAATATTCAAAGTTTATAAACAACTGATATTAAAGTAGAAAAAACATTTTTTTATTGAATTGAGGATTATAAACTAGTCTTACATTTTTTTTCTACATTTGCCCTCCTTAAAAAATTAAAAGATGGAATTAAAAGACGTTGTAGCAATTTCTGGTATGAGTGGTTTACACCATGTTACAGGCAGAAGCAAGAATGGTTTAATAGTAGAGACAATAGGTACAGGTAGAAAATTCGCAACTGGATTTCATGATAAAGTTTCAGTTTTAGAAGACATCTCTATTTATACTTTAGAAGGTGATATGCATTTGTCGGATGTATTTGTAAAATTGAACAGCGCAAGTAATTTACCTGAAGCAAAAGAAGATATTAAAAAAATTAGAGCCTTTTTAATTGAGTGCATCCAATTAGATAGTGAACGTGTTTATGATAGTGATATCAAAAAACTTATGAATTGGTTTCATGCACTAAAATCTGTTTTAGACTTTAACACTTTAGGTAAAAAAGATGAAGAAACTACAGTTGCTGAGGAAGTTGAAGAAGTAAAAGAGGAAGTTAAAGAAATTGCAGCAGAGGAAGTTGTTGAAGAAAAACCAAAGAAAACTCCAGCTAAAAAAACAGCCGCTAAAAAAACCGCTGCTAAAAAAGCTAAAGATTCAGAATAGATTAATTATTCAACTACAAAAAACACATAGCAATTTGTTATGTGTTTTTTTTGTGCCTATAAAAAGGCTCAATTAATAATCATTTTTTGATTGAAATTAGAAAAAAAGCTAATATTAATCAAAACAAATTAATGCTTACTACGTTTAACTTTGCGAAGTGAAACAGAAAAAAATCTTATTAGTAGAAGATACCCCAACTGAAGCTTATTATATAGAAGAAGCTTTAAAATCGACACCAAATTTGGAGTTGACAAATCGAGCAATGAATGGGAAATTAGCTCTACAAGTTTTAAGTAGAAAAAATTTTGATTTAATTCTTTTAGATTTATTCATGCCTGTGATGGATGGATTTGAGACCTTAGCAGCAATTAAACAAACATATCCCGAGCAAAAAGTTCTTGTAATTAGTAGCTTCAATTCTGACTCCTTAGCAGATCAATTATTTAAATTAGGAGCGAATGGCTTTTCTTCAAAATTAAGATCATGTTTACTTCCTGCAATTGAAATTTGTTTAATCGGAGAAAAAGCATTCGACAAAATTTACAGGACAGATACACAAGATAATTCAGAGTTTAAATTAGCAGATTATCCCAAACTAATTTTTAGTGAAAGAGACCTTCAAATCATTAAAATGTTATCAAAAGGACTAGTAACTGAGGAAATTTCAGAAGCACTGAATCTTTCTCCTCGTTCTATAGAAACATACATAAGAAACTTGATAAGTAAATTAGGAGTAAAAAACAGAGTACAACTAATTAGTTTTGCTTATGATAATGGGCTTTTACCCTAATTTTTTTTGAAATAAGTTATTCCCTATTTTTTCATAAAATGAAATTATAGGAAATAACTTGGCTTAAACTATCTAAAAAGATAATATAGAAGAGGGCTACTTTCTAAGGTAATGCAATTTCAACTCTTAATTATTTACAAACAATCCATAAACTACGATAATTTAAGACGTAATATTTACAATTGCGTAATTATTAAAACACAAAAAGCAAGTCTCTAGAATCATTTTTTAGTGCTAATAAATTGAATTTCAAATTAAAACAAAAAAAAGAGCAACAAAAACAAATTTGCATCTAAGAAATTCGAAAAAAATAAAACAATTGAAAATTTATATTAATCAATGATTGTTTTCATTCTTTGTGAATATGAATCTAAATAGCTAAATCTCGCACTAAAATGGCGTAATTGTTTTGGTTGCCAATTAATTTTCATTCCCTTTAAAGCTTGTTTATTTTCATTAATCTCTACCAATGCCTCAATTACATAATCGATATGAGATTGCGTATAAACTCTTCTAGGAATTGCTAATCGAACTAAATCCATTGAAGCAGGAAGTTCAGTTACACCATCTGCCTGTAAACCAAACATAACAGTACCAATTTCACAAGCTCTAATTCCAGCATGTAAATACATTTCACAAGCCAAAGATTGCCCTGGGTATTGTAAAGGTTGAATATGAGGAAACATCGCTCTGGCATCAATATAAACTGCATGTCCACCAACTGGACGCATTATAGGAATACCTGCTTTTGTTAAATGGTCGCCAAGGTATTGGGTTGAAATAATTCTGTAATGCAAATAATCTTCATGAACAACTTCTTCTAAACCCGTAGCAATAGCATCTAAATCTCTTCCTGCTAAGCCGCCATAAGTAGGAAAACCTTCTGTAAGAATTAATAAATTTCTACAAGTTAAAGCCCAATCATCATTATTCATTGCCAACCAACCACCAATATTTACTAAAGCGTCTTTTTTAGCACTCATTGTGCAACCATCAGCATAAGAAAAAATTTCTTGAACAATTGCCCCTATGCTATGATTTTCGAAACCAGGTTCACGCATTTTAATGAAATATGCATTTTCGGCAAACCTACAAGCATCGATAAACAAAGGAATACCATACTTCATACAGATGTATTTGGTTTGTTTGATATTATCCATTGAAACCGGCTGACCACCACCTGAATTATTTGTGATGGTAATCATACATAAAGGAATATTTTCAGGGCCTTTCTCTTTAATAAACGCCTCCAATTTCAGGATATCCATATTACCCTTAAAAGGATGTTCACTTCTAGGATCTTTACCTTCTTCAATTACTAAATCAACGCCAACTGCACCTGAAAATTCAATATTCGCGCGAGTAGTATCGAAGTGAGTATTATTAAGTATATATTTCCCAGGCCCTCCAATTGCAGAAAACAGAATTTTTTCTGCTGCTCTACCTTGGTGTGTTGGTATAATATGACTGAAAGGCATTAAATGTTGAACAGCTTTTTCAAAACGATGAAAAGAAGGACTACCCGCATAAGATTCATCACCTTTCATAATTGCAGCCCATTGATTAGCACTCATGCTGCTAGTACCACTATCGGTTAATAAATCAATCAATACATTTTCAGAATCTAAAGAAAATAAATTGTAATGAGCATTTTCTAAGTAAACTAATCTTTCTTCTCGGGTAGTCATTTTAATAGGCTCCACCGATTTAATTCTAAATGGTTCTATAATTGTTCTCATTTTTTGGTTTTTAATATCCCATTATTAAAAATGAGATGATTTGATTTAGTTTGGTTTTATTTGGTTCCCAAAAGTGTATCGCCTATCCAAAGAAAAAAATGATATATCTCAATAAAATATAAATTTACACAAGAAAAATTGACAAAAATCTTTTGTTAAAACACTTAGATTCTAAAAGAAGAATTTACATTTGAGTTTAATTCAAAAAAGTATGATTACAATAATAAAAAGACGTTTTTTACCTAATAAAATTAAAGTGACTTCATGGGATATCATCCAACCATTTTTTGAAAACCTTCAAAATAGAGAAATTAAATCTGTACATGATTTAGAAGAATGGCTGAAAGATAGAAGTGAATTAGATGCTTTTTTAAGTGAAGATTTAGCTTGGCGATATGTGAGAATGACTTGCAATACAACCGCAAAGGAGTTGGAAGAAGCTTATTTATTTTTCGTAAATGAGATTGAACCGCAAACAGCACCTTATAGCGATTCATTAAACAAAAAGCTAATAAACAACGAATTCATCAATCAATTAAATGAAGAAAAATATTTTGTTTATTTAAGAAGCATTAAAAAAGAAATTGAGATTTTTAATGAAAAGAACATTCCTTTAATGGCCGAAGTTGCTACTGAATCACAAAAATATGGTTCAATAGTTGGCAGCATGACCATTGAAATGGATGGTAAAGAATTGACACTTCAACAAGCATCAAATTACCTAAAAAACCCTGATAGAAATATCAGAGAAAATGCATTTAAAACTATCCAAGAAAAGAGATTTTCACATGCAGAAGAATTAGATACTTTATTTGATAAACTGATTGCACTAAGACATCAAATTGCCGTTAATGCTGGATTTAAAAACTATAGAGATTATAAATTCGCAGAGCTAGGAAGGTTTGATTATAAACCAGAAGATTGTTTTGCCTTTCATGAAGCCATACAAAAAGAAGTTTTGCCTTTAGTGAAAGAATTTAATGAAAAAAGAGTTGCTGAATTAGGCCATTCGTTAAAGCCTTGGGATACTGAAGTTGATACAAAAAACAGAGAAGCTTTAGAACCTTTTACAAGCGGAGCCGACTTACTAGAAAAATCAATTAAATGCTTCAAAAAAGTTGATGATTATTTTGCTTGGTGTATCCAAACAATGGATGACATGGACAGACTTGATTTAGAAAGCAGAAAAGGAAAAGCACCTGGAGGATATAATTACCCAATGGCAGAAACTAGTGTTCCTTTTATTTTCATGAATGCCGCTAGTAGCACAAGAGATGTTGAAACAATGGTGCACGAAGGTGGACATGCAGTTCATTCATTTTTAAGCAAAGACCTTGAATTATCTGCATTTAAAAATTGTCCGAGTGAAGTTGCTGAATTAGCAAGTATGAGCATGGAACTTTTGAGTTATGAAGGTCAAGATGAATTTTACCCAAACAAAGAAGATTTTAATAGAGCGAAAGAAGAACATTTAGAAGGTATCATTAAAATTCTACCTTGGATTGCAATCATTGATAAATTCCAACATTGGATTTATACCAACCCAACACATACTGCGGCAGAACGCAAAAAATATTGGATTGAATTAAGTGATGAATTTGGAACTGGAATGGTTGATTGGACCGGATTTGAGCATTTTAGAACCATTAGTTGGCAGAAACAATTACACTTATTTGAAGTTCCATTTTATTATATAGAATACGGAATTGCCCAATTAGGCGCATTGGCTGTATGGAGAAACTTCTTAAAGAATAAAGAAAAAACTATTGAGCAATACAAAGCAGCATTGAGTTTAGGATATTCAAAAACAATTAGCGAAATATATCAAACAGCAGGAATTGAATTTAACTTTAGCACCGCTTATATTCATGAATTAATGAAATTTGTGAAAGACGAACTAAGTAAAAATAGCTAAAGTAAAATTAGGCAATCAATATTTTGCTTGCCTAATTTTTATCTAGTTTAAACAAGAGAATAAGTAGAATGAAAATATTTTGTGTAGGAAGAAATTACAGTGAACATGCTAAAGAATTAGGAAATGCTGTACCTGAAAATCCTGTAATCTTTAGTAAACCCGATACTGCATTGTTAAAAAACGGAGAAGATTTTTATTTACCTGATTTTAGCAGTGATGTACATTATGAAGCTGAACTCGTTATAAAAATCAGCAAAATGGGAAAGAAAATTCAAGAGAAATTTGCTTCAAATTACTACTCTGAAATTGGATTTGGAATAGACTTTACTGCAAGGGATTTACAAGCACAATTAAAGCAAAAAGGCTTACCTTGGGAATTAGCAAAAGCTTTTGATGGCTCTGCTCCTATTGGTGAATTTTCCAACGTTAAAGACTTACAAAATCCAATTCAATTTTCATTACTAAAAAATGGTGAATTGGTGCAAAATGGAAATTCTAGTGATATGATATTTTCTTTCGACAAAATTGTAAGTTTTATCTCTCAATATTTCACTTTAAAAGTTGGTGATTTAATTTATACAGGAACACCAGCTGGTGTAGGTGCAGTTAAGATTGGTGACAAACTAGAAGGATTTATAGGTGATAAAAAAATGCTGCATTGCGAGGTAAAATAAATTGAAAATAAAAATTAATAAACCCATTGATTTTAGTCTTGTAAAAAGTACTATTTTACTTTTGTTATTAGTACTTAGCTTACTATCAAATGCACAAGGTGATTACAAGCCTTATTTCAGGTATCCAATGGATTCATTGCCTCATTTTGTTTCACCATTTGGAGCAATTAGAGACAATCACTTTCATAGTGGAGTAGATTTAAAAACTCAAGAAAAAGAAGGACTTCCTGTTTATGCTGTAGCTGATGGTTATATTTCTAGAATTAAGATAGCTTCGAATGGATATGGAAAAGCAATTTATATCGACCATCCAAATGGTTTTACAACTGTTTATGGTCATTTAAAGTGCTATAAAGGAGCAATAGCTGAATGGATAAAAAACTATCAATACAAACAACAAAAATTTGCATTTGATACTGTTTTTAAACAAGCATTTATCTGGGTAAAAAAGGGTGATACAATTGGTCTATCTGGTAATAGTGGTGGCTCTACTGGTCCACATTTACATTTTGAAATCAGAGAAACAAGAACTGAAGAAATCTGGAATCCTGGCTTATTTGGAATGCTACCGAATGATACACTAAAACCATTTCTTTCTGTTGTTCATTTTTATCAATTTGTACCAGAAGGTTTATTACTTCAAAAGCGAATTCCAATCCAACAAAAAAAATTATATTTAAGAGATAGTGTATATTTATATCACAAACTTTTGGTTTATGAAGACACAATTCAATTACCTCCTGACCAGTATGGCTTAGGTATTGCAGGATATGATTATATCCATCAAACAAGAGATGAAAAAGGTTTGTTTGATTATGGATTGATTCATCAAAACAGAAAAATATTTGGCTTTAAATTAAAACGTTTTGCTTTTAGTGAAAGTAAATACATTAACCAACATATCGATTATCCTTGGTATAAAGTCAATCAACAAAGAATACAAAAATGTTTTAAGGATGATGGTAATCCCTTTTGCATGATTGAAACAAATAAACAAAAAGGGAAATTTTACTTAAAACCTAATCACTTAGATTCAATCATAATATATTTAGGAGATATAAATGATAATTATACCTATGTGATGATGTATATAAAAACTGGAGAAACTGAGTTGAATTCTGAAAAGGAAAAGTACTTCCAATCTATACAATCAAAACCACTTTGGAAGCCAAATGCCAAGAATAAATTTAGCTTTCCAGGATTTAAACTTGAATCGGAACCAGGTGCATTTTATGATAGCATTTATTTAGATTGTTACAAAACGGAATCAGTAAAAAACACTTTCTCGCCTGTTTACAAAGTTCATCAGAATTTAACACCAATTCACAAAAGTATAAATATTGAAATTGAAGTTAAAGATTTCGCCTTTAGTGACTCAAAATACCTTTGTTTGGCAAGCGTAAATAAAGCAGGAAAACTTAGTTATGCAGGAGGGAAATTTCATAATAATTGGGTTAAAGGAGAAATAGGAAGTTTTGGAAATTATACCATTGCAGTAGATAGTATAGCTCCTATAGCCATACTATTAAATAAAAAGGATACAAATTCAATCAGCATAAAAATTGACGACCAATTTTCAGGCATTGGAACCTATAATTTATATTTAAACGACAAATGGGTATTAGCTGATTATGACGCCAAAAACGACATAATTATTTATGATTTTGATGAATTGTATTACAGAGAAAAATCAAATTCTTTATTAAACAATAACAAAGCTAATTGGACAATAAAACTAAGCGACAAAAAAGGAAATAAAACAGAAAAAATCTGGCAAATGAATTGGTAAAACAAAATTTTAACAGGTGGGTTTAAACAGTATGGCAATAACATTAAATATTGGAGATAAAGCTCCTTCATTTTCTTGCAAGAATGAAAAAGGAGAATTGGTATCATTAAAAGATTTCAAAGGAAAAAATCTAGTTTTATATTTTTATCCTAAAGATGATACCCCAGGTTGCACAGCAGAAGCTTGCGATTTAAGAGACAATTACCAAAGTTTTTTAAGCAAAGGATTTGAAATTTTAGGTGTAAGTCCTGATAGCGAAAAGAAACACCAAAAGTTTATCGACAAACACGAACTTCCATTTTCATTACTAGCAGATGAAGATCATGCAGTTGCTGAAGCTTATGGAGTTTGGGGAGAAAAAAGCATGTATGGAAGAAAATATATGGGCATTTTAAGAACCACTTTTGTAATTGATGAAAAAGGAAAACTCTCAAATATTATTGAGAAAGTAGATACAAAAGCACATAGTAAACAGTTGATTTAAAATACAATAGAACCAAAAATAAAAGTGGGGCCAGTGGCCCCACTTTTATTTTTATAATACTTTATAGTTATCATTTAAAAACTATGGACGAGCAATAGAAATAAACATACTTCCATTATTATCAATTGATGTAAAGTCGTTTCCATCAACAAAACCATCTCCATTTGTATCTGTAACTAAATAACCTGAAGCAAAATTGCTGTTATCATTATCTACATCTGTAAAATCATTTCCATCAATAAATCCATCTTGGTTTATATCTCCTGCATAAATTCCAAATACGCCTGAACCTAAATCAAGCATATTTGAACCATACGCTTTTAAAGCATCATCTGAAAAATCATAATTAGTTATTGATGTAATAACTACTGTATCTGCAGTCCAGGTTTCTAAAGAGTTTCTATGTTTTAGAGCGATATAGAATGCATTTCCCATATAAATTGAAGGCAATGAAAAACTTGCTAATCCTGATGTGCTGATTGTACCTGAAACTGCATAAACACTATCAAAAATATTTTTATCATGTAGAACAATTGTTATTGTATCTGCTATTGTATTCGAGGTAATACCATCTGCATTAAACGGCGATGCTGTCATAGTTGATGAGCCTAAATACAATCCTTCAAAAAAAGCAGTAATATTTAAAGTTGCAGATGAGCTTAATGAAGAAGAATCATTTCCAAATAAAAAGAATCCCAATGAAGTCAATGAATTACTTGAAATAGAACTTCCACTTGCTGGATTAGTATTTGCCTTGCTATAAACACCTGCTAAAGTTGCACTTCTTGCAATGGCATTCATGGTGCCAATAGATGCTTCAGTAAGTTTAATACTTGTACTTGTAAAATTACTTGCTCCAGAACTGATTGAACTCTCCCAATATCTATCACTGCTAATGCTGAACATATTTGGACCTGCTGTTCCACCTGTACTTGTTTCAAATACCTCTGCTTTTATATCAACATCTCCACCACTTGTTGTGATTGGATTTACCAACTCAAATGGACTATAACTTACTTTTCCTATTGGATACAAATAACTCAAGCTTCCTGCGCTGCTTGCAGGGATTCGTCTGATTAATGAACCTTCAATATAACCACCTATTCTGTTTAATGAGGTATCTGAACTATTTAATAAACTGATGCTATTGATGCTACTTCCTATTAAATTTCCTCCATTCAAAACCAAATAATTATTGATATTGATTGCTGAACTTATTGTTAAACTGCCTGTACCATTGAT
>JBIMKP010000009.1:0-116636 GCA_051861545.1 Bacteroidia bacterium | reverse complement strand
AAAGCTCAAGATGTATTTTTGGTAAACAATATTAAAAAGTTGGCTTAAAAGCGGTCAACGTAATTTAGGCTTTTACAATTAGGCCAGCTGCCAGAGGCCAGAGGCCAGCAGCTTTTTTTGAAAGCCAGCTGCCAGAGACCAGTTGCCAGCAGCTTTTTTTAAGCCAGCATTAGCTTTCATAGAATTGAAGCCTTCCTTTTAACGGTTTATTTCAATCATTTCGTTTTTATTGATTGATTTTCTTTTGTGTTCAAAATATAGCTTATCAATTTGAATATTTGCATCGTTTTCGTGACAACCTTTTACTGATTCTTTTGATTTGTAAATTTCAAAATTTGCTAAAGTATCACTTCCATTTTTCCAGTTAAAAATAAGGCTGCAATTGTTTAAATAGCTTTCATAATCAGTGTATTGATTATTTATCTTTGACGGAACATGGTCTGTTATTATCTCATTATTTGTTCTTGCCATTTTTGCCCAAAGGATTTCCTTAAGTAAAAACGTATCAATTAATTTCGGATTGGTTTTGTCGACTCTAAACACTATAATTTGTTCGATTTCTGATAGGCTGAATCCGTTAAATTGAATTGGGATTTGAACAATTTCACCAATTCTATAACTCAAATCACAAGGTTTTTTACAGGCAAAAAATGTCATTATTATTAAAAAACAAACATGAAGGTTTGAACATTTTTTCATTGAATTATTGTTTTCAAATTTACCTGAATAATGGTAATTATAAAAAATCAATCGAGGCTTTAGAATTTAAAAAGAGATAATATTTCTTATAAAATGAAGTGTTTTATTTTCCTAAAACTTTCCGGGCCATCAACCAGAATTAGCTTCAGGCTTTGGATTTCGTAAAAATGTAGCATTTCTTTTAACAAGAAAATGCTAATGGATTTTTATTTTGAAAATGGTACGACATTCCCTCGTATGATTTTTAAAAGTTGATTTTAAAAATCAATGTTACTTCTAGGTAGGATTAGGCCAGCTGCCAGAGGCCAGCAGCCAGCAGCTTTTTTGAAAGCCAGCAGCCCTATCTAATCCACCTCGTTCTAACCATACAAAACGCTTTCAAGCCTTCTTCGCCTAATTCTCTTCCGAAACCAGATTGTTTGCAACCTCCAAATGGAAATCTGACATCACTTTTTACAATCTGGTTGATATACACCATGCCACTTTCAATTTCTTCCGACATGTTTTTCGCTGTTTCAATGTCATTGGTCCAGATACTGCAACCCAAGCCGTATTTAGTTTGGTTAGCAATTTGAATCGCTTCTTCATCTGTTTCAAAAGTATAAACCGATAAAACTGGACCAAATAATTCTTCCTTAAATGCTCTTGAATGAGCTGGAATATTTCCTAAAACCATGATGGGATGGAAGAATCCTTTTGTTGGAATTTCATTTGATTGATAAAGAATTTCTGCTCCTTTTTCAATGCTTTCATCTACTTGATTTTTTAATCCTTCTAGTAAATCATATCGCGCCAAAGGACCTTGGTCGGTAGTCAAATCTAATGGATTACCGAATTTCATTTTATCTAAACCGATTTTTAGTTTTTCGGTGAAAGATGTAACTAGATTTTGGTGGACAATAAATCGTTTTGCAGCCACACAACTCTGCCCATTGTTCTGAAAACGAGAGAAAATGGCTTGTTCCATCAAACTATCTAAATCTGCATCTTGTCTGATAATAAACGGATCACTTCCACCTAATTCTAAAACTACAGGTTTAATGGCTTTCCCAGCTTGTGCTGCCACTGCCGAACCTGCTCTTTCACTACCTGTTAAAGTAACGGCACTTACTCTTTTATCAGCTATGATTCCCGAAACCATTTCATCGCTGGCAAAAATGGTTTGAATAACACCATGAGGAAATCCAGCTTTTTCGAAAAGTGTTTGTAGTTTGATAGCAGAACGAGGAACATTAGGCGCCGGTTTTACCAAAACTGTATTACCACTCATTAAAGCAGGAATTGCACTTCTAATCACTTGCCAATAGGGAAAATTCCAAGGGTAAATACCTAAAACAACACCCAAAGGTTTATGGGCAATTTCTATTTCAATACCGTTTTCAATTTGAGTTGTTTTTGAAGCCAAAACACGCTCTGCATCGCTGATACAATAATCGCAAACACTTGCACTTTTTAGTACTTCAGCCTTTGAATGAGAAAGTAATTTTCCCATCTCAATGCTGGCAATTTCTGCTAATTCACTGGCATTTTCTCTAAGTAGTTTTGCCAATCGTTCTATGTATAAAGCTCTTTCGCTAAAACCTAATTTTCTCCAAGTAAGAAAAGCTTCGTTGGCATCTTCTAAAATAATATCAACTTCATCAGCTTGAATAAAATCAAATGCCGATAACAATTCTTCTGTATAAGGATTCACACTTTCGTAAGCACGCATAGGGCGAAATTAGAAAATGTTTTGAATACACAAGTGTAAAAGACCAATTGTTACAATTTTAGCAACAATTGGTCTGTATTTAAATGAGAAACAATTTTCTTTTTTGGGTTGAATTAACTCAATCCAACGATTTCACCATTCACCACATCAATTTGCATTGCAGCAGGTTCTTTAGGTAAACCAGGCATACGCATGATTTCACCAGCGACTGCAACTACAAATCCAGCGCCATGGTTCATAACCAAATTTTCGATGGTGATATTAAATCCGCTTTCTACACCAACTAAGGATGCATTATCTGTAAACGAAAACTGTGTTTTGGCAATACAAACTGGCATTTCATCGGCACCCAATTCTTTTAATTTTTTGATGGCTGATTTAGCTGTTTTGCTAAATGTAATTCCCGAACCTCTATAAATGCTTTTTACAATTTTTTCGATTTTGGTTTCAAGTGAATCTGTTAGTTCATAAGTATGATTGATTGGTCCCGATGCTCTGTTTTCACAAACATCAACCACTTTTTCGGCCAAAGCAACAGCACCATCACCACCTTTTGCAAAACCTTCATTGATAGAAAATTCAGTACCTTTTTGTTTACACCATTCCTGCATATAACCCAATTCTTCTTCGGTATCGAAGCCAAATTTGTTTAAAGCAACAACAACCGATTGACCAAAGTTCTGTAGGTTTTCTACATGGCGTTCTAAGTTTAAAAGTCCTTTTTTCAAGCCTTCTAAATTTGGTTGTTTAATAAGTTTTTCATCAACCTTACCATGCAGTTTTAATGATTGAGTTGTGCTTACCAAAACACTTGCAGCAGGAGTAATGCCTAATTGGCGACATTTGATATTCAGGAATTTTTCTCCCCCTAAATCACTTCCAAAACCGGCCTCTGTAATAGCATATTCGCCAAATTGTAAAGCCGCTTTGGTTGCCATAATTGAATTACAACCATGAGCAATATTGGCAAATGGTCCACCATGAATAAATGCAGCACCACCTTCAATAGTTTGTACCAAATTAGGATTGAAAGCATCTTTGAGTAAAGTAACCAAAGCACCACCCACTTTTAAATCGCGAACAAAAAAAGGCTGGTTTTCATAAGTATAACCAATAAGAATATTATCGATTTTGTTTCTCAAATCATCTAAGCTAGTTGAAAGACAAAATATCGCCATGATTTCACTCGCAGGTGTAATATCGAAACCAGTTTCGGTTGGAATACCGTTTGTAGCACCATTTAAACCCGATAACATATAACGAAGTGAACGGTCGTTTACATCGAGTACCCTTCTCCACAATATTTGTTTCAGCGCCTTTTGAGAACCTTTGTTGAAGTAATTATAATTATCAATTAAAGCAGCCAAAGTATTGTTAGCAGAAGTAATGGCATGAAAATCTCCAGTAAAATGTAGATTGATATCTTCCATAGGTAAAACCTGCGAATAACCACCACCCGCAGCGCCACCTTTCATGCCAAAACACGGACCCAAAGAAGGTTCACGTAAAGCCAGAACAGCTTTTTTGCCAATTTTATTTAAACCCTGAGCCAAAGCAATTGAAGTGGTTGTTTTGCCAGAACCGCTTTTATTGGGAGTAGTAGCAGTAACCAAAATGAGTTTACTATTGGCTATTTTTTCCTCATCAAATTTTACATCAACTTTAGCCTTATACTTTCCGTATTGTTCTAATTGGTCTTCGTGAATTCCGTAAGCTTCAGCAATTTTATCAATTCTTTGTAATTTCGATTCGTGTGCAATTTCAATATCAGATTTCATAATTTTTGGTTTATTAAAACCCAGAATATGCATTAGATTTTTTATTACTGGTCAAAATACCTTTATAATTGGACGTAAACTCAGTTTCCCTCATGCACCATACTAGTCCTGTATGCTTTACTCACGAAACTGCCAATTTCTTTGGTCTTTTGCCCCTCATTACGAATTCCAATGCATAATCTGGGTTGATAGTTTGGACATGCAATTTATTCAGCAAAATCAGAAAGCCAAATAAACTTTCGATTACTGATTTGTATCAACAAAATAGGGGAGTTTGTTATAGAAAAATATTGATTATGGCTTATTAAAAGCTGATAAAAGATAATGAGATTGATTTTGAAGTATAAAAAAAGCCGCGAATTTTTGTTTCGCGGCTTTTCTATAGTTTTTAAAGTGTTATGCTTTTAATCCCAAAATGGTTTTTTCAATGATATCACATGCTTCATGCATTTGTTCTTCATTGATTACCAATGGTGGTGCAAACCTGATGATATCACCATGGGTTTGTTTGGCCAATAAGCCGTTATCTTTTAATAATAAACAAACATCCCAAGCGGTTTTTCCATCACCAAATGGTTTAATAATAATGGCGTTTAATAATCCTCTGCCTCTTACCAAACTCACTAAGCTGCTTCGTTTCATTAAATCTTCCATTCTAGCTCTGAAAATAATGCCCATTTTCTCTGCATTTTCAGCTAGCTTTTCTTCTTTCAAAACTTCTAATGCTGCTGTTGCAACGGCACAAGCCAATGGATTTCCACCATAAGTAGAACCATGTTCTCCGGGTTTTATGGTTAGCATGATTTCGTTACTAGCCAATACCGCAGAAACGGGTAATAATCCACCTGAAAGTGCTTTTCCTAAAATTAAAATATCTGGTTTTACATTTTCATGATCGCATGCCAACATTTTGCCTGTTCTACACAAACCAGTTTGTACTTCATCTGCAATCATTAATACATTGTATTTTGTACACAATGCTCTTACTCCGCTTAAATATCCTTCATCTGGAACAACAACACCTGCTTCACCTTGAATAGGTTCAAACATAAATGCAGCAATATTCGGATTGGCTTTGAATTCAACCTCCAAACTATTTAAGTCATTATAAGGAATGAGTTTGAATCCAGGCATATAAGGACCGAAACCAGTATAACTGCTAGGGTCGTTTGATGAACTGATGGCTGCCATTGTTCTTCCCCAGAAATTACCTTCTACAAATAGAACTGTAGCTTGGTTATCTGCAATTTTCTTTACATCGTAAGCCCATCTTCTTGCTAATTTAATGGCAGTTTCTCCACCTTCAACGCCGGTATTCATAGGTAATACTTTGTCGTAACCAAAATATTCGGTGATGTATTTTTCGTATTCACCCAATAAATTATTATGAAAAGCACGGCTGGTTAAACTCAGTTTTCCAGCTTGATTTATTAAAGCCTGTGTTATTTTTGGGTGACAATGTCCTTGGTTTACTGCCGAATAAGCAGAAAGAAAATCGAAATATTGTTTGCCATCTACATCCCAAACAAAAATTCCCGATGCTCTGTCGAGAACAACTGGAATAGGATGGTAATTATGCGCTCCATAATGGTGTTCGAGCTCAATAAAATAATCTGCGGTTTGGTTTTGGCTTGATATCATAAGCGGCAAAGATAATTGTTTTGGGAATCTTATTTTTGATACTCGTAGATAATTGCCTCAAAAAGAACATAAAAAAGGCCGGTTTGGGACCGACCTTTTTTGTTTGATATAAAATATTAATGCTTTAGAACTGTCAATCTAGAATTTTAAATTAACCCCAAGCATGATATGTCTTTGTTCCAAAAATCTAGCTGGATTCACAGGTGGAGGTCCGTTGGTTCCTAATCTAGGGTCGTTGTATCTTGGGTCTACCCAAGTATCTGGCACATCATCTCCAACTTGGTAAGCTTTTCCTGTTACTGGGTTGATGATTGAAGCGTTTTTATTGTTGAAGATATTTGTAATCTGAATGTTTGCTGCTACATAATAAGCTCTTCTTTTCCACCATTTCGAAATGGTTAAATCAGACCAAAACCAATTGGTTCCTCTTTTGCTCCATCTAGCATCTGGGTTAGGATCTTGAACCCAAATTGGTCTTCCAGTACTTGGGTCGTTTCTGTCAAAAACATAAGGTGTATAGCGAACGCCTGAACGGAATACAGTTTCGAAGTAGAAACTAATATTGTTCAACCATTTTCTATCAAACAAACCACCTTTTTTGTCGATTTTAAAGATATGATTGGTTTTAAAATCAAATGGTACATCCCATGGTAAATAGAATTCTTTGGTATCTTCTACGTTCCCACTTGCAAGTAAATCTTTTAGTTTTTCATTAGCCGATGCACTTTGTCCGGTTGTAACCATGTAAGTAAATGCAGCCTGACCTTGGTACCAATTGCCAATTCGTTTGATATAGTTCAATTCAATTCCTCTTGCACGAGCATAATCAGAATTGATACGGATGGTTCTTGTTAAATCTCTTCCTGTAATATCTGGAATAACAACCGAAGTTGTGGTAACGAAATCGTATTTGTCTTTCCAGAATGCAGCAATGGTTAAAGCATCGTTGCTGGTTAACTGACTTTTTAATCCCAATTCGTAACTGATATCAACCTCAGGATTTAAGTTAGGATTACCAACTCTAGCTAATGTAGAACGGTCTTGGTAATTTGGGTCTAAACCTGGGTAAATAAAACTTGGATGAGGAAGAATGGTTGTATGACCGTAGTTGAAATACAACATTTTGTTTTCAGCAATTGGGAAAGTAGCATTGATTTTAGGAAGGAATCTGAATTTATATCTCAAACCACCAATTTTTGTTGTGCTGTTTAAATAATCTTGACGCATCGATTCAAGAATAGGAGATTTTGGATTAGCAACTGCATCATCGACATATTTTCCCGGTGCCCAATATTCGAAACGACCACCTATAGAAGCTACTAAACCTTTGTATTTAATTTGGTCGGTAATGAAAAATCCACCTCTTCTTGGTTGAACAGCCCAAATATCACTTTGAGAACCTAAACGATCACTTTTAGTAAAACTTCCATCAGGTAATTGTAAAGGAGCACCTATCCATGAGCGTTGAACGTCAATCCAAAGCATATCTTGGAATTTCATTTCGAAACCAAAAGTTAGTTTGTTTAATGAGTTTCTGCTGAATAAATTACCAGTAGCTTTTGCCACATATTCTTCTAAATAATGGTGATGCCATAAAGTTGCAATTCCATTATTATTATAAAAACCTGAAGGATTGCTTACCCAAGCCACATTAGAATCACCGGTAGGATATATATCAATTGGAAACGTATTGATTGAACTTGGATCGAAAATTTGGTCTACTGATTTTGGTCTCCAAACTCTGCCATTTGCATCGGCTCTTAATTGAACAAATAGGCGAGAAGCTGTGGCATTATAACTAAAACGTTTTGAAACAGAATGTTTAAAATTTAGCATTTGCATATACGAATCATGCGTAAATGTGTTGGCATTATCCATTTGCTGACTAAAAATATACTGATAACCTGGTTGGTAAGGGGCATCATTACCAAAAATACGCAGCATGTTTATATCCTGGTTAATGGTAACACTTCGTAACATGGTTGCAGTAAGCATTTTTCCTTTTTTGAAGTCGTAGTTTAATTTAAATAAACCACTCCAACGATTGTCTTGGTAAGGAGCTAAATTAGTTCCACCAAAACCTGCTTCATTCATCAAAGAAGAATTGAGTTGGTTTGCAGGATTTCTGTAAAACTCATCAGACACTGAACTTCTAACAGCCACATTAACTTTTAATCTGCTTTTGAGTGCTTTTTTCAAAATTGGTGTACCGATATTAATTTCAGCTAATTGACTATTCCAAGTGCTAATCCAATCGCGATTAAAACCAAAATTATCTCTTTTATAGGTAGCATTTACATCCAGTTTTTCACCTGCAGTTTTTGTTCTGGCACTAACTACACCAGCAGTAGCATCACCAATTTCAGCGCCGATACCACCTGTTGTAATTTCAATTTCACCAATGGCATTTGCGCCAATATCCAATCCAAAACCGGTCCCGGCCATAGGATCCGTAACAGAAACACCATCAATATAAGTTCCGGTTTCATAAGTACGACTACCTCTAATACTAACACCTGCTGGCGATTGGATAACGCCAGGTTGTGTATTGATTATTTTTTGTAACTGACGAGCAGGAGCCAATTCAATATTTTCTTGTGAAATAGAATTTACAGACTGACCTTTTTCAATATCAATCAAAGGTTTTTTACCAAGAATTACAACTTCATCAATATTTGCAGTAGCTTCTGTCATTGAAATGGTGCCTAAATCTCGGTTTTCGTTCGCCTTAAGTTTGATGCCTGTTTGAATAATTTTTTTATAACCAATATAAGTGATTTCTATGTTGTAATCACCTGGTTTGATGTTTTTTATTGTGAATTGCCCAGCAGCATTTGTGGCAGTGCCAAAGCTTGTCCCCTGAATAAGCACAGTCACCCCTATCAGTTCTGATTGGTCTTTTTTATCTATTATTTTACCTGTAATAGACGCTGTATTTTGAGCAATTACCGAACTACCAAGTACGATTAATACGAAAAGCAGTAAAAATTTCTTCATAGAATAATGCTGCAAAATAGAACTTTTTAAATGAAACAAACTGAAATTGGGCCTCAAATGCAAGATTATTTTTGTGTTAGGAGATATAATTTATGATTTTGATGCCACTTATGTTTTTAAATGTGTCTTTTAAAAAGTTAACCAAAATAATTTCTGATTATTTTGAAATTCTCTCTATTTTGCACTAAAATTAATAACTTATGACTAAAAAAATACTCCCAATTTTCTTCCTTTTGGCTTGTTTTTCTTTAACAAGTTTTGGGCAAGAAAAGGCTGTATCATCTGCAGCTAAACCAGAAAAAAGTAATCCTTACAGCTTCTCTTTAGCAACAGGTTGGGCATTAGGTGTAAAAGCCGGCACAGCAGGTTACGGAGCAGAGCTGAGTAAAAAATTGAGTAGGTCATTCGATTTAAGATTGGGTTATTCTATGTTAAATACTGCTCAATCTCTTGAATTAGATGTTGATAAACGTACTTTAACAGTTGATGCAGACCTCGCATTAGGAATTCCAAGTGCAAAATTAGATTGGCACCCTGGTGCAGCTAGTTTCCGTTTCACTTTCGGAGCAGGTATGCCTAATAATACTATTGGTTTAAAAGGTAGACTAAAAGAAAGTTTGACTTATGGTGAAATCCAAGTAACACCCGATGAATTAGGTGTATTTGTAATGGATATCAAATGGAATTCAATTGCTCCTTATGTTGGAATTGGTTTTGGTAGAAATGTTCCTAAAAAGAGAGTTAGTTTTACTGTAGACATGGGTGCCTACCATATTGGTTCACCAAAAGTGTCTTTAAATCCAACAGGAATGATTAGTCCAACCTCAGACCAAGCTTCTGTTTTTGAAGGAAATTTGGCTGAATACAAATGGTTACCTTTTTTAAATTTTCAATTTAATGTACGTATCAACTAATAAAAAAGAATATGAAAATAATCAATATAAGTAAAGTTATTTTACTGTCAAGCATCCTTGTATTAGGTGGCTGTAAACTAAAAGATCCAACAGAAAATGTTCAAATTAAAATTGATACAGATAAACTATTACCAGTTAATTTCTCGATTCAATTTGTGGACCAAGCAAATGGTTCTGCTATATCAGATAAAGAAGTTAAAGTCGAAATTTCTGGTCCTGGGGCAAGTAAAATTTATGAAATCAGTGGTACAAGAACCTTCAAAGTAGCTGGTGGAATGATTAATTTAGCAATCAGAAAAGATGCTATTCCTTCTGAATCTAATCCTTTGAATTTTACAGTTACTGCAACTGCAGAGGGATATTTAGCATCAACTGCAAATTTAATTTACACTGAGGCTGAATCGAAAAGCTTTGATATTCAAATGGTTTCTTTGAATAATCTGCCTGAATCAATTACTAAAACTAGTGTAAAAATAGACAATACAAGTGATGGTTTGGCTGCTGATGTTTCAATTACTCCTTCAAAAGTTCCAACAATCAATACTGGAATGTCGATTACTATTCCTGCTGGAACTAAGTTTTTAGATGCAACTGGAAATACTTTAAGTGGTTCATTTGATGCAAAAGTTTATTATTTCTCACCAGAATCTGATGCTTTACAATACACACCTCAAGGTGATGAGAATGGTGAAATTTCTGTTAAGTATAAAAATAATCAAACATCTAAATATGTAAGTATTGATGCTGCTTGTGCTTATATTGAAATTTCAAATGCAAATGGATTTGTAGCTTCTTTCAGTAAACCAATTTCAGTTTCAATGGATGTTCACAAAGACATCATGAATATTGAAACTAATGCACAAGTAAAATCAGGTGATTCATTAGAATTCATTACAAGAAATTTAACTAGTTCAGATTGGGGATTTCAAAAAAATACTATAGTACAAGATTTAGGTGGAGCAAATTTCACAGTTGTTGGTCAAGTTTCTAATGCTTATTGGGTTAAAGCTTCTTTCGGAGGTCAAGGACGTAGTTTAGGTAAAAAAGCTACATTACCATTATGTTATGGTAAATTTCGCTTTGTTCAAACAACAACAACTTGTCCAAGTACATTTAGGATGGAAAACTTAGGTTGGGTAAATTTTAACGGAAATGCAATTTTAGGTTGGTCGGCTCCTGTATTACCTTCAAATTTTGTCCTTCCTTCAAGTGCTAATGGTGTTTCTTTAACTTTTGGTATTCCTGGACGAATAAAAGCGCTGAACAATCCTAGAATTAGAGCTCGTTCAAGAAATTTGAGAACAGGTGTTTTTAATTCTACATGGATACTTACTCCTTCTGCAACTTCTTGCACCATTCTTGGAGGTTCGTTCGCAACTGCTCCGGCTTTAAGTTATACTTTACCTGCTGGACAAACTTGTAGTCCAATTTTATTAACGGTTAATATCAATTGTCCTAATATTTCTTTAACCTCAATTCCTCCTATTTTTAAGAAATTAGCAGGTTCTCCAGCAACTACACCTTGGACTCAGTTAGTTGCTGTTCCTAGAGGAAGTCAATTTCCTGGTCAATATTATGTGCATGGTTTAACTATTGGTAGCACTTATACATTCAAAACCACCTACAAAAATAAAGAGTACACAGTTGATGTTGCGGCAACAAACGCCACTATGGCATACAACTTACAGGTTGCTCCTGCTGATTGTCCATAAGTTTAAATATTGGTTTTTTATATAAAAGAGGTCTTCGGGCCTCTTTTTTTTTGCCTAACATCTAATAATTTCTGTTAAATTTCTATACTTCCTTACTCAGAATCCTGCTAAATCTTTTTTAGCAGTCTTAAAGTCCTATTTTTGCATCCCTAAATCCATCATCATGTCATTAGAAATAAAAGTACCTTCTGTCGGAGAATCAATTAGTGAAGTAACTGTTGCTCGTTGGAATAAAAAAACGGGTGATTACGTAGAAATGGACGAACTATTGTGCGAACTTGAATCAGACAAGGCAACTTTTGAGTTGAATGCCGAAAAAGCTGGTGTTCTAACTACCAAAGCAAATGAGGGTGATACCATTGCTGTTGGTGATATTATTGCTTCAATTGATACAGATGCTGCTAAGCCTGCATCTGCTGCAAAATCTCCTGAAGCTGCTCCAGTTAAAGAGACTCCAAAAGCAGAAGCTCCAAAAGTTGAAACTAAAAATGAAACTTATGCTAGCGGTACGCCTAGTCCTGCTGCTGCTAAAATTCTTGCTGAAAAAGGAATTGATACGAAGGATATTAAAGGTAGCGGAAAAGATGGTAGAATTACCAAATCAGATGCTTTATCTGCTGAATTAAAAGTTACTGCCAACGAAGAAAAAACAAGAAACGATAGAAGAGAAAAAATGACTTCTCTTAGAAAAACTGTAAGTAAACGTTTGGTTGCAGCTAAAAATGAAACAGCTATGTTAACCACTTTTAATGAAGTGGATATGAAGCCAATCATGGATTTACGCAACCAATACAAAAATCAGTTTAAGGAAAATTTTGGAGTAAATCTAGGTTTCATGAGCTTTTTTACCAAAGCCGTATGCGTTGCTCTTAAATCTTTCCCTGCTGTTAATGCATATTTAGATGGTGAGGAAATCATCTACCATGATTATTGCGATATTTCTATTGCTGTTAGTGCTCCTAAAGGTTTGGTAGTTCCTGTTATTAGAAATGCTGAAAGTTTAGGATTAGCTGATATTGAAAAAGAAGTAGCACGTTTAGCTGGTAGAGCTAGAGATAATAAATTAGGTTTAGATGAAATGACAGGTGGAACTTTTACTATCACAAATGGTGGTGTGTTTGGTTCGATGTTAAGTACGCCAATCATCAATCCTCCTCAATCTGCTATTTTAGGAATGCACAATATTGTTGAAAGAGCGGTTGTGAAAGATGGCCAGATTGTTATCAGACCTATTATGTACGTGGCTTTGAGTTACGACCACAGAATTATTGATGGTAGAGAAAGTGTTGGTTTCTTGGTAAAGGTGAAACAATGTTTAGAAAATCCAACGCTATTATTAACTGGTGGTACTGATCCAAATAAAATGGTATTGGGACTTTAATTCTTGTATTTATTCTTGGTATAGTTAAAATGAAGTATTGCCAATTGTAATCCTTCTTTTCCATCTAAGAATCCCAATTTCAAAAGATATTCTCGGAAAAAACCAAATAGGGCAGAGCTCATTCCTTTATAAAACGGAATAGTTCTGCCTTGTTTTTTTAGGTTCTCCCTGTGCAATTTTGCATAAATTTCCATTTTGTTTCGGTAGTGCTCCGAATTGGGAGTTGTATAATGTAGCAACCTGGCTTTTAATTTTTTGCTTGATTGGTTTTCATTCAAAAGCAATTCTTCGTGAACAACCTTGCTTTCATCCCAATGATTGGTTTTTCTGTTGAATAAGCGCTTCTGCCAATCTGGATTCCATTCCCCAAAGTAAATGGCTTTTTCTCCAAGGTGATTTAATCTGTTTACTAGATATACTTCATCCTTTAACTTTGTTTTTATTTCATTGATTTCATTTGCTAACTCTTCACTTATTCTTTCATCAGCATCTAATGAAAAAATCCAGTCGTTTTGAGCTTGGCTATTTCCAAAGTTTTTCTGGTTTGAATATCCTTTCCATTCATTGTTAAAATACCGAGCACCAGATTCAATAACCAATTTAGGCATTTCGTCTGAGCTATCATTGTCAATCACCAAAATATCTTTGCTAATTCTTCTTGCAGAATGAATACAGGCTTGAATATTTTTTGATTCATTCCTAGCAATTATAACTACCGATATTCCAATGTTCATGTTACAAGTTTAAAACAGAAACAAATTTTTACCTATTTTATTTCTAAACCTTGCTAATTACATGTATTTCGAAGCATTTTCTAATTCTGAAACACTACTTTTGCAGAAATTTTTTCAGCATGAAATACGATGTAACAGTTATTGGTTCAGGTCCTGGTGGTTATGTAGCTGCTATCCGACTTGCTCAACTTGGTTTCAAAACAGCATTAATCGAAAAGTACTCAACTTTAGGTGGTACTTGTTTGAATGTTGGTTGTATTCCTTCAAAAGCACTATTAGATAGTTCTGAACACTATCACAATGCCGTTCATAATTTCAAAACTCACGGTGTTGATGTAAAAGATGTTCAAGTAAATCTTGCTCAAATGATTGAAAGAAAAAATGGTGTAGTAAAGCAAACCTGTGATGGAATTGAATTCTTGATGAAAAAGAATAAAATTGATGTTTATCGCGGATTAGGTTCTTTCGTCAATAAAAATACCATTAAGATTTCTGGTGAAAAGGAAGAACAAATTGAAACTGATAAGGTAATTATTGCAACTGGTTCAAAACCTGCAACATTACCAGGAATTGAAGTTGATAAGAAGCGTGTTATTACATCAACAGAAGCATTAAAAATGATTGAAGTGCCTAAAAGCATGGTGATTATTGGTGGTGGTGTAATTGGATTGGAATTGGGTTCAGTGTATTCTCGTTTAGGCTCTAAAGTATCTGTAATTGAATATACAAACAGCATTATTCCTACAATGGATGCCGCTTTAGGTAAAGAGTTACAAAGGGTTTTAAGAAAACAGGGATTTGAATTTTTCTTTAGTCACAAAGTTAAATCTGCGGTTAATACAGGTAGTGAAGTTGAAGTAAAAGCTGATAATGACAAAGGAGAAGAAGTTGTTTTTAAAGCTGATTATTGCTTGGTAAGTGTTGGACGTAAACCTTATACACAAGGACTTGGTTTGGAAAATGCTGGTGTAAAAGCAGATGAAAGAGGCAGAATAGAAACCAATGCACATTTGGAAACCAATGTAGCCGGTATTTATGCTATTGGTGATGTAGTAAAAGGTGCAATGTTAGCGCACAAAGCAGAAGAAGAAGGTGTATTTGTAGCTGAAACCATTGCTGGTCAAAAACCACATATCAATTATAATTTGATTCCGGGAGTTGTTTATACTTGGCCAGAAGTTGCAGGTGTTGGAAAAACAGAAGAAGAATTGAAAAAAGCAGGAGTAAAATACAAATCAGGTTCATTCCCTATGAGAGCATTAGGTAGAGCCAGAGCAAGTATGGATATTGATGGATTTGTGAAAATTTTGGCTGATGAAGCTACTGATGAAGTTTTGGGCGTTCATATGATTGGTCCACGTGTGGCAGATTTAATTGCAGAAGCCGTGGTTGCTATGGAATTCAGAGCAAGTGCAGAAGATATCTCAAGAATGAGTCACGCGCATCCAACCTACGCAGAAGCTGTGAAAGAAGCAGCATTGGCTGCAACAGCAAATAGAGCTTTGCATATGTAATTGAAAAGAATACAATGAAGAACCTGCTTTCGATATTGGAAGCAGGTTTTTTTATGCAAAAAAGAGAATTCCTAAAATCATTAGAAATAGCACAGGAATTATCAGAAACAAGATTCCATATAAACTCTCATAATAATCACCTGATTCAGATAAGTCGTTTATATAATCTTTAATAAAATTGATTAGAAATCTCATAGTCTTATTAAACAAAAAAGGCTATACCCGTTCGGATATAGCCTTTTTTAAAGTATCAAATTCGATTAACGAATGATATTGATTTTTTTGGTGATAGTTTTACCAGCATCTACCATTTCAATGAAATATAAACCGCTGTTTAAACCTTCAACATTGATTTGAGAATTGATGCTCAATTCGTTGTTGCTCATAACTTCTTTACCATTTAAATCCAAGATACGGAAGCTAGCATCTTTGTTACCATTCCACTCAATAGTGATAGCATTGTTAGCAGGATTTGGATAAACAGAGAAATCGTTAGCATTTTTAACATTTTCTTTCATACCGATAGCCCAATCTTGAACTGTCCAGCTAGATTGAAGAATTTCTTTAGTATCATCATTTTGGATGAAAGCAACTACTGCTAAATCATAAAATTCTTCAACGCTATGTTCTGTAGCTACATTAATACCAGCATAACCAGCACCTGAAGGAGAAATTGTGCTTGTAGTTCTTGCACTTGGAGCTAATTTGAATGAACCAGGGAAAGTATAGGATAAGTTTACAGTTTTAGGAGCATCTTTTGCAGGGAAAGTAAATACTTGACCAGCTTCAGTTGGTAACATTTTCTTCATTACGAACTGAAAACTTGTTTCTCCATTGTTTTTGATGTTTAAAGCTGTTTCTCTTTCAACTAAAGCAACACGTAATCTGTAATTTCCAGTTGGCATATCAGCAACTGGAGTAACTGTTACTGCAACATCAGCTTTGTTTCCAGTTACAGTTAATGAGCTCGACATTTCTAATAAAGAAGGAATAGTCTGGAATTGATCAAAAATTTCTTCGTCGAAACCATTTGGATTATCATTCCAACCACCATCAACATACATATTAGGAACTGCGCTAACACCACCATAATAAGTAGCTCTGTTTAAAGCTTCTGGAGTGAAATATGGATCACCAGTACCAGGGAAATAATACTGATATTTAATTACAGCCCATTTACCAACTTTTTCGTTTAATACTGCTGTTAATTGCTCATTACCTGGTTTACAAGGAGGACAAGTAGATGAAGTGAAAACTTCATGTAAAGCTCTTCTTGGCATAGTTTTATCAACAACCAATAAAGTTCTATTTAATTCATTGTTTGCTTCGTTACCATCAACACCACCATTAGGTTCTGAAACCCAAATTCTGATTGCATCACTTCCTGAAGTTGATGGAGTGTAAGCTGCATTGTGAGTATAATCAAAAGAACCACCACTTGCTTCAACACCTACACCTGTAATATTCATTGTTTTTGTAGCACCATTATTAACACTGTAGTTAATTTTGAATGAAGTTAATTCTTGAGCGCCATAGTTCATGATTTTTCCTTTTAAAACAACTGAACTATTTTTTGCAGCGAATTTAGGTAATTCAACTGTAGCTAAAACTGCATCATTAGGAGATTGAGTTCCGAACATGAAGCTATAAACTTTATCAGTAGCATTTTCTTGACCACCTAATTTGTTAGGGAAATCAGCTGAAGGACCAGCAACCATAGTAGCTACTGAACCATCTTCATTTTGACATCCAATAGTTCCTGATAAGCCAGTGATTGAAGGTGCTGCGTCGTTATAAACGATGTCAAATCCAGCTCCTTCGTACAAACGAATTGCGAAATAAATATAATTTGCAGTTCCAGCAGCTGTTCCAGTTTTAGAAGCTGTGAACCATTGAATTACGTGAACTCTACTAGGTGCAGTACCATAAGTAAAAGTTCTTGCTTCAGTTCTTACTCCACTTCCAGAAATTGCTTTTAATTCTAATTCATCCCAAAATGCATAAATAGCATTTAATGGTGCAGCAGCATCAGGAATTGATACATTCGCACCAACACTATTTTGTGTAGTGGTGTTAAAAGTAATATAACCATTATCACTTACTTTATAAGCTGTAACGGCTTTGCCATAAAAATTCCAAGCGAATGGAAGATTTTGTGCAGTAGATAATACATTGTTAGAACCTTGGGCTACAACAACGGTGTTAGGTGTAACTAAACTTGAATAAGGAGCTGATGTGCCAGTTTGCTTTAGGTGGTAATAACCTTGTGCAAATGTGCAACCTACTCCAGCCACTAGGGCCATCAAACTAAGTAGTGTTTTTTTCATTTTGGTTTATTTAGATGTTTTGTTAAGACGCTTTATTGCTTTCAATAGTTGCAATTGCAATTAGTGAAAATTTAAGAATATGCAAGTTGAATAATTTTTAACAATAAAACAAGTTGACAGTCTCAACTAATTACCTTAAATTTATATTATGAAAGCCCTCTTTTTTATAATCGCCTTGTTTCTTGGGATAAGCGGCTGGGCGCAGTCTTCATCTGACCATCAAGTTTATTTAAATACAGATGTATCTAATTCTGTGAATGAACCTCCAATGGTTGTTTTTACTCCTCCAAAACAAATGATTCGTTTGTTTGGAACTGTTGGTTCTGTTTATGAACGAAACCAATTAAGTGCAATGCCTCTTAGAAGTATCAATAAAATTGCTGGTTTAACATTAGGTGTGGATTGCATGAATGGCGGTACTCCAATTATTCGTGGTGCTGAAGGCGGTACTGCTTATTTTGTTGATGGTGTAAGAGTTCGCTCTGGTGCGTTAGGTATTGCTGGATATAGTTTTTAAGGATTAATTTTTTATTATTTAATCAAATTCATTTTTACTATACAAAAAAAGGCTCTATTAGAGCCTTTTTTTGTATCTATTTTTAACTAATCTTTCTTATTAATAAACTTCGGATTGATTAAATTCTCTATAGAAAATACTTCTTCCCATAATGCCTGTGAAATAAGTTTCCTTTCATCAACCACAATTTGATGTACACTTTTTCCTGTTTGTAAAGCTTCACCAGCAATACTAGCACTTTCTTCATAACCAAGAATCGGATTCAATTGGGTTACAATTCCTATACTATTCATTACCATTTCTCTCGCCCTTTCAGGATTGGCTGTAATGCCAACAATACATTTATCAATTAATGTAACTATAGCATTTCCCAAGTATTCTAAAGAGGTGAACATCGCAAATGCAATAACTGGTTCCATTACATTTAATTGTAATTGTCCGGCTTCTGCTGCCATTGTTACAGTTAAATCTTGACCAATTACATAAAAACAAGTTTGGTTTACTACTTCTGGTATTACAGGATTTACCTTGCCTGGCATGATAGATGAACCTGGTTGACGCGGTGGTAAATTAATTTCGTTAAATCCTGTTCTTGGTCCCGAGCTTAATAACCTTAAATCATTACACATTTTAGAAAGCTTGATGGCATTTCTTTTTAATGTACCCATAATTTGAACATAAGCTCCAGTATCACCAGTTGCTTCAATTAAATCGGGTGCTAATGTTACTGGAATTCCACATTCTTTAGCTAAATATTCAACACATAATTCAGCATAACCATCGGGTGCATTTACTCTTGTACCAATAGCTGTGGCTCCCATATTTACTTCGAGTATTAAACTTTGTGATTCTTTTAATCTCGAAATATCTTCCCCAACTGTTGTGCTAAATGCTCTGAATTCTTGTCCTAATGTCATTGGAACTGCATCTTGCAATTGGGTTCTACCCATCTTTAAAACCTTATCAAATTCAATACCTTTTGTCCAAAGTGCTTTTTGCAATAACTCTAATTTTTCAATGAATTCATTCATTTTAAAATACAAAGCAATTCTAAATGCAGTAGGGTAGGCATCATTTGTAGATTGAGAACAATTTACATGGTTATTAGGATGTACATGTTCGTAATCACCTTTTTTATAACCTAAATATTCTAATCCAATATTTGCAATAACCTCATTGGCATTCATGTTGCAAGAGGTTCCAGCACCTCCTTGAATTAAATCAGAAACAAATTGATGGTTATATTTTCCTGAAATAATTTCATCACTTCCATAACAAATGGCTTCGGTAACTTTTGCATCTAAAACACCGCAATCTCTATTGGCTAAAGCTGCAGCTTTTTTTACATAACCTAATGCTTTTATAAAATGCGGTTCTTTTGAAATGGGAATTCCTGTGATATTAAAATTCTCTTTAGCTCTGAATGTTTGGATACCATAATAAAGTTCATTTGGTATATCAAGTTCGCCGAGAAAATCGTGTTCTCTGCGTGTGGCATTACTCATGTTTTTATTGGTTTGGTTTGGTGTCCAAACTTAGAAAAAAATAAGAAAAAAGAATTGATAAGTTGTGCCAATTCAAAAGGTTTATATACAAGTACTTAGCTAATTAGTAAGCTACATCCTCTCATATCACTGTGGTCCAATCTTCCTAAAACCTCAAATTTTCCATCTTCATGAACAATTCCTAAATCACTTGTTTTAATGAAGCAACAGGTATGAATATTTGCTAAATCAATAATTTGTATGATTCCCGTTTTGCCTGTTTTACAAAATTTTCCTGGGTCGTTAATTTCGGTGGTTTGAATTTTCATCCAAGCCGGTGACTGGTATTGTCCGTTTTCAAAAGAATAAGCTTGACTCAACAATTCACTCATGCCGTATTCTGATGAAATTTTATTGGTTCCAAAACTACTCGACAAGGAATATAAGAGTTCATCCTTAGTAATTTCTTTTTTTCTGCCTTTCATTCCACCTGTTTCAATAACACGACCATATTCCATTTTGAATTGAAATTTTTCAGCGAAATCCAGTAGTGCGAAGCTCACACCAAATAAAATATAGGGCTGTTTATTTTTTTCAAGAGATTGAATTCTTTCAAATAAAACATCGTGTTCAAATAAAAAGAAGCCATTTTGGGGTTTTCCTGAAATAGCCATTAATTGTTGAACCATGAATACCAAGGAAGAATTATTTTTTTCGAGGTAGGAGGGAAGTAATCCTAAAAAGCAATACGATTCAATATCACCAAAGAATTGTTTAAAACATGAAGAAAAACTCTCTTTATACAAACTTAAATCAGCAACATGGTGTTTACTGTTTAACATGCCTGTTGTACCGCTGCTTTCAAATATTTTTTGAGATTCAAATTCTCCTGATTTGATTGTTAAGGTTTTAAATAATTCAACAGGAATATGTGGTATTTTTTGTATATCTGTAATGCTGTTTGCTTCGTTTATGCCAAGCAATCTGCAAAACTGATTGTAAACTTTATTTGATTGGAATTGGTAACTAAAAGCTTGCAAACACAATTCCTCAAAATTGTTTAATTTTGAATTGAATATTTTATGAGACCAATTATTAGGAATTTCCGACATATACTTGTTTTGCTGCTTTTAATTTCTGCAATTCATTCCTGCAAAAAAAGGGAAATCTATCCTGAAACACCTCAGATAGAATTTAAAAGTGCAGCATTTGTTCCAGACCAATCAGGAATTGATTCGTTTATGATACTAACTTTTACTTTTAAAGATGGCGATGGCGATTTGGGATTAAATCAATCCGACACCCTATCTCCATTTAATGCAGTAACAGATTCAACAGGAAAATCTATTAATCCTTATTATAACAATATTCACTTTGAATACGAAGAAAGTTTTAATGGAGTTTTTAGATTTGTTACCAATCCTTTTAATGTATTTGATACATTATCATATGCTTACAGGTTTGAGAACATTTCACCTGAAGGTAGGCACAAAGCCATTAGAGGCGATATTGAAGTAAAAATTGGTCCAAACCAATTGCCAAATGCTTCTGATACTTGCCGATATAGATTTTATGTATACGATAGGGCTCTGCATAAAAGCAATATAGCAGAAACCCCATCGCTTGTTTGGAAACGACGTTAATTAAAAATCATCGTCATCAAAATCGTCATCATCATCGTCATCTAAAAATGGCTTGATTGATTTTGGATCTGGCTCGTCAATTTCGATGTCATCATCTAATTCAAGATCTAAATCATCATTTAATAAATCGTCATCATCATCCTCGTCGTCGTCATCGTCAAGGATTGGCTTTTTAGTCGCAGCGCTTTTTGCCGCCACTTTTGAAGCCGGGATAGCAGACTTCTTTGCTGCCGGTTGTTTAGCTTTAGTCATGTTGCAGTTGTTAGTTCTTCTACAAAGTTAAGGTTAAAAATTTCTATATTCACAAGCACTTACTTGTACTTTTTTTCGGGTCGTGAAATAAATTTCGAACTCATAGAAAATCAAGGCTTTTTTTTAAAAATTAAAAAAAAGTTTCAACAGCCGCATTAAATGTGTTACAATGCGCATCAACAATATCAGAAATTCTGCTCGAATATCCTCCTCCCATTGCAGTAACAACAGGGGTTTTCAGCGTTTTGCAAAATTCATAAACTATCTTGTCGCGCTGGTAACATGCTGCGGCACTTATTTTAAGTTTTCCCAATTTATCGGTCGAAAGTATATCAACTCCACTCAAGTAAAACACAAAATCGGGCTTAAATCTCATTGAAATCTCTAATAAATTATCTTTTAGTAAGCTTAAATACTCTTCATCTTCACATCCATCTTTTAATTCTATATCTAAATCCGATATCTCTTTATGGAATGGAAAATTGTTTTTTCCATGCATACTAAATGTAAAAACACTAGGCTCGTTTTCGAATATTGATGCTGTTCCATTTCCTTGGTGTACATCTAAATCTACTATAAGAATTTTCTCAGCTTTTTTAGTATTCAATAAATAATTTGCTGCAATAGCTAAATCGTTTAGTAAACAAAATCCTTCACCTCTGTTTTTAAATGAATGATGAGTTCCTCCTGCTACATTCATAGCTGCTCCAAATTCTAAGGCATAATCACAACATTGAATGCTTCCTCCACAAATAATTAATTCCCTTTCAACCAATTTTTGGCTTAGTGGAAATCCAATTCGTCTAATGTGTTTATCATCTAATTTAAGCGATTTTAAATCATCTAAATAGGTTTTATCCTGAGTTAATAATACAATTTCATCAATTGCTTCTTGCGGCTCAAATAAATTTTCTTCTTCAATTAGACCTAATCTTAATAATTGCTCTGGAATTAATTCATACTTCAACATCGGAAATCTATGTCCTTCTGGTAATGGATGCGCATAAATTTTGGAGTAAGCTATTTTTAACATGATTTTTGTCAGCCCTCTTTTTTCTTTAATTGTTCGATTTTCTCCTTTTTAGCTTCAAATAATAGTTTTTTCAGGCTTTTAAAAGGAATTACCTTCATTGCAAGCTTCATTTAGATATATTTCATTAAAAAGACATGATGTAACATAGCTGCTATTTAATTGGTTTTTACTAAACTTGGAAAGATTTTTTGATTCATATTGTTTTAATTAACCTAAAAATTTGAAACTCTCAGTTATAAAAGAAAGTCGCCATGGCGAGAATCGCGTGGCCTTAACACCTCAAGTTTGTGCTCAACTAATTAAAGCTGGACATGAAATTTCAGTGGAAAATGGTGCTGGGTATGCATCTAATTTTAGCGATGACATGTATTCTTCGGTAGGTTGTTCTCTCGCTAATAAACAACACGTGCTTAACCAAGCCCAAATATTAGTTAAAGTTAATGCGCCTACTTCTGAAGAAATTCAACAGTTGCCAGAAGCTGCTGCAAGCATTTCTTATATGTATGCAGCTAACAATCCACAATTGGTTGAAGAATTACGTGCAAGAAAAATAAGTTCTTTCAGCATGGATGCAATTCCTAGAATTTCACGTGCTCAGAATATGGATGCCTTGAGTTCTCAAGCGAATCTTGCTGGTTATAAAGCCGTGATTTTAGGTGCTTCTCATCTAGGTAAAATATTTCCATTATTAATGACAGCTGCCGGTACCGTTACTCCTGCAAGAGTTCTGATTTACGGAGCCGGTGTTGCTGGATTACAAGCTATAGCAACTGCTAAACGTTTAGGTGCTATTGTAGAATGTACCGATGTTCGACCTGAAACCAAAGAACAAGTAGAATCATTAGGAGGAAAATTCATCGAAGTAAAAGGTGCTGAAGCTGCTAAAGTTGAAGGTGGTTATGCAAAGGAAGTTTCAGCAGATTATCTCGAAAAACAAAAAGAAGCTGTAAACAAAAGTTTATATCAGGCCGATTTAGTTGTTACAACTGCATTGGTTATGGGTAGAAAAGCTCCGGTTTTAATTACTGAAGAGCAGGTTAAAAACATGAAACTTGGTTCTGTTATTGTTGATATGGCCGTTGAACAAGGTGGTAACTGTGAATTAAGTGAATTGGATAAAGTAGTAAATAAACATGGTGTAAGTTTGGTTGGTATTGGAAATTTACCTTCTACTTTGCCACAAAATGCAAGTGAATTATATGCTAAGAATATACAAAATTTACTTAACCATTTAGCTACAAAAGATGGGTTTAAATTTGAGTTTGAAGAAGACATCACCAAAGGAACTCTTATTACTCATGAAGGTAAAAATTTGAAGGCTTAATTTAATTTAAATATATCAAAACATGCTCGAATTTATTAATAACAATCTACAATTAATCTACTTAATCATCTTAATGATTTTTGTAGGAATAGAATTAATTGGTCATGTACCTAGTGTACTTCATACGCCATTAATGAGTGGTGCAAATGCCATTCATGGTGTAGTAATCATTGGTTCAATCATAGTAATGGGTCAAGCCCATGAAATTGTTTCTCTAATATTAGGTTTTTTTGCAGTGGTACTTGGAACATTAAACGTTGTCGGGGGCTTTGTTGTAACCGATAGAATGCTTGAGATGTTTAAGAAGAAAAAATAATAAAATAGACCTCATTAAAAACATAGTATCATGCAACAATATATACTTCAAATCATATACTTAATTGGTTCCGTAACATTTATATTGGGACTAAAATATTTAGGAAACCCATCAACAGCTAGAAAAGGAAATTTAATTGCTGCTTTTGGAATGGGTCTGGCAATTTTTGGAACTATTTTCCTTTACACAGATAGCAATGGTGAACATCTCGGTAATCTTGGTTTTATTTTCGGGGCTCTTCTTGTTGGAACTGTTGTTGGCTGGTTAGCAGCTAAAAAAGTACAAATGACAGCCATGCCAGAAATGGTAAGTTTGTTTAATGGAATGGGTGGTGCTTGTGCCATGTTAATTTCAATTATCGAATTCAGACATCTTACTTCAACTCATACTGCCGATGCTATGGCTGATGGTGTTAATTTCTTTAGTCAGATTCCAAAAGGATTTTTATTTACTATCATCATTGGAATGGTGATTGGTTCAGTATCATTCTCTGGAAGTATGATTGCTTGGGGGAAATTAAGTGGTAATGTAAAAGACAAATCATTCGGCAAACAACAGTTTATTAATATTGGTTTATTGGCTGTTATTTTAGGTTTGGCCTATTGGGATATAATGGGTGAAAGCGCTGAAACAATCACCATTTTTTATGCAATTTTAGCTCTTTCTTTATTATACGGAATCTTATTTGTGTTACCAATTGGTGGTGCTGATATGCCGGTTGTAATTTCTTTACTGAATTCATTTACTGGAGTAGCTGCTGCTTGTGGCGGTTTCCTTTATGATAATAAAGTAATGTTAGTTGGTGGAATTCTTGTTGGTTCTGCTGGTACTCTTTTAACTATTGTGATGTGTAATGCCATGAACCGCTCTTTATTGAATGTATTAATTGGTAATTTTGGTGGTGGCTCTGCCGCTGCTTCTGGAGCAAGCGCAGGTGCTACTGGAACTATTAAAGAGGTTACAGCTAGTGATGCAGCAATATTAATGAAGTATGCTAAAAAGGTAGTAATTGTACCTGGTTATGGATTGGCAGTTGCTCAGGCACAACACGTAGTTCACGATTTGGAATTGTTGTTGGAAAGCGAAGGCGTTGAAGTTAAATACGCTATCCATCCTGTTGCAGGTAGAATGCCAGGCCACATGAACGTATTACTTGCAGAAAGTAATGTTGCTTACGAGAAATTAATTGAAATGGAAGAAATCAACCCAGAGTTTAGTACCACCGATGTTGTATTGGTAGTAGGTGCAAACGATGTTGTGAATCCTGCGGCTAAAACCGACCCAAGTTCGCCAATTTACGGAATGCCTATTTTAGATGTTGAAAATGCCCATCATGTAATTGTTAATAAGCGCAGTATGAAAGCAGGTTATGCAGGTATTGAAAACGAATTGTTCTATAAGCCTAAAACCAGTATGTTATTTGGTGATGCTAAAAAAGCACTGAATGAATTGGTTTCTGAGATTAAAGCTTTAGGTTAAAATCGAAAATTTATTTATCAAAAAAACCTGCTTCGCAATGAGGTAGGTTTTTTTGTTTTCACTACTCCACAAAACAATATTGTATCAAATTTGCACCCATTTGAAGGGCTTTTAGTCTTACGGTTTCTGGGTCATTGTAAATTTCTTTGTCTTCCCAACCATTACCCAAATCGGACTCGTAACTGTAAAAACAAACCAGTCTCCCTTCATAAAACAAGCCAAATCCTTGTGCAGGTTTGCCATCATGTTCATGAACTTTTGGTAAACCGCTATTGAAATCATATTTCTGATGATAAATTGGATGTGAATAGGGTATTTCAACAAAATCTAATTCAGGAAATACCTTTTTCATTTCTCTCCTGAAAAAAGTATTCAAACCATAATTATCATCTGCATGCAAAAAGCCACCTCCTATTAAATAATTCCTTAGATTTTGTGCCTCCGAATTGTTTAATATAATATTTCCATGGCCTGTTAAATGAACAAAAGGGTAGTTAAACAAATCTGGACTTCCAACTTCTACTATATCTTCTTCAGGATTTAAATTGATTTTTAATTCTTGCTTGCAAAACTGAATCAAATTGGGCAAGCTTGTTTTGTTTGCATACCAATCACCTCCTCCATTGTATTTTAAACGAGCTATTTTAATTGCACCTGGTTGTGCACTTAAAATGCAGGAAATCAATAGGAGTGGTAGAAAAAATAAATTTTTTTGCTTCATTATTTATGTGAATTGCTTTTTTTCTTAAATATTATATATCTTTATTTTCTAATTGCGACATATGAAACGTTCAATACTATCATTTTTATTTGTTTTTTGTTTGTTTTTAAGCGGATTTAGTTTCACCTATACAATTAGTTCTGGTATTAATTTAGTGCGACATAATGTTACTTTGGTTCCTGGTGTGCCAAAAATAACCTACAATTTACTTGAAATCAATAGTACAGCAGGAGATATTTTAGTTTTTGCCAATGGTACTCGTGGTCCTCTAAAAATTGAAAGGATTGTGGGTGATAGTTTGAACCCCATTATTATAAGAAATGGAACTGGAATGGTAAACATCACAAGACCTATTGGTGGTTACTACGGTTTAGCGATTTCAAATTGCAGATATATTCATATCAATGGTCGCTCAAATTCTACAAATCCTTATGGTATTCGAATTTCATATATTCCTAATGGTGCTGGTTTAGGAATTGATGCTTATTCATCAAATGTAGAAGCTGAGGGTTTAGAAATCGACCACATGGGAGCAATTGGAATTGCAGCAAAAACTGACCCCAATTGTGCTAATTTAGCTACCTATCCTTTGTTTACAATGTATGATATGAAATTCCATCATAACTATATACATCATGTAGGAACAGAAGCTTTTTATATTGGAAATACTGGTTATAATGATGGTGCAGGTTTGAGATTGGTTTGCGGTTCAACAACAACATTTATAAAACCTCACAAAATTATTGGAGTTCGTGTTTACGAAAATATTATTGATTCAACGGGTTGGGATGGAATTCAAGTAACAATGTCTCAAGATTGTGAAATTTATTCTAACTATATTACAAACGATTCCTACTCAGATCAATCTTCTCAAATGGGTGGAATTACCGTAGGTCAACCAACCATTGCCAAGGTGTATAATAATATCATTAAAAATAGTATGGGTATTGGTATCGCCAGTTTTAGCACCGGAACTCAGATCTATAACAATGTAATTAAAAATCCGGGTTTGTCTAAAAAGTCACAAGGTACTTATGTCAATGGAGTTTTAACCGGAAGTACGTTTTTATACGGTATTTATATCAACGATAAAGCATGCAAAGATACCACAGTTCCTCGTTTACCTTTTGTTGTGGTTCACAATACAATAGTAATTGGTAAAACCTACAGAGTTGGTGCTCCTTATAATTCATTTGCTCCACAAGGAATTAATTTGAATTCCCTTGCTTATGTAAACAATAGTTTTATAGGTAATAATTTAATAGTAATTGATTCAGCTGCTGCAATTAACACAAGTCCAGTTTCAGTAATTTACAGTTCTAATTCAGTTCCAGGATATAGTCAGGCGAATGCTCCAGCTTTTATTTCATTGAATTCTCGCTCTGTTTATGGACCAAATTTTTATAGCAATGAATCGAGTACAATAGATTTTGTTTCCTACAATAATGAGCAATATGCGCTAAACTCAACATCACCTGCAGTTGATGCTGCAGCTCCATCTGTTATTACAAATTATCCTTTTGCCAATAAAGACATTGAATCGAAACAAAGACCCTCTGGTGCTTTTCCCGATTTCGGTGCTTACGAACAAGCAGCTGTTTACTCTTATTCAACAGAAAATTATGTGCGTGTTTTCCCCAATCCGGCTAATTTAGCAGGCGCAACCATCAATACTACTATTGAATGTGCTGCCGATATTAATCTTTCTCAAGTTGAATTACGATTGAGCACGTTAGATTCAAATCCAGTATTGTTAGAAAGTATTGTTGTTCCTGCATCAGAATGCAATTTCACAGGAGATTTAGTTAAAATTCCTGCTAATTGGCAAAGTGCTGGCTTATATCCTGGACTTTATGTGGTTGAAGTTTATGTAGACCAAGTTTATGCGGGTGCAGTAAGAATTCTAATGATTTACTAGGTTTTCGTTGATAATCTTAAAGCAATTGAGAAGCAGCTACACATGCATATAAACCTGCTGTTTCTGTTCTTAAAATATTATTGCCTAAACTCACTTCTTTAAATCCATTGTCTTTTGCTATTTTAATTTCATTGTTGCTAAAATCGCCTTCTGGTCCTACCATAAAAATCAGGTTTTGATTTTCGATTTTTGTTAATTTAGATTGAATGGTTTCTGTTTGATTCGTTTCACACCAAGCAATCAATTTTGTTGAATCTGTAATTTTCGATTTTTCAATGAATGATTTAAAATCTATTAATGGATTAATTTCTGGTAGATAAAATTGTTTGCTTTGTTTGATGGCAGAAATGCAAATTTTCTCCAATCGTTCTAAATTCAATTTGCTACGTTCGCTATTTTCACAATTGATAAAATGAATGGCATCTAGTCCAATTTCACAGCATTTTTCAAGCATCCATTCAATTCGTTCCATATTTTTGGTAGGAGCAATAACCAATTCAAAATGGTAGTTTCTGTTTTTTTCTTTTTGGCTGATTTCAGTTATCAATAAAAGACATTTTTTTGGGTGATCTTCTTCAATTCTGGCTAAAGCAAGATTTCCCTTTCCATCCATTAATTGAATGATATCCCCCTTTTGTTTTCTAAGTACACGTATAAGGTGTTTTGATTCCTCTTCAAGTAATACAATGGTGTCTGAACTTAAATCTGCGTGGAAAAACAAGGATTTACTCATAATGAAATTTCTTGTTGGAAAGATAAAAAAAAGAGCTCCACTTGGGAGCTCTTTTTAAATATTTATCAAAAAATATTAAGCGTTTTGAGTAGCTTTTGGAGCTGCACTTAAAATTTCTTCACTAACACCATTTGCAAATTGTTCGAAATTCTTAACGAACATGTTTGCCAATTTGTTGGCTTGTGCATCGTAAGCAGCTTTATCAGACCAAGTATTTCTTGGGTTTAATAATTCAACTGGAACATTCGGACAAGTAGTTGGCATTGCATAACCAAAAACAGGATGTGTTTCAAATGTTACATTGTTTAACTCACCGTTTAAAGCAGCAGTAATCATAGCGCGAGTGTATGATAATTTCATACGAGAACCTACACCATAAGCACCACCAGACCAGCCAGTATTGATTAACCAAACATTGATATTTGGATTATCTTTTAATTTTTTACCTAACATTTCTGCGTATTTCCCTGGGTGTAAAGGTAAAAATGCTTTACCAAAACATGCAGAGAATGTAGCTTGAGGCTCAGTAACACCAGCTTCTGTACCAGCAACTTTAGCAGTATATCCGCTAATGAAACTATACATTGCTTGACCAACATTCAATTTAGAAATTGGAGGTAATACACCAAAAGCATCAGCAGTTAAGAAGAAAATATTCTCAGGAGCTTTTCCTAATGAAGGAACTGCAACATTGTCGATATGGTGAATTGGATAAGCAACACGTGTATTTTCTGTTACACTAATGTTAGTATAATCTACAGTTGAAGAGCCTGGAATAAATCTGGTATTTTCTAATAAAGCACCAAATTTAATTGCATTAAAAATTTGTGGTTCTTTTTCAGCTGTTAAATCAACACATTTTGCATAGCAACCACCTTCAAAGTTGAAAACTGAATCATCAGCCCAACCATGTTCGTCGTCACCAATTAATTTACGCTCAGGGTCAGCAGATAAAGTGGTTTTTCCTGTTCCTGATAATCCAAAGAAAATAGCCGTATCGCCATTTTTACCAATATTGGCACTGCAATGCATACTTAATACACCTTTTTCTTCAGGTAATATGTAATTTAATACAGTGAAAATACCTTTTTTCATTTCTCCGGTATATCCGCTTCCACCAACTAAAATAATTTTTCTGGTGAAATCAATAATTGAGAAATTGTGTTGGCGAGTTCCATCTTCTGCAGCAATAGCTTTAAAGCTCGGTGCATTAATGATTAACCATTCTGGTTCGAATGATTTTTGCTCTTCTTCTGTTGGTCTTAAGAATAAATTGTAGCAAAATAAATTGTGGTAAGCAGTTTCGTTGATTACACGGATATTTAGTCTGTAGCGTTGGTCAGCGCAAGCATAAGCATCACGTACGTAAACTGGTTTTCCTGCATAGTGATTCAAAACTTTGTTTAACAAAGTATCAAATTTAATAGGGTCGAATTTTTGATTCACGTCGCCCCACCATACAGTGTTTTCGGTTTTGCTATCGTTTACGCTGAATTTGTCTTTTGGAGAACGGCCGGTAAATTCGCCAGTATCTGCCATTAATGCTCCTGTGTCGTTTAGTACGCCTTCTCCATTTAAGATGGCATGACGAACTAATTCGGCAGGGCTAAGGTTTAAATGAGCTTTAGAAGCTGAGCTCAATACCTTTTCAACAATCTCGTTTGTTTTCATTGTCAGGGTTTTGTATTCGTTGGTGGGCAAAAATAAGCTTTCCTTTGGCTATTACCAATTGAAAGCAATAACTAGCACAAAAATCAAAGCATTTTCATACTAAAAAAATGAGTAAAATCAGTCTAAACACTACCACTAAAAATCTTTACATTTTCAAAACTTATTTTGTCATATTTTGTTAAAATGCAAATGTTCCGAAAGTCCCTAGTCCAATTATTAATAAAATTTGCAGAATTTTCTGGTGAAAAACTCAATTATTTTGAATTTTCTCAAGATGCACTTTATCCTACCGATAACAAATCTGTTAGTTTAGATACGTTTCTAACTCAACTCAGAGAAATCTCAGATTCAGCAAGATTTCATTTTGATTTGAGAGTAATGAAAGTTTCTGAATTTGAGAAGTTTGTAGCTAATTTAAGCTTCCCTATTATTGCTTTTTCTAATGAGTCAAATGAGGTAAAACCTATGTTATTTTCAATTTCAAATAATAAAGAAATTGAATGTACTACTTTTGATATGTTGAGTGGAAACTCGACATCGAAACTCATTAAATCAAATGAAATAGCTAAAACTTGTAAAAACCTTAGTGATTTAATTTCTCAGAACTTTTTTAATGAAGATTTTGAAAAAGATATTACGCAAGGTAATCCTGCCAATTTTATTTTGTTTTTAAGTGGATTTAAAATTTCTAATATGGATGCCAAAAAAACTGCAAAACCCAAAACACCGTACAAACGATTTCTTGATTTAATACAATCAGAGAAAAAGGATATTTATGCAATTTACTTTTTTGCTGTTTTAGTTTCTCTTATTACTTTGAGCATCCCATTAGGAATTCAAGCCATTATTGGCTTGATGTCGGGTGGTTTATTACTTGAATCTGCAATGGTGCTTATATTTTTAGTAATTGTTTCAACATTGGCTTCAGGTTGGTTACAAGTTCAACAATTGGCATTAGTTGAAATTTTACAACAAAGAATTTTTGCTAAAACTGCTTTCGATTTTTCATTTCGTATTCCTAGAATAAAATCAGAAGCTTTATCTCAACAATATACTCCCGAAATTGTAAATAGGTTTTTTGATGTTATAAATGTCCAAAAATCTCTCCCAAAAATATTAATCGATTTTACTTCTGCTCTTATTCAGATAGCTTTTGGTTTAATTTTATTGGCTTTTTATCATCCTTACTTTATTGTTTTTGGTTTTTTAGTTTTATGTGTTGTTTCTTTAGTTTTTGTTTTTACAGGTAAAGATGGTTTGGAATCAAGTATCTACGAATCAAAATACAAATATAAATTGGCTTTTTGGTTAGAAGAATTGGGTCGCTCTGTTCATGCTTTTAAAATGTCAGCTTATCATGGTTTACCCATCAACAAAACTGATAAGATTTTAGATAAATATTTGTATTACAGAAAAAAACACTTTAAAGTTCTTGTTAAACAATTTGCTGCAATTATTGCCTTTAAAACCATTATAACTTCGGGTTTACTCATTTTAGGTGGTTATTTGGTTTTTTCAAAAAAGATAAGCTTAGGTCAGTTTGTTGCTTCCGAAATCATTATAGTTTTAGTGATTAGTTCAGTTGAGAAAATAATAAGCAATATCTCGAGTGTTTACGATATGTTAACTGCCATTGATAAATTAGCAACAGTTTCCGAATTACCTCTCGAAAGTACCGGCGGTAGAAGCACTTCTGATATCATTTTAAAAGATTCTTTCGAACTAAAACTATCTAAAGTTAGTTTTAAGTATCCGCATTGTAAACATACCAGCTTAAATGAAATTAACTTTCAAATATCAAAAGGAGAAAAAGTTTGTATTTGTGGTTATAATGATAGTGGTAAATCTACTTTGGTTAAAATAATTTCGGGTGCATATGAATCTTTTTCGGGTGCAATTAGCTTGAACGGAATTTCATTAAGAGAATTAAATTTAAACAGTTATAGAAGTTTAATTGCAGATGTTGGAAATGCTACAGATTTGTTTGAAGGTAGTATTGAAGAGAACATCTCAATGGGGAATTCAACCATTCCGTTTCTCGATATTTTAAAGGCTTGTGAATGGGCTGGTTTAAAAGACTTTATTTCAAGCTTAGAAGAAGGATTAAAAACTCAATTGGCTCCTGCGGCAGCAAATTTTCCTTCAAGTATTGCCAAAAAAATCTTACTTGCAAGAGCATATTTAATTAAACCTTCTTTATTAATGATTGATGAAATGTTTCATCAAGTACAAAGACTAGATAAACAAAGAATTCTTGATAATCTTTTTAATGAAAAAGAGATGTCGGTTATCATCATTAGCTCACTTCCAGAGATTATGGAAAGATGCGATAAAATTTATATCATGCAATCGGGTACCATTATCGACCAAGGCAATTACGCTAGTTTAAAAGATCGTGCTTCACTTCGTTTTTTAATCAATCAATAAGTTTTTAATGTTATGAGAGAATTGTTAGAAAATGAATTTGTTTCTTTAAAATTGGTTCAAACTCCAAAGAGATACACAACTATTCGAAATTATCTTATTGGTTTATTTGTTATTTTAATATCAATCCTATTTTTACCTTGGCAACAAAACGTACAAGGTAAAGGTAAATTAACTCCTTATCGTCCACAAGATAGGCCGCAATCTGTGCCATCAGTTATAGGAGGTAGAATTGAAAAATGGCTGGTTCAAGAAGGTCAGTTTGTTAAAAAGGGTGATACTTTAGCTGTTATTAGTGAGGTAAAAGAAAAGTTTTTCGATCCTCAATTATTAGGTAGAACTTCATCTCAGATTATTAATAAACAAGATGCAGTTAAAGCCAAAATGGATAAAATCCAAGCAGGCGAAAAACAAGTTGGTGCCTTAAAAGATGGTTTGAAATATAAAATTCAACAAACCAAAAACAAGGTGAAACAAATGCGTTTTAAGGTTGAAGCTGAAAGAGCAGGATACGAAGCTGCAAAGGTTTCTCAAAGATTGGCTCAAGATCAATACAAGCGATTAGAAGCGCTTTATAACAAGGGTTTAGCTTCATTAACTGAATTGCAAAATAGAAATAACAAAACCCAAGAAACTAATGCAAAATTGGTTGAGCAAGAGAATAAATTTAATTCGGTTCAAAATGAATTAATTAATGCTGAAATTGAATTAAACTCAGTAGAAGCTGATTACCTTGATAAGATTTCAAAAGCTGAATCTTCAGTGAATGAAACTGCGGGTGAAATTTTTGAATCACAAGCCGAAATCTCCAAAATGAGAATTGAATTATCGAACCTAGAAATGCGTTCTGGTTTTTATGTGATTCGTGCTCCTCAAGATGGCTATATTGTAAAGGCACTACGTTCTGGTATCGGTGAAAATATTAAAGAAGGTGAAACACTATTAACCATTATGCCTGCAAATGCACAAATGGCAGTTGAGTTGTATGTGAGGCCTATGGATTTACCTTTAATGAATCCTGGAATTAAAGTGCGTGTGCAATTTGATGGTTGGCCTGCATTGGTTTTCTCTGGTTGGCCGAATGTTGGTGTAGGTACTTTCGGCGGTGTTGTTGCTGCTGTAGATAAAGTGAATTCTGCTAATGGAATGTTTAGGGTTTTAGTTACTCCCGATCCTGATGATGAAAAATGGCCAGATCAAATTAGAGCAGGTGGTGGCGTTTATGGTTGGGCAATGTTAAAATCTGTGAGAATTTGGTACGAATTGTGGCGTGAATTCAATGGTTTCCCTCCTGAATACATTAGTGAATTGGAAGCTGCTACAACAAAAGCAGATTCTAAACCAGAATCTAAATCAGATTCAAAAGATAAGGAGGAGAAGAAATGAAAATAAAGTTTTTTGTTTTCAGTTTTCTATTCTCAATTTTTCAGTTTCAAGTGTATGCGCAAGACTCAAGTTTTTTGAGTTTTAACAAGTTTTATGATTTAGTTTTAAGAAATCATCCTGTTGCAAAACAAGCAGGTTTATTGCCAGAAATGGCTAGAAATGAAATTAGAACTGCAAGAGGAAGTTTCGACCCGGTTATTCAAACGGGCATTGATAACAAAACAACTAAAGGTGCTAATTCTTATAGTTATTTTGAGCCTCAAATTAAAATTCCAACTTTAATTGGTTTAGATTTTAAAGCTGGTATGGACCAAAGTAGTGGAATTTCGGTAAGTCCTGAAATGGGTAAATTCGACCCAATAAACGGAGGTACTCAAAATGTAAACTATCAACTTCTTTATGCTGGAGTTAACTTGCCTGTTTTAAGAGGCTTAATTACCGACCAAAGAAGAATTGGTTTAAGACAAGCAGAATTGCTTTCTCAAATGAATCAAGCTGAACAAATTAAAGTTGTAAATAAATTATTTATTTCAGCATCTAAAGAGTTTTGGAACTGGCAATCGGCTTATCAGAAGAATATCTTAATGGTGAAAAATTTCGAGTTGGCATCGATAAGATTAAACTTTATTAAAAACCGAATTCTTGGTGGTGAAGAAAAACCTATTGATTCTGTAGAAGCTTGGACAGAACTAAAACGACGTGAAGTAATGTTAACAGAATCTAATATGGACTTACTAAATGCCCGAATTTCCTTATCAAATTATTTGTGGGATGAGCAAAACAATCCCATTCAAATTGCAGATTTTGTTAGGCCATCATCGCAAGGAAGTGAGATCATGTTACTAAGTAAAGATTCATTGGCAGGATTACTAGCATTTGCTGAAAATTCACATCCAGAAATAAGAAAATTGAGTTTAAAAATTAACCATTATCAATTCGATAGAAAATTAGCTCTTGAAAACTTAAAGCCTCAATTGAATTTAGAATATTATCCTTTTCAAACTTATACAAATGGAAGCGAAGACGTAGTCCCCGGATTGTTTTCCAAGAACTATAAATTCGGAATGACATTTTATTCCAGTTTATTTTTAAGAAAAGAAAGAGGTAAACTTCAACTAACCAATTTGAAAATTAAAGACAGCGAATTGGAGTTTCAACAAGGTAGGAGAGAAGTGGTTAATCAGGTATTACTGGCTTATAATGAAATGGATAATTTCAGGCAATTGGTGCTCATTCAAAGAGATTTAGTAATCAATGCAACATTATTACGTGATGCTGAAGAAATTCGTTTTGAAGCAGGTGAAAGCTCTTTGTTTTTAGTAAACCAAAGGGAAAGAACTTTGATTGAAGCCCAAGCAAAATTGGTTGAATTAGAAGCCAAATACGCACAATCGAAAAACAATTTGCAATTCGTGTCGGGAAGAAGCTTGTAGGAAGGCTCCTGGCGACTGGCTGCTGGCAACTGGCTTGAGGCATAGCTTTACAAAAGATACTTTCTAAAACTAAATATCAACTCATTTTAAATTAGTATAATATTAAATAGTGAATTAAAATTTTAAGTTTTCAGAAATTGAAACCTTACCATTGCTTTTTTCTATACATAAAGAAACTAGTATTTCAATGTCTATGTTTAGATATTCACTTTGTTTAATTAAAATTCTTTTTTCTTCCTCAAAATTCATTTCTATTTCATTAGTAAATCCATTTAATTTTAAGCTTTTAACTTTATTTAGATCCCTTTTTGTATTGTTAGAGTCGTTACAAATGAGATAATTAGCTTTGATTACTATTCCTATTGGTTTAACTTTATTCGTTATAAAACTGGTAATAATATCAAATATAACAATAGACCAAAATAGTATAATTTGAAACAAATCTTTTTTGCTATTTATAAAGTAGCCAATAGTGGCAGTAATAGCTAAAACAATAAATAATGGTTGAATTCTATTTTTTTGCTTATAGAAAATAAAATCACCTTCAATTTTCTTATTGTTAATTTTATAGAATTCGAAAAATAAATATCCCAATAATACTAGTATCAGAATAATTTCAATAAAAATTGAATACGATTTTTCTATAAAAATTGCAGACAGAAATATTCCAATGAAAATAGTTAAAATAAAAATCCACCTTTTCATGATGAAAAAATAATTATTTATAAGTTTTGTTTAGGTAAAACTAAAGAAATTTTGATTAAAATATCCAGCCTTAATATCTCTCGAATCCAAAGTCAATAGCTAGATTCAATATTTGCACAATCGAAAAACAATTTGCAGTTTGTATCGGGAAGAAGCTTGTAGGAAGGCTCCTGGCGACTGGCTCCTGTGTTCGTATTGTAAATTACTTTTGTAGTTGAAAGTGAAAAAGGATGAGAGTAAACAGCTGGCTAAGTAGCTCGAGAAGCATACTGTCCAGCAGATATAACCTCATTCTTTTTTTCTCTTAGAGTTTGAACAGAATGTAAGGAATAATGAGTTTTCACTATATCCAGAATATCCAACCAGGAGACAAAACGAAGGGAGATTTTCACTTTTAAACAATCTAAAATTATTTAAATATGAAAATTTTAAAACAAGTTGTTGGAGTCGATGTAGCCCAAAAGGAGTTAGTTGTTTCGTTAGGGAAGATTAATGAAGATCTTTCAAAAGAGGTTTATGCACATAAGGTTTTTAGTAATAAAGAATCCGGAATTGTTGCATTTTTAAAGTGGATAAAAAAGTACACGTTGGAAGAGGTGAAATTATCCATTGTAATGGAAGCTACGGGTGTTTATCATCAAAAGTTTGCTTATTATTTGAATGATAGAGGATATGCCGTAAGTATTGTATTACCTAATAAAATAAGTAATTACATGCGTACTTTGGAAACCAAAACCATTACCGATAAAACCTGTGCTGAAGCAATAACATTATTTGGGTTGGAGAGAAATTTAGAAGTTTGGGAGCGTCCTAAGCCCATTTATAAATTACTTTTACAACTAACAAGAGAACGAGATCAAATAGTTGAAGAACGCAGTATGGTTAAGAATCAACTCCATGCAGAAGAAGCAGAGGCTGAGCCAAATATAGGAAGTTTGAAAAGACTGAAACTAAGGATAAAATTTTTAAACAAACAGGAAAAGGAGGTTAAATCCGAAATTGATTCTTATATAAAAAACGAAAACGAAATTAAAAATCAATTGGAGATTGTTACAAGCATACCAGGAATTGGAAACCTTACTGCAGTAACAATTTTAGCAGAAACAAATGGCTTTGAGTTAATAAGAAATAAAAAGCAATTAGCAAGTTATGCAGGTTTTGATATCAAAGAAAAACAATCTGGAACATCTGTAAAAGGAAAATCCAAAATATCCAAAAAGGGGAATAGATATTTGAGAAAAGCAATGCACTTACCGTCATTAACAGCAGTAAAATATGATGATAATTTTAAGGAGATTTATAATAGATTAATATCAAAACATGGTATAAAAATGAAAGCATTAATAGCAATCCAAAGGAAATTATTAGAGCTGACTTATATTCTATTTAAAAATAATACTAAATACAATAAAGAATTTGAATCAATAAAAAGAGAGCAACCAGAAATGGCTGCTGCTCTTTAGAAACTAGCTCTAGGCCGTTTTGTCGCGGGAAAATAAAAATTTAATATTTTATTTGCAAATCAACACAGAATCTGCTGGCAACTGGCACGATTGGACTGCGAGTTGAATTCTAGTAGAGAAGTTTGGTTTTTTGAGTTTAAAGGACAATTATTACTAGTTTATTTTATAAAAATTACCATCTTGTATCAAGGTTAATAAAGCAATCCTCAAAGTCAGAAAAAGTCTTTCGAATTGGCTTTTTAGAACTTGAGAATACACGAATGCATTCATATTTACCCTGTTTGTTCTTTTTGCAAATAATTTCACTATGATTTTTTCTTGTGAAAACTATCATTGAGGAGTCAGCATTAATTTTTGTTTCATCTATCCCTAATATTTTGAGGCTTCCATCAAGCTCATAAATTTCTGTTACAGAAATGCATTTGCTTGTATCAAAACATGATAAACACAAATCATTTTGAAAATATCTCCATGTTCCAATCTTTCTTCCATCAAAATAAGAACCAGTATTTACAATTCTTCTGTTCCCCTGCTTATCATAAAAATATTTAACCCATAATCCAGATTTTCTACCTAAAGAATCACGCTTATTTATAATGCTATCTTGAGGATGTGCAGATAGATTCAAAGAACTAAACGGATTAGTAAAATCTTGCCCTAAGGTAGTTAGTGGTGATAAACAGAATACTATTAAAAGGTATTTCAACATCTTCTATTCATTATTACATTTCTAATGAAAGATTAATATCAATTATAAAGATATAAAAAACGAATACTTCTTTAAACTTTCAATCCTAAAACACCAAGAATTCAAAGTTAAAAGCCAAAAGCCGCCTCCAAAACTATAATCATTCTATCACTCCAATCCAAAGCCAGCCGCCAGAAGCCAGCTGCCAGTAGCCTCTCTAAAAAACTTGCGAAGCAATAGCCTTCGTCGTCTCACTCACACCCATGGTGTAATAATGTAAAACCGGAACTTTACCTGCTTTTAGTTCTTTAGATTGTTGAATAGCCCATTCAATTCCAACTTGTTTTACAGCTTTATCATCCTTGCAGGCATCGACAGCATTTACTAAATCATCTGGTAAATCAATATGGAAAATTTTAGGTAAGGCAGTTAATTGTTTTTTAGTTGTTAATGGTTTAATACCCGGAATGATTGGGATATTGATGTCCATTTTGCGGCAATTATCTACAAACTCAAAATATTTTTGGTTGTTAAAGAACATTTGAGTCACAATATAATCAGCACCAGCATCAACTTTTTGTTTTAACCAAGCCATGTCTTTGTTCATATTTGGTGCTTCAAAATGTTTTTCAGGATAACCCGAAACGCCAATGCAAAATGAAGAAGTGCTAGTGTTTTCAATCTCTTCGTCTAAGTATTTACCATTGTTCATTCTAACTACCTGTTTCAATAGCTCGAGTGAATCTTTATTGCCATCAGGCTCAGGAACAAAATTGCTTTCGTTTTTGATATTATCACCTCTTAAAACAAGCACATTGTCTATACCTAAGAAATGTAAATCTATCAATGCATTTTCTGTTTCTTCTTTGCTGAAACCACCACAAATTAGGTGAGGAACAGTATCAATATGGTATTTGTTCATCAAGGCAGCACAAATAGCAACAGTACCCGGACGTTTTCTGGTATACACTTTATCGAAGCCACCATCTTTACGTTTTCTCAAAACGAACTCTTCACGGTGATAAGTTACATCAACAAAAGCAGGTTTAAACTCCATTAATGGCGCAATGCCACTAAAAATACTTTGAATATCTTTTCCTTTTAAAGGAGGTAGAATTTCTATTGAAAAAAGAGTGTCTTTAGCTTGACTAATATGATCTGTAACTTTCATTTGAGTTTCGTTCTTATGCGTGCAATTTAATGTTTATAATTTAAATATGAATGTCAAATAGGAATATTAGGTTGAATCTTGTTTTTCAGATGTTTTGATTGAAAACTTGTGATTAACCGAGGCTCCAATTAAACTTTAAAATCTCAAAAATTATTAGTTGCAATGAATTATTAAGTTTAGAAATTTCTGATTAATCAGCCTCCAAAACCTCATAAGCTCTTATGTTGTCGTCTTGATGTGGATGTATTTCTTTGATTTTATCTATTAGATGACCTTTTGCTTTATATGAAAGTAATATATTTTGGTGGAAATCAAGCACAATTTGCATTTTAGAATTAGGAAAATTCACTTGCTTTTCTAGGTCTTTTATAAATTCACCCTTTAAATATATAAGCTCTTCTTTTCCTTCAATTAAACAAGTAAAATAATAGGCATTGGGATGCTCAAAGTAAAGGGCTTTTCTTCTTGATATTTTTATAACATCTAGATTTATTTCAAAAGCTTTTCCCTTTTTAATAGAATCATCAATAGGATTCCTGAAATTGAGATATCCGGATAAATAATAAATATACAATGCTAAAGCAAATATGATAGCAAAATAGAGACCTGTCAGCAAAAGCTTAGTATCGGATGAATAGGATTTATCAAATATAATTATGACTAAAAAAAATCCTGGTAATAAACCTGCCATAAAAAATGCTATTCCAAATTGCTTCACTTTTTCCTTTTTATTAGGAATAAGTGAATGCAATTTTTCTAATTCATCTTCTCGATAAGGTCTTTCCTTGAAATAGTTCATTCAATCCCCAACACAATTTTTCCAAACTGCTTTCCTTCATCCATTTTGCGCATAGCTTCTTCTGCATTAGCTAATGGAAATACTTCGTCAACTACAGGTACAATTTTGTGTTTGTTTACAAATTCTAACATGGCTTTGAATTCTTCATCATTGCCCATGGTTGAACCTAGAATATCTAATTGTTTCCAGAATATTTTTGCTGGAACACCGCTATTAAATGCACCCAATGTTGCACCATAAAATGCAATTCTTCCTCCGGGTTTAGCCATGTCTGCTAGTTTTGCAAAATTGTCTCCACAAGCTGAATCTATTGTTGCATCAAATCCACCACTTAATTTAACTAATGCTTTGTGCCAGTCATCATTTTTATAATTCACACCACCAATTGCTCCCAATGAAATGGCTTTTTCAATTTTTTCATTTGAGCCTGATGTTACAAAAACTTTGCAACCTTGTGCAACTGCATATTGAATGCAAAATAATGCAACACCGCCACCGGCGCCGGTTACTAAAACAGTTTCACCTGGTTTTATAGCAGCTCTAACCATTGAAGCTCTATATGCAGTTAATCCTGCTAATGGTAATGCCGCGGCTTGTTCGAAACTTAAATGTGCTGGTTTTTCATGAACTAGTCTTGCAGGAATGCTTACTTCTTCTGCTAAACAACCATTTTTTGGCAAACCTAAAATGATATAATCTTTTGCTTGAACCCTTGGATTTTCTCCCCAGTTTAATGAAGGGTTAATAATGACTTCTTTTCCTATTAAATGTTTATTTGCTTCTGAACCTGATGCACTCACAATCCCTGAACCATCACTTCCAAGAATTATTGGAAATACTAATCCTGCATATTGGCCTTTTTGTATCCAAACATCTCTGTGATTTAATGCTGCTGCTTTTACTTTCACTACAACCTCATCTGCTTCCGGAATCGGATTAGATGTTTCTTCAAAAACCAAAGCCTGGTTAATGCCTTTTAATATGCTTGCCTTCATATTTCAACAATAAGAAAAGAAATGTTCCTAGCCAAGTATGTTGTATTTTTTATTGTTAAAGCAAGACCTGAAATTTTAAAGTAAGTTTGTTGCTAGCTAGTAAATTAGCCATTGGCCATTTGCTGTTGGCTTTTAATTTTGTCTAAATAAGTGCATTATTATTCAAAAGGAAAAACTTCAAAGTACCTTTAATAAAACCAATTTTTATCATTATGAAATGCAAGCCAGATGCCAGCCGCTAGAAGCCAGCCGCCTCAATGAATAAATACCAATTTCCCTGCATACGATTGGTTTCCATCTTCATCTGCCGACATCACCAAATAAACACCTGTTGATGCTCTTTTGCCCGAAAAATTTCTTCCATTCCAAGTAGCAGTGCCTCCATTAGCTGTTGTTTCATAAACTAAATTTCCACTGATATCTGTAATCTTTACAATGGCATTATTTACCAATCCTCTAATCGTAATATTGTCGGTGAATTCAGGTCTTACAGGGTTAGGAAAAATCTTTACTTCATTAAAAGTTTCTGCTCCTTTAGTTGCATCTGCTACATAAGAAATAATTCCTTTTTCTGTGCCAAAAAATACTTCGCCAGTTTTTTCATCAATGCCAATTTCAATCACATTATTCGATAACAGAGGTGAGTTAGAAATGGTAAATGTTTTTAACAAAGTATAACCATCAGCAGAAACTAAATGAACACCATTTCTTGTTCCAATCCATTTGCGATTTGCTGGATCAATTTTTATGCAGTTTATCACTTCCTTTCCTAGAAATACCTCATAATTACTGCCAACTTGAATAATGATTTGGCGAGCATCAAAACTTGAATTTTTATTGTTGAATATCAATCCAGGATTGCTCAATATGGCTAATCCTTGGTTGGTGCCAATCCACATTTCACCTCTTTGGTCTAAACTCATACACAATACCGTATTACTTGGTAATGCACCTTGACCAGCATCTTTGGTTAATAGTTTGTAAGTATCATCATTTGCATTATTGGGTGTTCCAGCATGGTTATAAACTAAAATCCCTTTGTCTTTTAATGTATTTGCCCAAACATTGTTGTAATCATCGCAGGTTACCCAACCAATTTCGTTTCCAAGCAATAAGGTTCCAATAGAGAAGGATGTCCAACCAGTTTTTGATTTAACACTTAATGGTTTAGCAGCTCCAAAATTACTCACCCAAAGATTTCCATAAATATCAAAATCCATACCTCCACTTAATAATGGATTGTAATTTGGGTCTGCAACCTGAAGTCTTTGTAATGAGCTGTTTTTATCGTCATAAACATTTGTAACGATATCATTTTTAACTTCAAAGATTCCTGTTCCATAACTGCTTAAATAGATTTCGTCGGTATAAGGATTTTTCTTTACATCTATAAAGTCTTTTGCATTGTCGATTGCAGGATGATCAGTTTTTGAATAATTGTACCAAATATTATCGTAAAAGGTTGAAAACTTGGTGTTGTTATAAACTAAAGGACTCCAAACATCATTTACATAACCACCACTAACCCATAGTTTTTTGTCGAAAAAGAGCATTTTGCCAAATGTTTTTCCAGCAGGTCCATTTGGATTGTAATAATCAATATTGCCATTATCAGTTCTTTCAAATGTTAATCCAAATAAATTATCAACCATTGCTAAAAATCCACGTTCATCAATAACTGCATCATTTCTAAATGTGAGAGGCTTTTTGCTAAAAGTTCCATCAGTATTTTCAATTACAATATGCTCCTCTGCAACAAAAATTAACTTATTATTACTGGTTTTAAGTGATTTAATTTTTGTGCTATTACTTTGTGGCCAATCAATCCAAGAAATTCCATCATAAATTTTAACTGTACTATCAATAACTGCATAAACCTGGTTTTTAAAAACACAAGATTGATTGCTATATAATGATGTTTTTGATTTCGACCAAAATTTAAAATCAGACAAATTTGGTGCATTTAAAGATGCTCTGTAAATTCCATCAGCAGCCGAAGCAAAAATTGAATTATCGTTTATTACAAGTGATAAAAACTCTAGTTGAGCACCATTAGCTCCTAAATTTTGGTAAGATTCTGTAATTTGTTTTTTATCTAAATCAACCACTACAACTCCAAAGCTACAAGCCAAATAGGCCTTATTTTCATAGAAAAATACTGAGTTGACAGTCTTTTTTCCAATCATACTTTTTTGCAGAATATCTGGAATATTGATGATTTCATTTGTTTTGTGGTCAAGCAAATCAATATTGGTATTGGAATAAACAATTATGCTTGTTTTTTTAGATTCATAATACCTAAAAATATCAACTTCAACATCAGATAAACCTGTATATTTAGACAATCTTTCAATGCTATTATCGTCTGTATTAAAAGTAAACAAACCACTTGGCGAGCCACAGTATAATTTGTTTCCAACCCTTTCAACACAAAAATTGGTTTGATAAGGTAAATGAACCCTCCAAGTGCCTGGTGCTGGTTCTTTATTGCTTTGTGCCGATGTTATTTGCATCAACGCAGGGAAAAGCGCGATTGCAAGAAAAATTAATCTTTTCATTTTTAGAAACACAAATAAACGATATGCAAATTAGTTTCGTACCGCTTAGGTGAAAATTAGTTTCATTTTTATGTACAATTTTGTAAAAATCGACTCATTTTTACAAAAATTGGGTTTAGAATGGGCAGTTTACCTTCAATTTTGCTCAACTTATCTCATTTACAATTTAATGATGACATGGTACTTATAATTTAAGTACTTTTGCCGATTACTATGTGGAATACGTTTGGTACTTATATTTTACGTAACCGATTTTGGATATTGGTTGCTTTGGGTGTTTTTACACTCGGAATGGGATTTTTTGCCACCAAAGTTCAAATGACTTATGATTTTGCAAAAGTTATTCCACAAGATGATCCAGATTTTATAGAATATGTAAAATTCAAAGAAACTTTTGGTGAAGATGGAAATATCATGGTCATCGGAGTTCAACAAGATAAACTCTTTCAACAAAAATTCTTTTCAGATTGGGCCCAACTTTGTGATGATATTGAAAAAATTGATGGAGTTGAAAAGGTATTATCTATAACAAAATTATATAACCTTTACAAAAACGATTCAACGCAATTATTAGAGTTAAAGCCCCTTGTTGTTAGTAAATTTAAATCTCAAGCTGATGTTGATTCTTTTGAAATGCAATTAAAGGATTTACGTTTTTATGAAGGTTTGCTTTATAATCCAGAATCTCAAGTAACCTTAATGGCTGTTACTTTAAAGAAAGATAAACTCGATAGCAAAGCAAGAATTCCATTAGTTAAAAGTATTGAAGAAAGAGCAAATTTATTAGGCGCTAAACACAATACTCAAATTCATTTATCGGGTTTACCTTATGTTAGAACCATTTATAGTTCTAAAGTTTCTGATGAAATTAAGATATTCACCTATTTATCAATTGCAGTTACTGCTTTATTTATTTTCATCTTTTTTAAGTTTTTCTCGGCAGTAATTTTCTCAATTATAATTGTTGTTATTGGTGTTATAACCACTTTAGGAACACTAGCCATTTTTGGATATAAAATCACATTGTTAACAGGAATTTTGCCTCCTTTAATGGTAATTATCGGAGTTCAAAATTGTATTTATTTGTTGAATGTTTATCACCAAGAGTTTAGTAAACATGGAAATAAAATGCTGGCAATTCTTCGGTTGATTTCGAAAAATGGATTGGCTTTATTTTTAACCAATGTAACAACCGCGGTAGGTTTTGTGGTTTTTAGTTTCTCAGGTTCCGCCATGCTCGATCAATTCTCAATTGTTTCAGGAATTGTAATTATGGTGATATATATTATTTCATTGGTGTTTATTCCTGTTGTTTATTCTTATTTGCCTCCACCTCAACCGCATCATATCAAACATTTAGATGGCAAGAGATTAAATAAGGTTTTAGATTATTGTAATTATTTGGTTTACAACAAAAGAAGATTAATTTATATCATAACCATTTTGCTTTTGGTTGTATCTGTTTTTGGTGCGTTTAAAGTTAAAAATTTGGGTTATGTTGTTGATGATTTGCCTGAATCTGATAAGGTTTACCAAGACTTGAAATTTTTCGAAAAACACTTGAAGGGTACGCTTCCTTTTGAAATAAAAATTGATACTAAAAGAGAAGATGGAATTAAAGATTATGTGGTTTTGCAGAAAATTAATCGTCTAGAAAAGGAACTTCATCAGTATGCAGAATTTTCTCGTCCGGTTTCAATTGTTGATTTTCTGAAATTTGCCAACCAAGCCATGAATAATGGAGATGCACGATTTTATGTTGTTCCAAGTGTGGTTGATATTACAAATATTGTAGAGTTTCTTCCAAAAGGTGGAAATAGCAAAGGCTTACTAAAATCAATGGTTGACAGTAATTTCAGGGTTGCAAGAGTTAGTGTTCAAATGGCTGATATTGGTTCGCAAAAAATGAAAGTGCTTTCTGCCAATGTTCAACAAAAAATTGATTCAATTTTTCCAAAAGACAAATACGATGTTAAAATTACAGGTACAAGTGCCATTTTCTTAAAAGGAAATGATTATCTAATTGAAAACCTTATTCAAAGTATGATTTCGGCTTTAGTCATTATTTCTATCATGATGGCCTTTTTGTTTTTTAGTTGGAAAATGGTACTTATTTCTTTGATTCCTAATTTAATACCTTTGATTATGACATTTGGTATCATGGGTTATTTTGATATCAGATTGAAACCATCAACCATTATTATTTTTAGTATTGCTTATGGAATTGTAGTTGATTTTACCATTCACTATTTAGCCAAATACCGAAATTCACTTAAAAAGCATAATTGGGATATGAGTATTGCCATTCCAGAGAGTTTAATGGAAGCTGGTCCTAGTATTATTTATACTGCTGTTGCACTTTTTGCTGGATTCATCATTTTTGCAGCATCAAATTTTGGAGGAACTGTAGCTTTAGGTGTTTTAACTTCATTAGCTCTTTTATTTGGCATGTTTATGAATCTTTTATTGCTTCCATCAATGTTGTTATCACTGCAAAAAAGTATCGATGCAAAAGAAGAATTCGGTACAGTTTTGGTTGATGTGGAGCCTGAGGATTAATACAAATCGATTTTTAAACGAATCAATTTTGCGTAATTAATTTATTGTTAAGGATTTAACAATCTAAATCTTATTCTTTCTCATCATTTTCAATTCTCTTAGTTTAATACTATTTTTGCAGGCTTTTAAAAATTGGCATTATTGCTATAAATGAGAGTTTTAAGAAATGAGTAAGTATAAAGAGTTTAAGAAATTAGATTTTCCTGCTTTTGAAGAGGAGGTTCTAAAGTATTGGAACGAAAATCAGGTTTTCGAAAAAAGTGTAAGTAATAGGAATGGTGCTCCTTCTTATGTGTTTTATGAAGGTCCACCAAGTGCAAACGGAATGCCCGGTATTCACCACGTGATGAGCCGTGCGGTAAAAGACATGTTCTGTCGCTACAATACACTAAAAGGTTTTCAAGTAAAAAGAAAAGCCGGTTGGGATACACATGGATTGCCTGTTGAATTGCAAGTTGAAAAAACTTTAGGTATCACCAAAGAAGATATCGGGAAGAAAATTTCTGTTGAAGAATACAATGAAGCTTGTCGTAAAGATGTAATGAAGTTTACAGATGTTTGGAATAACCTTACCAATAAAATGGGTTATTGGGTTAATCTGAATGATCCATACATCACTTATGAAAACAACTATATCGAAAGTTTATGGAACTTATTAAAAAAACTGTACGATAAAGGTTACTTATACAAAGGATACACTATTCAGCCTTATTCTCCTGCTGCGGGAACTGGTTTGAGCTCACATGAATTAAATCAACCAGGAACTTATAAGGATGTAAAAGATACGACTGCTGTAGCGATGTTTCGATTAAAAGGAGCTTCATCAGTTTATAGTGGCCCTGAATCTGTTTTTGCTTTGGCTTGGACTACCACTCCTTGGACATTACCTTCGAATACAGCTTTAGCAGTAGGTGAAAAAATTACTTATTCAATCATAAAAACTTATAATCCTTTTACCTACGAGCCTTCTGTAATTCTAATGGCAAAGGATTTAATGGGTAAATACTTTAAGCCTGAACAAGCAGAATTGGCTTTCGATTCTTATGTAGCGGGTGATAAAGTAATTCCTTATGTTTTATTAGGTGAAACAAAAGGAAAGGATTTAGCTGGTATTAATTATGAGCAATTACTTCCTTTTGCAAAGGTTGAAAATGGTGATTCTTTTAAAATTATCACAGGTGATTTTGTAACTACCGAAGATGGAACGGGTATTGTACATATTGCTCCAAGTTTTGGTGCAGATGACTTTAAAGTCGCTCGTCAAAACGGAATTGGCTCTTTAACATTGGTTGATAAAAGAGGAAAGTTTTTACCTGAAGTTCAAGATGGACAATTTCTTTATGGAGAAGAATATGTAAAGGAAGCCTATTTAAATGATGCTGAAAAAGCAGCTGAATTAGAGGTTCAGAAAGTAAAATTAAGCGGTGTTATTAAAGATACTTCTAAATTAAATTACTTAAGTGTTGATGAAAGAATCGTACTTAAACTACAATTGGAAGGCAAACTTTTCAAAAAAGAAAAATACGACCATACATACCCACATTGTTGGAGAACTGATAAGCCAATTTTATACTATCCATTAGAAAGTTGGTTTATTAAAACAACAGCTGTTAAAGACAGATTGGTTGAATTGAATAAAACCATCAATTGGAAACCAGAACATACAGGAACAGGACGTTTTGGAAATTGGTTGGAAAACTTAGTTGATTGGAATTTATCTCGTTCGAGGTACTGGGGAACTCCTTTGCCAATTTGGAGAACAGAAGATAATTCTGAAACACGTTGCATTGGTTCAGAGGCTGAATTATTAAAAGAAATTGAAGCTGCTGTTAAAGCTGGTTTTATGCCAGCAGATTTTGTAATGAAGGATCTTCATAAACCATTTGTAGACCAAGTAATTTTGGTTTCATCAAAAGGGGAGAAGATGTTTCGTGAGCCAGATTTAATTGACGTTTGGTTTGATAGTGGTGCTATGCCTTATGCGCAATGGCATTGGCCTTTTGAAAATGAAGAGGTATTTAAAAACAATTTCCCTGCAGATTTTATTGCAGAAGGCGTTGACCAAACACGCGGTTGGTTCTTTACTTTACATGCTTTATCTGTTTTATTGTTTGATAGCATTTCATACAAAAACGTAATTGCTAATGGTTTGGTTCTCGATAAGAACGGGAATAAAATGAGCAAACGTTTAGGCAATGTGGTTGATCCGTTTGAAACCATTGCTAAGTACGGAGCCGATGCTACAAGATGGTATATGGTTTCGAATAGTGACCCTTGGGATAATTTGAAATTCGATTTAGAAGGAGTGGCTGAAGGTCAGCGTAAGTTTTTTGGTACATTATATAATACTTATGGCTTTTTTGCTATTTATGCCAATATCGATGGTTTTGAATTTAATCCTGATAAAACAACACCTTTAGAACAAAGAACTGAATTAGACAGATGGATTTATTCGAAGTTACAGAGCTTGGTTAAAAAGGTAAGAACCAACATGGATGATTATGATCCAACTCCAGCTGCAAGAGCAATTGAAGAGTTTGTATCTGATCACTTATCTAACTGGCATGTACGTTTAAGTAGAAGAAGATTCTGGAAAGGGGAGATGAATGCCGATAAACAAGCTGCATATGAAACTTTGTACGAATGTTTAATGGTTACTTCTCAGTTAATGAGTCCGATTGCTCCATTTTTCGCTGATTGGTTATATAAAAATTTAGGTGGAAAAGCAGAATCTGTTCATTTAACAGATTTGCCAGTTGTAAATGAAGCAGCAATTGATTTGGTGCTTGAAGAACAAATGGATTATGCGCAGAAAATTTCTTCTTTGGTATTATCAATCAGAAAAAAAGAAAATATTAAAGTTCGTCAGCCTCTACAAAAGATTTTAATTCCATTGGTTGATCAAAGAATTAAAGATGAAATTGTACATGTTCAAAATTTGATTTTGGCTGAAGTAAACGTTAAGGAACTTTCTTTTATTGATGCAATTGATAAATCTATTAAACCTAATTTTAAAACCTTAGGTAAAAAAGTTGGTGCTAAAATGAAAGCTGTTGCGGCAGAAATTGTTTTACTTAAACAAGATAAAATTTCTGAACTTGAGGCTAATGGGAATTGTAAAATTTTGGTTGAAGGGGAAGAAATTTCGATTTTATTAGAAGATGTTGAAATTTTGTCGAAAGAAATTTCTGGCTACAAAGTTGCTAATGAAGGTCGCTTAACTGTAGCCTTAGATGTCTCGATTAGCCCTGAATTAAAGGAGGAAGGAGTTGCTAGAGAGATTATCAGTAAGTTACAAAGTCTCAGAAAAGAGATGAATTTGGAGGTTACAGATAAAATTTTAATCAAAATTGAAGCTCACGATTATATAAAAAGTTCTATTAATCAGTTCAAAAGCTATATTTGCACCGAATTATTAGCGGCCTCTATTGAGTTCGAATTGGCATCAAGCCTAGAAAACACAATAGAAGTCGATGAAAATAGGATTCAAGTAAGTATCCAAAAAGCGTAAATTGTCTATGGCCCAAAAGAGTAAAAAGTCGCCAGCAAAAAAAGCACCTGCTAAAGCGGCGAAAAAAGTTGTTGCAAAAACACCAGCTAAAAAGCAAAAAGCAGCTCCTAAAAAAGCTGCAGTGAAGACGGCTCCTAAAAAGGCGGCAGTTAAAGCGGCTCCTAAAAAAGCAGCGGTAAAAACATCTCCAAAAAAGGCAGCTAAACCTGCTCCTAAAAAAGTTGCTCCTAAGAAGGCAGCTGCTAAGCCTGCTCCAAAAAAGCAAGTAAAGAAAGTTGTTGCTAAACCTGTTGTTAAAAAGGCGGCTCCTAAAAAGGCTGTAGCAAAAAAAGTAACTAAAGCTGTTGTTGCTAAACCAATTGCTAAAAAGGCAAGTCCTAAAAAAGCCGCAGCTAAGCCTGTTGCTAAAAAGACTATCGCAAAACCAGTTGCGAAGAAAGCAGCTCCAAAAGCGGCAAAAAAAGTAATAGCTCCAGCAAAACCAATTGCTAAAAAGACTGTAGCAAAAGCAGCTCCTAAAAAGGCAGCGGCTAAAGCAAGTCCTAAAAAGGCAGCTGTAAAAGAAGTTGCTAAACCAATAGCTAAAAAAGTTGTAAGCAAAGCAATTGCAAAACCAACTCCAGTGAAGCCTGAAGTTAAAGCTAAAGTAGCAAAACCTGTTGCAAAGCCAGTGGTTAAAACAGTTGTTAAGCCTGCTGCTCCTAAAAAAGAACTAAAACCTGTTGTAAGTAAGGTTCCAGTTTTTGAAGAAAAGAAGGAAGAAGCTCAAATGGTTGATGCAAAACGTTACAGTGATGTTGATTTAGCTGAATTCAAAGATATTATCAATAGAAAATTAGTTGTTGCTCGCGAAGAATTGAATAATTTATTAAACCAGATGCAAAATCCTGGTATTAATGGCGGTGCAGATACAGATAATGCTTATAATAAAATTGATGATGGTGCCTCTACTTCTGAAAAAGAATATTTGAGTCAATTAGCTGCTCGTCAGCGTAAATTCATCGAAAATTTAGAAAATGCTTTAGTTAGAATTGAAAATAAAACTTATGGTATCTGTAAAGTTACTGGAAAGTTAATTTCAAAAGAAAGATTAAGAGCAGTTCCACATACTACTTTAAGTATGGAAGCTAAACTTCAACAATATAAATAAGTAATATACCACTTAAATATTTGGCTGTATCAATAACTATAGGTTTTTGATACAGCTTTTTTTTGCTCATGCTTTTAAATAGATTTGTAGTTCATGAATAATAAAATTGTCATTCCTGCTGTATTGCTTATTGGTATTCTGCTTTTCGACCAATTTGTAAAGTTGTATATCAAAACTCATTTTATGTTGGGTGAAGAGGTAAATGTATTTGGAAACTGGTTCAAATTGCATTTTACCGAAAACTATGGTATGGCCTTTGGAATTGAATTCGGTGGTAAAACTGGAAAGGTATTCTTAACAGTTTTTAGAATTATTTTTGTGATGGGAATTCTTTGGTATATCCAATCAATGGCTAAAAAAGGGATTGCAATGTCGTATGTAATTTCATGGACATTTATTGCAGCCGGTGCATTAGGAAACATTATTGATTCAGTTTTTTATGGAGCATATTTTGGTTATGATTCATGGTTTCATGGAAGGGTAGTAGATATGCTTTATTTCCCTCTAATTCAAACCACTATTCCAGAATGGTTCCCGTTTTGGGCTGGAGAAGATTTTGAGTTTTTTCGTCCGGTTTTTAATATCGCAGATGCAGCAATAACCATTGGTTTTGTATTGATATTACTAACTCAAAATCATGCTAATTTAGAAGAAAACCAGCCTGCTAAAGAAGATAATGTAGATTCAAATTCAAGTATTACAGAATAAAGTCTTTAAAGAATATTCATAAAAAAAGCCCACTTACAGAAATGTAAGTGGGCTTTTTTGTGAATTTAGATTAACTAATCATGTCAAAACCTGTATAAGCTTGTAATGCTTTTGGAATTCTTATTCCTTCAGGTGTTTGGTTGTTTTCTAACATTGTTGCCAAAATTCTAGGCAATGCCAATGCGCTTCCATTTAATGTATGCACCAATTGATTTTTGCCATCTTTTGGTTTGAATCTACATTTCATTCTATTGGCTTGAAAACTTTCAAAGTTAGAGGTAGAGCTTACTTCTAACCAGCGTTTTTGAGCTGCACTATAAGTTTCAAAATCATAAGTTAAAGCAGATGAAAAACTCATATCACCTCCACATAATCTTAATATTCTATAAGGCAATTCAAGTTTTTCTAATAAGCCTTGTACATGTTTTACCATTTCTTCAAGAATTTGGTAAGATTGATCTGGATGTGCAATTTGAACAATTTCTACTTTGTCGAATTGATGCAATCTGTTTAATCCTCTTACATGCGCTCCCCAAGCACCAGCTTCTCTTCTAAAACATGGAGTATAACCTACATTTTTAATTGGTAAATCTTCTTCTTTTAGAATTACATCTCTGTAAATATTGGTAATTGGAACTTCTGCAGTTGGTATCAAATACAAATCATCTACAGTTGCATGGTACATTTGACCTTCTTTATCAGGTAACTGTCCAGTTCCAAATCCAGAATCCGAATTAACCAATAGAGGAGGCATTATTTCACTGTAACCAGCTTTTATTGCTTCATCTAAAAAGAAGTTAATCATGGCTCTTTGTAACCTAGCACCTTTGTTTTTGTAAACAGGGAATCCAGCACCGGTAATTTTAACGCCTAATTCAAAATCAATTAAATCATATTTTTTAATTAAATCCCAATGAGGAACTGCAGCATCATGCAAATTCGGAATTTCACCCCATTCATGAACATTTAGATTTTCTTCTGGGGTTTTTCCTTCGGGAACAATATCGTTTGGAAGGTTAGGAAAAGTAACAAGAATATTATAGATATCGTCTTCTAATTTCTTCAATAAAACTTCTTGGTCTTTTGCCGATTCTTTTAGTTCATTAGAACGAACTTTTATTGATTCAGCTTCATCCTTTTGACCAGATTTCATTAGTTCACCAATCTTTTTTGCCAATAAATTGGCTTCAGCTTGGTTATTTTCAACTTGAAGTTTTAATTTTTTCTTTTCATCATCAAGCTTCAACATCTCGTCAATATCAGCAATGTTTTTTACATGCTTTTTGGCGAGTTTGCTTTTAACTTCATCAAGGTTTTCCCTGATATAATTTAATTGTAACATTGAGTTTTACTGATTAACAACTACCACTTTTTCCATCACATCACCTTGGCGAATTTGTTCAATTACATCCATTCCTTCAACTACTTTTCCAAAACAAGTATGAACTCTATCTAAATGTTGAGTATTTGAACGGTTATGACAAATGAAAAACTGAGAGCCTCCTGTATCACGACCTCTATGTGCCATGCTTAAAACTCCTCTGTCGTGGTATTGGTTTCCGCCTGTTAATTCACATGGAATAGAATATCCAGGACCACCAGCACCAGTTCCGGTAGGGTCACCACCTTGAATAACAAAATCAGGAATTACACGGTGAAATTTCACACCTGTATAGTAACCGCTTTCGGCTAGTTTACAAAAATTTTCTACTGTTTTTGGTGCATCATTTTCAAAGAATTCTATCTTCATGATGCCTTTGTTTGTATGGATTTCAGCTGTACGCATGGCTTTTTAATTTGCCGCAATTTAAGAGATTTTTTTCTCTTCAAATGCATGTTTCATCGGCATTTTGCTACTTAATTGTTTCTAATAAACAAAATCTTACACTGCTTCCTCCTTAAATTGTATTGAATGTTCTGGCTTTTTGGGTTATTTTGCAACAAATATTAAAACACATGAATTACGATTTAGTAGTAATTGGTAGCGGTCCCGGTGGATATGTGGCTGCCATTCGTGCAAGTCAGTTAGGACTAAAAACAGCTATCGTTGAAAAATCTGAGTTGGGTGGCGTTTGTTTAAATTGGGGTTGTATCCCAACAAAAGCCTTATTAAAATCAGCCCAGGTTTTTGAATATATCAAACATGCAAAAGATTATGGTATCACTGTTTCAAATGCAGAACATGATTTTTCTGCAGTTGTAAAAAGAAGCCGTGGTGTTGCCGATGGAATGAGCAAGGGAATTGCATTCCTCATGAAAAAGAATAAAATTGATGTTATTCAAGGTTATGGTAAACTTCTTTCTGGTTCTAAAATAGAAGTTACTGATGCTAGTGGTACTAAAAAAACAGTTGAAGCTAAAAGTATTATTTTGGCTACTGGTGCTAGAAGCCGTGAATTGCCTAATATCAAAATTGATGGTACAAAAGTACTTGGTTATAGAGAAGCAATGGTAATGCCTCAACAACCAAAATCTATGATTGTTATGGGTTCAGGTGCTATTGGTTGTGAGTTTGCTTATTTCTACAATAGCATGGGAACCAAAGTTACTATCGTAGAATTTATGCCAAATATCCTTCCAATTGAAGACGAAGAAGTTTCAAAAGAAGTAACTAAATCATTCAAAAAATCGGGTATCGAAATTATGACTTCTGCTTCAGTAGAATCGGTTGATACAAAAGGAGCTGGTTGTAAAGTAAAAGTTAAAACAGCTACAGGTATTATTGATTTAGAGGCTGATGTTGTTCTTTCTGCTGTTGGAATTCAAACAAATCTTGAAAACCTTGGATTAGAATCTGTTGGTGTTAAAACTGATAAAGGCAAAGTTTTAGTTGATGATTATTATGCAACTAATATCAAAGGTGTTTATGCAATTGGTGATATCGTTAAAGGTCCTGCTTTAGCTCACGTTGCTAGTGCCGAAGGAATTATTTGTGTAGAGAAAATTGCTGGTCATCACCCTGAACCATTAAATTATAACAATATCCCTGGATGTACTTATTGCTCTCCAGAAGTTGCTTCTGTAGGTTATACAGAAAAGGCAGCTAAAGAAGCTGGTTATGATATCAAGGTTGGTAAATTCCCTTTCAGTGCAAGTGGAAAAGCAAGTGCTGGTGGTGTAAAAGAAGGATTTATCAAATTAATTTTTGATGCGAAATATGGTGAGTTCCTAGGTGCTCATATGGTTGGTGCAAATGTTACAGAAATGATTGCTGAAGTTGTAGTTGCAAGAAAATTAGAAACTACAGGAATGGAAATCATTAAGTCTGTTCATCCTCATCCTACCATGAGTGAAGCTATCATGGAAGCTGCTGCTCAAGCTTACGGTGAATGTATTCACTTGTAGAGTTCAAATAGTTTAAAAAGAAAAAGGCTTTTTCATCGAGATGAAAAAGCCTTTTTCTTTTTAATGCTTCTACTAGTTCTTCAATAGTTTAAAACTACTGCTTTCATTTTCTTTTATAATTCGCCCTATATATACTCCTGGAGTCAATCTCATTGCACTTAAGCTTTCTCCTGCTTTTATATCAGATTCAAGTACTATATTACCAATCAAATCATATAACTCAACCCTGTATAAACCTGCTTCCAAATTCATGAATCCAAATTCATTTGTTGCTGGATTAGGATAAACAATGGCTTTCTTTTCTCCGTTGATTTCATTTATTGAATTGGCAAATGAACTAATGATTAGTTTTTTATTGATTACATCACATGTTGGTGTAACAAAACTCATATTCACTTCATCAAATCCTGAATAAGAGGTATTGTTAGTTATTACTAAACTATCTGATTTCTCATTATCACCAAAAATTTGAATACCATGAATTTTACTGGTTGATTTAATAAAAGCTTTCGTGTAATAACTACCTAAGCCAAATGCACTTAATGGAATCGAAATTTTATTTGAGTTTTTTAAGTAAATACGATAATCAGGACCAATTGTAACTATTGAAGGTTTCACTTCAACACTTAAATTATAATTGTTATTTGTATTTCCTTTTGATGTAATTGAAACAGTATAATTTGTGTTTGTTGTAGGGAAAACAGCTTCATTATTGCTGTTTTTATTTGCTAAACCAGCATCAATTGGACTTGCATTCCATTTGTACAATGAATCTTGATTATTGGATTCAAAACTTATCTGTAATTCGCAATCAGAACAAGCATTTGGAGCAAAACTTTCGATATTAAAAATTGCAGTATCTGCTTGTAATTCCGGATTTGTTGCTACCAATTTTATTTGGTCTTTGCCAATCCAAAATTTATCATTTGGATTTAATTTTAATGTATTACCATTTATAATACTTGCTTGTAATGATTGACCTTGGTTTAAAATTTGCCAATTAATTTGTGAATCAACATATTTTTTATCAAAAACAAATTCATTTAAATCAAATTGTTTAAAGCGGCTATTTGCATACCTTGATAATATTTTTGAATCAATTACGGGCCTGTTTTCTGCTTTAAGTTGAACTCCGCACATATAAACTCTTGCTCCGGTAACGCTGTTTCCATTTAAGAAAATACTCATGTAAGTAACATTTTCAGGAACATAAAACCGAACCGTTTTTAAAGTATACTCTGTAGTTTGTGCTTTAATACTTTCTAATACATCTAATCCTGCTTCAGGCATTTGTAAATACAAACCAATATTGTCCCATTCACTTTGTCCTCCTTTTGTATACATCGTTAAAACGTTCCAACCTTTGCTAATTCCACCTAAAGTTTGAACATTCATCATAGGTTTGGTTTCATTTGAACTATATGCAATTGGGAATTCTGAATTTACACCACCATTTGGTTCCAATTGAGCAATTGATAGAGTTATACCATCTGGATTTCCGTCTTGGTTTAAATCGGTGCCAAAAGATGGGAAGATGTTCTTTTCTGGATCAAATTTATATTGATACATATCTTGATATACCTCAGAAAATGTTCTTACCTCAATATTTTTAGCTTTACACCAAGCTAGAATATTATCAAGTTTTTTTACAATGCTATCAATTGGAGATGCGCCTCCCCAATCACTTAAATGATTAATGCTAATGGTTGTAAAATGACGAGCAGAATTGTCGGATATAATTTTTTTGATTTGGTCGACAGTATAATATTCTTCAGTAAAATCACCACCTGAAATACTAAATCTATTCGTGCCTTTAGGATTTGGCATTAAATACGTATTTAATAGCTGAGGATAACTGTTTCCGCAGTAATAATTAAATTGATTTCCATAAATTTTCTCAATGGTACTAGTTGGAATATAAGGTGTTTGTCCGCCTGGATGAATAAATACTCTTGGTCTTACTAATTGGTATTTATCAAAAATTTCTAAGCTTTTTTGTGCTAATAATTGAATTCCATTTTCGTGAATTTCTATGTCATATGGACCAATTTTTCTATAGTCTAAATTTGCTTCATCGGATAAATTTATTTCTTCAATCCAGAAACTTCTTATCATCGCAGTATCTGGGTCATTAGGATTGATATTATAAAAATATGCTATACCTAATAATTGGTTTTTTGATGGAAGGTAAATGTGTGAAAAATAATTACTTCCCCATAATTTATCACTGTCCCATTCGCCATTGGCAGCAGAAATTAGCATATTGTCTTTTATACGAACTTTGCCTTCATTTCCTAAGCCATTTGTGTTTTTTAAAGTGTATTTCAAACAAACTTTTCTCTCCTTTGCATTGATATGATCAACTCCAGGTTTGCTCAAATAAACATTGGTGTTTTCATTGGGCATAAATTGGAAATATTGAGTAACATCATTCGGACTTTGATCTAATAATTCATGTCCATCTGCTGCAATTTGTTTAACTGTTGGCCAATAATTTGCATCTTCTCTTAAATCTCCAACTTGAGGGTTAAGTGCGTAAACAAACTTTTTTCCATGTTTGTTAAAAACAGCTCTTATTTTTTCTAATTTAATTGGGTCTTGGTAATCATCAAACCTAAAAGTTACCCCGGCATTCATTGTTGAAATTTGTTGAGCAAATAGGGTAGAACCCCATGCCAATATCAAAATGAAAAGTAAAAGTCTGTTGTATAAATATTTTTGCATTAAGTAAAGGTTTTCGATGCGAAAATATAGGCATTTTGTAAATATTGACTTAAAACTATCATTTTTTGACTGTTTTTTTATTCTAATGGGGGTTTTAAGTATTTGAAAATCATATTGTTTATAATTGATGGAGAACATGTTTCGGAAAGCAAACTCTGAAAAGGGAAAAGGGTCAACTTTTTAAAGCCGACCCTCTGATTTCAAACCCCTTTGAAAACCCCAATTATTGCTTTAGAACTTTAATTGTATAGTTAATTTGTCCACTTTGAATTAATAGGAAATACATTCCATTTTCTAATGAACTTTTTGTTTGGAGTAATAACTCCGTTTTTACTTTTCCTTCATACAAATCTTCTATGTGTTTTCCTTGAATATCATGCAAAGAAACAGTTATATAATTTGATGGATTTATATTGGAAATGTTTAATGTTATGTTTGATTTAAATGGATTTGGATAGGTGCTTATTTTCCATGAATCGGGATCTTTTATAGCTATTGAATTCACAATTTTGTTTTTCACAAACCAAACTTCATAACAGGTTGCACTTGCTGTACTTTGAGTTCCAGTATTAGTGAAAAATATATTTGCAGCACTGCTATTTATTCCGCCTACCAAGGTTCCCGCAAAAACGGAATCTTTTTCAAACTTTTCTAAATCAAAAATTCCAAAATCATCGTCCAATTCATTTTCTGATGGAATTATTTCAGCTGCACTACCTAAATAGCCAGGCATTTCAATATCTGGTAAGGCATATTCAGTTAGAACACCAGTGCTATCGCGTTTTACATAACTGATAGTTTTTACAAAAGGAACATTATCATCTTTAACAATTTTGCCATCTAAATCATAATAATACTGACTTATTCCTCCAAAGAAAATGGTATTCATACTGTTTTCTTTTTTGTTGAAAATTGGAAGATATGCAGTATGGTATTGGTTTAAATATTGATTAAATCCATTGTTAACCTCATGATTGTTTTCTTTAATATCAATTGAATTTAACCAAGGTAAATCTTGATTGTATTGAAAAACACCACTCCACAAAGTATAAGAATATTCACCTAAATTATTTTTGTTAGGAGTAAGGTTATAATCTCTTCTATGTAAGTTTAAAGAATCTATAATGTCTTCATAATTACTAATGCTGATTGAAGAGCTTCCAATTTCTAAATTAAATTTTCTAATAGCATTGGTATAAGCTTGGGTATATGAAGCTCCTCCCATAGGATTGTATCTACCATCAAATCTATTTCCCCCAACCAAATAGTACTTATCTTTAATCATTCCCAAATGACCACCAGTAACAGCAAATCTTTGGTCTGTAATTTGAATAAAAGCAGAACTGGTCGACTCATTACTTTCAATTTTTTCAATTAAAGTTTCTAAATTTATCACACAAACATTTGGAAAAGTTATGTGATTAGCGGCTGTTGTAGAATAGCCATATCCTCCAATTAAAATCAAGTAATTGCCAGATTGGTGAAACTGCATATTTGTGCTTTGTAATTGCTCTTTTAACGCTGCATTTAGTCCATTTACGGATGAACTTTTTACACTATCATTTTTGGTATTAACTAAGTATATATTGGTATTATTTCCAGCTTGATCAAAACTTGCAAAGGGTTGTCTTCTATGCAAACCATCAGTTCTTCCTCCAATAATTATCCATTTTCCATCTAATTTCCCCCAAGCATATGCCTGTAGTCCAGGGAGTCCAGAAAATGTTTTTGGTTTCAATTGAATTGAATATCCTTCAAATTGTGCATGAAGTACAAATGAACTCAATGCTAAAATTGTAAATAGGAATAATTTATTTTTCATTGTAGTTCAAATTTCTACTATCTTTTTCAATCCAAATGGAACATTAGTTACATAAGTATATAATTATGCAAAAAGAATTTTCTGGATTACCTTTTGAGTGGATAGATGTGAGTTTGCCTACTGAAGCTGAATTACACGAATTAGCTGATAAATATAGGCTTCCAGCTCCAGCTGTATTAGATTGTCTTCAGTCGGACCACCTTCCTAAATTTGAGGCATTTGATGATTATACTTTTGTTATTTTTAGGATGTTTGATTTGGAAGGAAAGCCAAATCCATCAAATTTTCAACAGTTAACCCGGAAATTGGCAATCTTTTTTAATGATAAATTTCTTTTAACTATTCATAGAAGTAATACAGATATTATAGAGCATGTAGCAAAAAAGTATTGTGGCGATGCTATTGTGAAATCGCCATTTGATATTGTTTGTAAAATCAATAAAAATGTACTTGAGACATTTCAAATTCCATTAAGAGATATTGATAAACAAGTTGATATTTATGAACAAAGTATTTTTCTAAAAAAGCGCATTCCAGATTTACTTAAAACACTTTACCAAATTAAACGAAAAGCTTATTTAATAAAGCGTTTGAACCTGATTAATAAAAGTGTAATTGAAGCACTACCACTAAATCATAAACGCTCGCCTTATTATAGCGATATGCATGATTATTTTGTAGGAATTGATACTTTAACTGAGGAGATTTATGACAGTATCAATTCGATATTGCATTTGTATTTGGCTATTTCTTCTCAAAAAACCAATGAAGTGATGCGTATTCTTACTGCATTTTCGGCATTCTTTCTGCCACTTACATTTATTGTTGGTGTGTATGGAATGAATTTTTCTTATATGCCAGAATTAAATATGCATTGGGCTTATCCTGCAGTTTTAGGTGTGATGGCTATTATTACAATAGGAATTTATATTTGGTTTAGGAAACGTGGCTGGCTTCAATAATTTTTTGTTATATTTTTATTTCATGATTTAAGGAAGTTTATTCATCGAAAATGCAACTTACCTTTGTGAGGTAAAATATAATAAAATGAATACTTTTAATCCTTGGCACCATGTGTCACCAGGTGAAAATCTACCTGATATTGTAAACGGAATTATAGAAATACCAAAAGGTACAAGAGCTAAATACGAATTAGATAAAGACAGTGGTTTAATTAAACTCGACCGTGTTTTATATTCTTCAGTTTATTATCCTGCTAACTACGGTTTTATTCCACAAAGTTATTGCGACGATAAAGATCCATTAGATATTTTGGTATTATCTCAAATAGATTTTGTTCCATTGTGTTTAGTACCTGCAAAGGTAATTGGTGTAATGCGCATGTTAGACAATGGCGAAGCTGATGATAAAATTATTGCAGTTGCAGCTGGTGATCCAAGTGTGAGTCATATCAATGATATCTCAGAATTACCAGCCCATTTTATTTCAGAAATGAGAAGTTTCTTTGAAGACTACAAGAAGTTAGAAAATAAAACAGTTGTGGTAGAAGATTTTCTTAACAAAGAAGTAGCAATACAAATCCTACAAGATAGTTTCAAATTGTACCAAGAAAACCGCGCCTCTGGGAAAATATAATAAATTAACTTTGGGCTTATTTTATTCAACACTATAATTGAATATTGTTAAATGAAATGATTTTCTCAAGGAAAATTTTCTTGAATTTATTGGTATAACTCCTTTTCTAGTTTAATATAAATCTCATTTTTTAACGAATATCCGCCTGTTTACTAGTAAACTATATTCTTAAATTTCTAAATATTTTAAAATTGATTTATGCCTTTGAATTAAGGCAATATGAATTAAAAATAGAATCCTTTTTCTTACGAAATTTCCTAAAATCCCATAGGGATGACATTATAGTAGTAAACAAAAATGAATGAATTCCCCTCACCCCAAACGGACGCGAACCGAAGGTTCGCGTCCGTTTGGGGGCATTTGGTTTACGGCATTTTTCTATAAACATGTGACCGCCTACGGGGTCATTAATTTCATTGAATAGGGCAATTTAATTTCAAAAAATTTTTGAAATTAATTCTCAATTCAAATACTTTATTTATTAAAAATTCTTCTGGTATACATGCGGATAATCGTCCATTTGTTTTGATGATTTAGAATGTGATTTATTTTTGAAAAACGTTTTAAAACTCTAATAATCGAGCAAATCCAAAATGAGGATATAACTTATCATTGTAATGAATGGTGGTAATTTCAAAATACATTTTCTTGCTTTGAATACCGAGTGATATGGCTGGATAGGATAAGTTAAAATTATTAGACTCATTATATAATTGGTTCCTGCGGATATAAAAAGTATTAAAACTATATCTAGGTGTTATAATCAATGATGTATTTGTATTCAACTTTACAGAAAATGGGATAAAAAAATCAGCATTTAAAGCTCCATTGGTTTCTTTGTTTACTGATGTTTTTGAACCTAAAATTTTTATTGAATCTCTGGAAAATACACCGCCTAAATCAACTCCTAATGCTATATTTATTTTGGAATTTGATTCCCAAAAACTATGTTGTAAACCTGCACGGATACCAAAACCACCAATTATTTTTGGAAAATGAACAGCCACACGAATGTCTGTTTTCTTTGAAATTCCAAATTGACCTCCAATAGCTAAAATAGGTGCTGTTGCTATTTTATTTGAGAAATTGATATTGCCATTATCCTTGTTAACCGAATCTATTTTTAACTGTACACCAGTCCCTACACCAATATAGGCCACTTTGTTTCCTTTACCCATTGGATTTGGATTAGCGATATATAAATTGTTACTTACAGTGCATGCTGTTAAACACCAAAGAGCAGACATCAAACAAAAAAGCTTTGAAAAATTATTCATAAAGGTGGAGGTCTTTACCAAAAGTAACAAAAGCTTCTTAATGAACAAGAGCCTTCTTTAAATCATTGATAAGCCCTAACAATAGTTCAGGGATTTATCATTAGGAAATAATAGCCTTTTAAAATTCTATGCCCACCGTCTTGCCAAGTTCTCTCAAATCCTTCACAACATTTTCATTTAATGGGATGCCGGCTTCCAAGCGTTCTGTCTTCATTTTATATTCAATTTCACCAGGTATCAAAACAGGTTGATTAGCATCAATAGGAATTGATTCTTTGAATCGTTTTATCCAATTGTCCATGTGAGTTTTGAATTCATTTGCTGGTCTAAATGCATCAATTCTCATCGCTCCAACAAAATGCCCAATTCCATTGCCAGGTAAGTTTTCAAGCGGATTTAAAAATGCAACAAATGGTGGTACCCATGGTCCATAATTTGCTCCTGAAAGCACAGAACTCATGATATCTACCATTGCAGCTAATCCATAACCTTTATGTCCACCTAATGGAAGTAAAGAACCTCCATTTTTTAATTCATGAGCATCATTACTTGGCAATCCATCTTTGGTTTGAACCCAATCATTAGGTAAGTCTTTTCCTTTTCTTTGTGCGATTTCTAATTTGCCATTAGCTGCGGCACTCGTTGCCATATCTAATACAAATGGTAACTCATTTGCGGTTGGGAAACAGGCACAAATTGGATTGGTGCCCAACATTCTTTCTTTAGAATGTGTAGGTGCAACCAATGGACTCGCATTCGTCATGGCGAAACCAATCATGTCATGTTCTAAAGCCATCATTGCATGTGCTGCTGCGATGCCAAAATGATTTGAGTTTTGAATTGCAACCCAACCGGTTCCAACAGCTTTCGCTTTTTTTATAGCAATCTCCATGGCTTTGTTAGCAACAACTAATCCTAAACCTCCATCAGCATCTATTGTTGCAGTTGATGGAGTTTCATGTATTACCTTCCAATTTGCATTCATGTTGGCTCTATTTGCGTCTTTAAGTCTGATATAACCGCTTAATCTTGCAACGCCATGTGAATCTATGCCTCTTAAATCAGCCTCCAATAAAACCTTTGCAGAAAGTGCTGCATCGCTTTCATTCATTCCACTTTTTGTAAAAACGGTTTTTGTGAAAGCAAATAAATCTTCGTGCTTGTAAATCAAATCCATTTCAAGAAATTATTTTGTATCAATAATAAAGGGAGAACCGCCTTTTCCTCCCATGATGATTACTTTTGTATTCGGTGATTTTGCTAGTTCTAAATTAGCTTTGATGCTTTCGTATTGCAATTGTTTATCTCCTAAACCACTACTGATAATCTTTTGGTAATCGGCAATACCTTGGGCTTCTACTCTTTTTCTATCAGCTTCTTGTCTTTCTTTTTGTAAAACAAACTGCATTTTTTGAGCATCTTGTTCTGCTCTAATTTTTTCTTCAATACTTCCTTTTACCGATTGTGGTAAGGTGATATTTCTTACCAATAATTGCTCAAGTTCCAAGCCTCTTTTGTTAAAATCACCTTCAATAGTTTTAAAAATTCTATTTTGAAATTCATCTCTTTTTGATGAATACAAAGCAACCGCATCATAATAAACAGCATTGTCTCTAATCTTAGTGCGAGTTATTGGTCTAACAATTTTATCTCTATAATCTATTCCAACTTCTCTTAGTAAAAAAGGTGCTTTATCTGCTTTTACATTGTATAAAACGGTTAAGTCAATAGTTACTTCCAATCCATCTGCTGTAAGAACACGAATGGCATCATCTCCTTCTTTAGTTCCTTCATCATGAATTCCACTCATGGTATAGTTTTGAGTTTTGGTATCAATTTCTTTTACCTCTTTTAATGGATTTACAAAATGTAATCCGCTTTGAAGAACGTCATCTTCAATATTTCCAAATAAGCTTTTTACACCAACATGTCCTGCATCAATTTGCTTAAAACATGCGGTTGATATGCCCACCAAAGCAAGTACCAGCGATAAGCCTCTAAGTAAAGGGGCGATTTTTGCAGTCTGGATATTTTTAGCCAACGCAAACGAAACTCCGAAAACAATCAGAGCTAAAACAACTAGTACCATATTTTTTTTGATTAATTAAATTCCTGAAGCAAGAACATCTGCAATATGTAAAACCTCTATTTGGGTATTACCTTGTTTCTTTAAAACACTATCTATCTGAATCAAACAAGAATAATCAGTAGAGATTAAATATTTTGCACCACTTTCAATTACTTGATCAATCACTTCTTTAGCCATGGATACCGATAAGGCTTCAGAATTCACTGAAAATGTTCCTCCAAATCCACAGCATAAACCTTGTTTTGGTAATTCAACAAGCTCTATTCCTTCAACTTGTTGTAATAATAAACGTGGTTGCGTTTTAATTTTACAATGTTCAGATGCTTGACAAGAATCAAAAAAAGCTACTTTCCCTTCGAATTTTGAACCCAGATTTTCAATTTTCAAAACATCAATTAGGAATTCACTGAGTTCAAATGATTTTTTTTGTAATTGACGATATTTATTGTGGTAACTCGAGTTTTGGAATAGTAAATCGTAGGAGTTTCTTATCATAGCAGTGCAAGCACCAGCACCACAAACTAAGTTTTTATCTGTTGAAATTTCATTCAGAAACTTTTCAGCTACTTGTCTTGAATCTTCCCAGTATCCGGCATTAAAGGCGGGTAAACCACAACAGGTTTGTTCAGGATTATAATGCACAAGGCATCCTGCTTTTTCTAATACCTTTACCATATTTAAACCAGTTTCTGGTTTAAATTGGTCTATAAAACATGGAATTAAAATCTCAACCTTTATTGCTGCCATTTTAAATGGTTTGTCCTTTGAAGTTTTTTATTCTAGAAATGAAAAACAAACCTACTAAAAAAAACAGCATCAATGCTAATACAGATGTTCGCATATTTCCGGTTAGGTCTATCAAAATGCCGTAAACCAAGGTTCCAAGCACGATTGCGATTTTTTCACTCACATCAAAAAAACTGAAATAAGATGCTGTTTCATTACTTTCTTCTGGTATTAGTTTGGCAAATGTCGACCTAAACATACTTTGGATGCCTCCCATAACTATCCCAACAACCACTGCTAATGCGTAAAATTGTTCAGATGTACTAACCATGTATGCTGCAATGGTTATCCCAATCCAAACTAACAACATAATGAGAATGGTATAAATATTCCCTAATAGTCCAGATATTTTTGAGAACATATAAGCTCCACCAATTGCTATAATTTGGATGATTAAAATGGTTAGTATTAATTCTGATGTTTCCATTTTTAGCTCTTGTGAACCAAATAGACTAGCTACATACATCACAGTTTGAACGCCCATACTCGAAAACAAATACCCCAATAAATAATTTCTCATTCGATTATTATGAGGTAACATGATTTCTTTATAAACCTTTTTGATTTCAGTAAAACCTTTATGGAAAATATTGCCTTCTATATTAAGTACGTTTGAGGTGTCTTCTTTTAGATTTCTAAAGGTAATTTGAGCAAATCCTGCCCACCATAAGCCTACCATAACAAAACTAAGTTTGATTGCTAAAACTTCGTAATATGATTTTGCTGTTTGAATAGCATCTGTCATGTTCATTCCAGCAGCATTTAGTTCATATGCTTTTGTATGATAAGGGAAGAATAAATCGTGTTTTAAAATCACCAATAAGTTAAAAATTAAAAGAATTACTGAGCCAAAATAACCCATAGAAAACCCTTTTGCACTTACTTCATCATACTTGTCTTCAGTAACAATTTCAGGTAGAAATGCATTGTAAAAAACGATACTTCCACCAAAACCAAATAAACTCAATACAAAGAGTAGAATACCTAAGTAAACAGTTTCTGGCGACATAAAATACATCAGAATGCAACTTAAACTTCCTAAGTAACAGAAAAGTTGCATGAAGAATTTTTTGTTTTTTCTAGCATCTGCAATTCCAGAAAGAATTGGAGAACTAAAAGCTACTAAAAGAAATCCAAGTGATAATGCATAAGAATACAATGCAGTATTAACAATTTTATAACCTAATATATCTAAATAATAAGGCGCATTTACTGAATTTCCTTGGGCAATTGAAGCAGCTTTACTAACGCTTTCATAAAATGGGGGGAAAATTGCGGTTGCAATCGTTAGTGAAAAAACCGAATTAGCCCAGTCGTACATTGTCCAGGCGCGAATTACTTTTGGGTTGTTTAATTCTGTTTTCATTCATGCCAAAATATGTTTTTATTTATAATCTTCCTATAACTAGGGACGAGTTACTATAATTTTGGTATGAATAAGTACTTGATTTTAAATTTTTAGTCAATCCTTTTCTTGCTCTTTATTCTTATTTTGCAAGATGCCTGAAATTTCAAAAAAGAAAATCCCTGTGCCTGTTGGTGAATATTTAAGGAAATATTTGCGCCATCACCATAGAGAAAGTAAAATCAAACTTCAATACAAAGATTTATTAGATTTTGATGTAACAATTACCCTTTACGATAAAAAAGGGAAAGATACTTTTTGGGAAACTTGTATTTATAAACCAGATGTTTTTAATGAAATTCAAAGGAATTTACTTCAGGTATATTCATTAATGAAAGCTGGCGGCGATATGGAGGTTATGGATCACCTTTTTGTGGAAAGAATTGATAATTGTTTATACGGAAATACTTCTCCTTTTAGAATTAGAGTGGTGAATAGAATGAACGATAATTTCGATTATTTCTATGTAAAAAAAGCTGATGCATCACGGATTTATGGCCTAGAGCTTGAACATCTTTTATCCCCAAACCGAATATCTTATTTAGTATACCGAGATACTTTAATTGAAGAACATATAGCAGGTGTTCCGGGTGATGTTTTTCTAAAATTATATTCCAATCATCCTGATTTTAATCCAATACGTTTGGCCAAAGAATTTGTGAAATTTAATGAACGTTGTTTTATTAAATTATTGGGTGATATGCATTCAAGTAATTTTGTAATCCAACTCACACCAGATTTTGAAGAAGTACATTACCGAATAAGAGCAATCGACTTCGACCAACAATGTTATGAGGGTAAGAAGAATGTTTATTTGCCTCAGTTTTATAAACAAAATCTTCCTTATGTAGAATTGGGAATGAAGCATATTTCTGTTGAATCAATGAAGCAATACCAAAGAGAAGAAAGGGCCATGATGGTTAGCCGAATGAAAGCTGCGAAATGGCCATTGGTACGTTTATTGGATGCCATGTGTAAAGAGGAATTGGCTCCAAAAGAACATGTAGATAGATTAAAACAAGAACTATCGATTTATTATAATAGTCAGCGTTTTCCAAAGGCTAAAAACATGGGTGAATTATTAAGAGCTTCTTTTATGCATTTGCTCAAACATTCAAATGCGATTAGACCAAATCACCAATAAAAAAATCCTACTTTTTTGGAGTAGGATTTTTTTATTATGCAGCGGTATGATTTTTAAATCGAATTACTTTCATTTTTTCTTCTGCACCTTTGGCATCAATAATGATTTTATCATCACCCGTTTTTCTTTCGGGAGCCTCGTACATATAATCCATCATTAAAGCTTCGCAAATACTTCTTAAACCTCTAGCACCTAGTTTTAAATCAAAGGCAGTATCAACAATAACATCAATTACTTCATCTTTTATTTCTAATTCAATTCCTTCAAGTGCAAAAAGATATTGGTATTGTTTGATAAGTGCATTTTTAGGTTCATGCAAAATGCTCTTTAAGGCTCCTTTATCTAAAGGATTTAAATGACAAAGTACAGGTAAACGTCCAATAATTTCAGGGATTAATCCAAAAGTTCTGATATCAGCTTGAGATACATATTCCAATAAATTATTGCCTTCTTTTAATTCAGCAATTTCATTTGCTTTAAATCCAATTGCTTGTGTTTGAAGTCTACGAGCAATCATTTTGTCAATACCATCAAATGCTCCACCGCATATAAAAAGTATATTTTGGGTGTTAACTTGAATCATTTTTTGTTCTGGATGTTTTCTGCCTCCTTGAGGTGGCACGTTTGCTACAGTTCCTTCAAGTATTTTTAATAAGGCTTGTTGAACACCTTCACCACTTACATCTCTTGTGATGCTTGGATTGTCACTTTTTCTTGAAATTTTGTCAATTTCATCGATATAAATAATACCTCTTTCGGCTGATTCTAAATCGTAGTTTGCAGCTTGTAATAAGCGGGTTAAAACTGTTTCAACATCTTCACCAACATATCCAGCTTCTGTTAAAACAGTAGCATCTGCAATACAAAAAGGAACATCTAAAATTCTAGCTAAGGTTTTTGCTAGAAGTGTTTTGCCTGTTCCAGTTTCTCCAACTAAAAGAATATTAGATTTTTCTATTTCAACTTCATTTCCGCTGTTTTTGGCGTTAATTCTTTTGAAATGGTTATAAACTGCTACACATAATACCTTTTTTGCTTCGTCTTGTCCAATAACATATTGGTCGAGGTGTGCTTTTATTTCTGTTGGTTTAAGTAATTTAAAACCAGCAGCCTTTTTACTATCGTTTTTTGAGAGAGTTTCTTGGTCTTCATTAATAATTTTATGAGCTTGAGATATACAATTCTCACAAATTAATGCGTCTAAACCAGCAATTAGGTATTCAACTTCGGTTCTTGGTCTGCCACAAAATGAACAGTTATCTTCTTTCTTTTTCGCCATATACGTTACAAAGATACAATCATTTTTTTGCTTTTAAGGTGCTTTCAATTATTCAAATACAGCACTCTTTTTTATGACTTTTAAACCTTCAGCTGTAATCCATCCGCAATTTGTAGAAACAATACCTGTACTAAAGCAACTATCCTTAAGAATATCGGCATAACCATCCGATGTCCAAAAGTTATTCCCCTGAAGATATTCAATGGTGTAAGCAATTTTCATTCTTTTACCACTAATATTCTGAATTCTTAAGCTTGTTGCACAGGTATTAGGTAAGTTTTTGCAGTTTGTATTTGCATAAGTTTTCATTCCCTGCTCAAATTGAAAAATGGCAATAGGAGTAGGCTCAACTTGGTTTGGAAATTGGTCGGAAACAAAAACAGCTTTAAATTGATCGGGTAGGTTGTTGGGTATGCATTTTGTTTGACTCGTATTTCCAGAAGAATCTTCAATTGATTTTTCACAAGCTGAAGAGACTAAGAGAATAATTAAGATGCAAATTTTTGCAATTGATTGTAAATATCTATCCATAAAACGTAATAAAAGGTTCAATTGCGAAGTTATTAGTTGCTCTATTACAAACAGATAGCAATTATTTGTCAAGTACTACTCGAATTGAATCAACTGCCTTTTATCATTAATTATAACATGTTAATTGTTAAAAAGTAGCCCTTTGTATAGCATTTTTGTATTGTAAACATTCGATTGTGGATTTCTGTTAATTGTTTAAATTAATAGACATTTGATGAAATTGTTATAAATTAACTATTTAAAGGGGCGAAAAGCCTTGTTAAATGTCGCATTTAGCCAAATTTGAATAAATAAAAAAAAGCGGAGAACCGTGTTTTATTACGATTCTCCGCTTCAAAAATTCGGATATTTTGCAATTATTGACTTTAAGTTGAAGCTAATAATAGATATCCGGAGGAAATTTAAATTTTTCTGCCTATTTGGTTTCTGGCTTATGTTTTAATAATACGTCATCAATCATGCCGTATTCTTTTGCTTCAGCAGCAATCATCCAATAATCTCTATCTGAATCTGCTTGAACTTTATCAAATGGTTGTCCGCTATGACTAGAAATAATATCGTACAATTCTTTCTTTAATTTTTGGATTTCACGAGCTGTGATTTCAATATCAGATGCTTGACCTTGAGCACCACCTAATGGTTGGTGAATCATAACTCTTGCATGCGGTAAAGCAGAACGTTTTCCTTTTTCACCAGCGCATAATAGCACAGCTGCCATAGATGCTGCTAAACCTGTACAAATAGTAGCTACACTTGGGTTAACCCATTGCATAGTATCGTAGATGCCCAATCCTGCATATACAGAACCACCTGGACTATTGATATACATTTGAATATCTCTTCTTGCATCCATTGAGTCTAAGAACAACAATTGTGCTTGAATGATATTTGCAACATAATCATCAATAGGCATACCCATGAAAATAATTCTGTCGGCCATTAACCTTGAAAATACGTCGATTTCTCTAAAGTTCATCGGGCGCTCTTCAATAACAGTTCTGGTCATATTCTCCATAGAACTTTCAATATAAGCATCTACTTTAAGGCTACTAAAACCTTTGTGTTTTACCGCATAATTGCGGAATTCTTTTCCAATATTCATAATCGTTTTTCCTTTGGTCAAATATAGAAGAGGTTTTTAAAATTCCTCGAACTTCCATGTAATTTTCAATTGCCGTGCCAAAATTGTGTGCTGACAAAATGCCTTAATAACTCGTAACCCAAATTTTTTTCTATTGTTTTAACTTTAAATATGAATTAAACTTTTTTTTAATAGTCAAAATACCTTTGAAATTTTGAACCAAATTCAGTTTCTCTTAATCAAATTTCTAATTCAGAAAGCTTCACTAGTGAAATTGCCAATTCCTTTTGTCTATTGCTGCTTAAATATGTTCCAACTTCAATTTGGAATATTATTAATAATGTAAATTTATTACAACCATAAATTAAGAATAAAAAAGGCCCTGAACTTTACAATTCAGGGCCTTTCACTTATAAAATTATCTTAGTGATTGTGGTGGTGTTTACCATTGTGTTCTGCAATAATTGCATTGAACTCCTCAACACTAACTTCTTTGATGTCTTTTGTAATTGTATTCAACAAGTAGTCATTTACTTTATTTCTTGCTGCTACATTAATCATTCTGCTTCTAAATTCTTCTTTTTGCATTTGAGGCTCAATGATGCTATTTAAAATATCATCACTTAAGTTACCCATATTATAACCACCAAACATTTGCATGGTATAAGCTTTAGCTGCATTACGAATTTCTTCTTCGTCTATTTTTAAGTCATTACTTACTAGAATTTTTTCTTCTAATAAATGATTTCTTAAATAATTTGCTTCAGGAACATAACCTTCTTCAATATTATCAGCATTGAATTTATCAGCATGACGATCTAATAACCAACGTTTTAATGTTGCATCTGGCAAGCTAATATTGTGTTTAGCAACCAAATTATCAAATAATTCATGTTCCAATAAGTGGTTCGCTTGTTGATCAAAATAACCTTGGATTTCAGCACTTAATTTAGTTCTAAGTTCTTCTTCTGAAGTAATTTGGTCTTTTCCGTAAACTTTATCAAAAAACTCTTGGTTTAATTCAGATTCAGTAGTCCTTTTGATTTCATTTAAAGTAAGATTAAATTCTTTACCTAAATCAGGAACACCTTGTTTTTGAACACCTAAAGCATGACTCATTTCCATTTCATCATGGTTGAATAATGTGAAGATGTTAGCTTTAACTGTTTCACCTTTTTTCAATCCACGAATTTGAGCATTTAAAGCCTCGTCCTTAATGGTATTAATTGCTAGAGGAACAGAAGGAGCATTTACACCACCTTCTAAAACTTCGCCTGAATCTAATAGTTCATTTAACTGAACATATACCATGTCGTTTTCACCAACTTCTTCTACATCAGTTAAAACGCCCATTTGTTTACGTAAACGATTTAATTCGTCTGTAACCATTTCATCAGTTACATTAACTGTATAATATGGATATGAATCAGCAGCTGAAATGTTTAATTCAAACTCTGGAGCCAAGCCAATATCAAAAGTGAAGGTGTAAGAAGCAGTTTTGCTTAATTCATCAATTTTAGTGTCTTCAGACATCACAGGTTGACCTAAAACATGTAATTTGTTTTCTTCGATATAATCGAATAAACCTTTACTAGCTAACCCATTTACTTCTTCAAGTAAAATGCTTTGGCCTACCATTTTTTCGATTACCCCTTTTGGTGCTTGTCCTGCGCGAAAACCAGGAATATTAGCTTTTTTGCCATAATCCTTTAGCTTTTTATCGTAAGATGCTGTGAAATCGTTTGGTTCGATGGAAACTGAAATGCTAGCATTTAGTTCATCTTTTTTATCAAATGTAACGTTCATGTTGATTGAAAATCGTGCGGATGGAGGGACTCGAACCCCCACGCCTTTCGGCACCAGATCCTAAGTCTGGCACGGCTACCAATTACGCCACATCCGCATAGTTAATTAAGAACAATATTTTCCTTCAAAATTAAAGGACTGCAAATTTATAATTCTAATTAAGATTTCCAAAGACTTATTCATTTTCATCATGTAATTTTTAGTATTTTATTGCTCAGGCCCTTATTTTATTAGAATTTTCAAAGTTAAATTTTCTTCATTTCTCGAACTTTTTGTTTAGTTTCACAGCAAAAGAAGAATATTACCCCATGGAATTGCACCAAGAGTCATTAGAAAAAGAAAATCAGCTAATTGTAAAGCAATATAGAACTTTGCTTAGAAGTATAAAGAGAAGTTTAAATGCTGCCGACCGTAAAATTATCCGTGAGGCTTTTAATTTATCTCTAGAGGCTCATAAAAATATGAGGCGAAAAAGTGGTGAACCTTATATTCTCCATCCGCTTGCTGTTGCTCAAATTTGTGCTGAAGAAATTGGTTTGGGTGTGACTTCGGTTGTTAGTGCGCTTTTACACGATACCGTTGAAGATACCGAAATTACTTTAGACCTTATTAAATTAAAGTTTGGCGAAAAAGTAATGAGAATTATTGATGGCCTTACCAAAATTTCAGGTGTTTTCGATCAACCCGATAGAAGTATTCAAGCCGAAAACTTCAAAAAAATGCTACTTACTCTTGGCGATGATGTTAGAGTTATCCTCATTAAGTTAGCTGATAGATTGCATAATATGCGAACTCTTGATAGTATGAGTTCAAAATCGCAACTTAAAATTGCTTCTGAAACTGCTTACGTTTACGCTCCTTTAGCTCATAGATTGGGTTTATATGCTATTAAAACCGAACTCGAAGACCTTTCAACTAAGTACTTAGAGGCCGATAACTATATTTATGTAAAGAATAAATTAAACGAAACTAAAGTTCAACGTAATAAATATATCAAGACTTTTATTGAACCTATAGTTGAAGACCTTAATCAAGCTGGTTTAATATATGAGGTTAAAGGTCGTCCTAAAAGTATTCATTCTATTTTAAACAAAATGAAGAAACAAAATATACCTTTTGAAGAGGTTTATGATTTGTTTGCTATTAGAATAATTGTTGATACAGAATATGAAAACGAAAAAAGCGATTGTTGGCGCGTATATTCAATGGTTACGGACCATTACACTCCAAATCCAGATAGGTTACGTGATTGGGTAAGTACTCCAAAAGCAAATGGTTATGAAAGCTTACACACAACCGTAATGGGGCCGAAAGGGAGATGGGTTGAGGTTCAGGTGCGAAGTAAGAGAATGGATGAAATTGCCGAAAAAGGTTTTGCGGCACATTGGAAATACAAAGATTCAAACCAAAATGCAGATAATGGTCTAGAGAGCTGGCTTTCTAGGGTAAGAGAAATTCTTGAAAATCCAGATTCAAACGCGCTTGAGTTTTTAGATGATTTTAAACTTGCTCTTTATTCTGATGAGATTTTTGTTTTTACCCCAAAAGGTGATTTAAGAAAATTACCAGCAGGCTCTTCAATTTTAGATTTTGCTTTTGATATTCATTCCGATTTAGGTGTAAAATGTATTGGAGCAAAACTCAACAATAAACTGGTTCCTATTAATCATAAATTGAGTAATGGTGATCAAGTTGAAATACTAACCAGTGCCAAACAAAAACCTAGCGAGGAGTGGTTGAATTTTGTAATAACTGCAAAAGGAAAAGCTAAAATTCGTGATTATTTTAAACAAATAAGATTGAATGCTTCTTCAATGGGAAAAGAAATCCTTGAAAGAAAATTCAAAAATTCACACGTTCCTTTTACTTCAGAAGCTTTAACCGATTTGTGTAAAAACTTAAAGTTAAAATCTGTTTCGGAATTATATTATTTGATTGCAACAGAAAAAATAGATAGAACGAAACTTGATATTTCAGCAATTTTACAAGCAGAAAGAAACAAACCGGCTCAAGAAATTCAAGTTTCAACAAAGCCAAAAACTCCTTCACAAAATCTTGCAACCGATGCCATCATTTTAGGAGATAACGAAGCCGATATGGATTACACATTTTCTAAATGTTGTCATCCAATTCCAGGTGATGAAATCTTTGGATTTATAACAGTAGGAGAGGGGGTTAAAATCCATCGTACAAACTGTTCAAATGCTGTAAGTTTAATGAGTAATTATGGTTACAGAATTATTCGCGCTAAATGGGCACAAGAAGGGCTAAATCAGGGTAAAGCATTTTTAACTTCAATTAAAGTTTCTGGCATCGATAGTGTCGGAATTGTGAGCATTATTACTGATATTATTTCTAAACAACTAAAAGTAAATATGCGCTCAATTGCCATTAGTTCAAATGAAGGTACTTTTGAAGGTTCTGTTTTTCTAGAAGTTCATGATACTCAGCAATTAGAAAACATAATGAATGCAATTAAAGATGCAAGTCCTTTAATTAGTGTAAGTAGAGTAGATTTAAATTAATCCGACAAATATTCGATACTTTGTTAGAGGTCAATTCTTTCAAATGTGAATGATTTTGTATTTTAATTCCACTTAAATTGCTGTTATTCAGTGCTGTTTAAATCGTTTTCCCCAAATTAGATTTTTCCTTTTTCATTCTTTTATCTTCCTTTATCTTCGCACACTTAGTGAATAAATGGTGAATAATGCTGTAAGCGACCCAATTAAGGAGGAGGTTCGTCAAAAGTTTATTGAGTATTTAGAGTTTCATCAACAAAGAAAAACGCCTGAACGTTTTGCTATACTCGATGAAATCTATTCCAATAAAGAACATTTTGATGTTGAAACACTTTTCGAACACATGAAAGATAGAAACTATCGTGTGAGTAGAGCAACTGTATACAATACATTAGATTTATTACTCGATTGTGGATTGGTTATTAAGCACCAATTTGGTAGAAATATTTCGAGGTATGAAAGAGCTTATGGTTTTAGGCAACACGACCATATGATTTGTAATGTTTGTAATGAAGTTCTTGAGTTTTGTGACCCAAGAATTCAACAAATCAAAACAACTATGGGAGATCTCATGCAATTTAAAATTACCAATCATTCTTTGTATTTATTTGGGCAACCAGAGGTAGATGCAAATCATCATTGTTTAAGTTGCAAAAAATTAGTAAAACAAGATTAGAATTTTTATATGGTAGATGTAGTATTGGGCCTTCAATGGGGTGACGAAGGAAAAGGAAAAATTGTTGATGTATTAACCCCACAATACGATGTTGTAGCGCGTTTTCAGGGTGGGCCAAATGCTGGTCATTCTCTTGAATTTGGTGGTAATAAATATGTATTAAATACAATCCCTTCTGGTATATTTCATGAACATTGCACCAATATTATTGGTAATGGTGTTGTTATTGATCCAGTTCAATTAAAGAAAGAAATTGAAAAGGCTTCTGCAACAGGAGTTGATATTAAAAAGAACCTTTATATTAGTCAAAAAGCTCATTTAATTCTTCCTACTCACCGCCTAGTTGATGCAGCTTCTGAAGCAAAAAAAGGTGAACATAAAGTAGGTTCAACTTTAAGAGGAATTTCTCCAACTTATCAAGATAAAATTGGAAGAAGTGGTTTAAGAGTTGGTGATATTTTAACTGATGGTTTTGCTACAAAATATCGTAATGCAACTAATATTCATTGTGAGTTATTGAATTCTCTAAATTTCGAATACAATTTAGCTGATCATGAACCTGCTTTTTTTGAGGCTGTTGAGTTCTTAAAACAATTCAAAATTATTAATAGTGAATATTATGTAAATGATTTAATTAAAAGTGGTAAGAAAATATTAGCTGAAGGTGCTCAAGGTACTTTATTAGATATTGATTTTGGTTCTTACCCTTTCGTTACTTCATCAAATACAATTACAGGTGGTGCTTGCAGTGGATTAGGAATTTCACCTCAACACATTCAAAAGGTTTATGGAATTTTCAAAGCTTATTGTACACGTGTTGGAAACGGTCCATTTCCTACTGAACAGGAAAATGAAACTGGTGAGATGTTACGCAAATTAGGACATGAATTTGGTGCAACTACTGGCCGTCCGAGACGCACGGGTTGGTTAGATTTACCAACTTTAAAGTATGCAATTATGTTGAATGGTGTAACCGATTTAATTTGTACCAAAAGTGATGTATTAAGCGGTTTTGAAGAGGTTTTGGTTTGCGATAGATATAAGATTGCAGGGACTGAAACTTCTCAACTTCCTTATAGCATGCAAGATGTTCAATTAGAGCCTTTGTATAGAAGCTTCCCAGGTTGGACAGGTGATTTAAGTAAAATTAAAACCTACAACGAATTACCCGAAACTTTTAAAAACTATATGGATTATGTTCAATCTCAAATTGAAGTTCCTGTAAATGTAATTTCAGTGGGTCCTGATAGAGAAGAGACCATCATTAGATAATAGAATTGTATCAACAAAAAGAAAGCCGGTGAATCAAAGATTCACCGGCTTTCTCTATGTTGCTTAACTTGTATGAAAATTGAGCCTAATTTTATTTAACTATCATAAACGACATCTCAATTTCTTCTGAAAATTCAATTTCATTAATAGAGAAATTTTCAGCCCTTTCTTCATTCGAATCGCCCATAGCGGCAAATGCAACTTTAGTCTCCATTGGCATTGGGAAATTTGTCTGATTTGATACAATTCCATACCTGATAAATTCCATATTTCCGAGTTTGTTTCCAGTTGTTTCAGCCATCAACTGTGCTTTTTGAGTCGCATCTTTAATTGCTAAAACTATTAACTCATTTTTGGTCTTTTTCTTTAATTCATCTGAACAATCTGTTCCAAAATTTATGCTCACATTTTCACTTTTGTTTTCACTAAGTTTATTGTAAACAGAAAGTATTCGCTTTTTATCCAATTTAAATTCTATTCTAAAATCTTGGTATGATTTATAACCGTTTTTTTTGCTTTTACCATCGCTATAATCCCATTCAGCAGAGATAGAATAATTGGTAAGTTTAATTTGCTCGGCTGTAAATCCTTCTGTTTTCAGTCTTTTCATGAGCTCATCATTCAATTTATTTAAACGTTCATTACATTCAGTTTCAGTTTTTGCAGTAGCACTAATTTGAATATAAAAGATACCTAAATCAGGAAGAATTTTAATGCTTGATTCTCCTTTTAATTGAATGTGAGGATTCATGTTATTTTGCGCTTTTGTTTGATTGAAATTAATTCCAATTAGAACTAATAAAAGTAGAATGATTTTTTTATTCATAGTATTATAATAATGCTCTTTTATACATCGAAACTGTGTTTTCTAATCCTAAATATAATGCATCACAAACCAATGCATGTCCAATTGAAACTTCATCTAAAAAAGGGATACATTTTTTGAAATAAGCAAGGTTGTCTAAATTCAAATCATGTCCAGCATTTACGCCTAAGCCAAGCTCTTTTGCCAAGTTAGCAGCAAGTACATATTTTCCTATTGCCGATTCTTTATTTGATGAATAAAAATGGGCATACGATTCAGTATATAATTCAATTCTATTTGCTCCACATTCTTTAGCTCCTTCTATCATTTTTAAATCAGGATCAACAAAAATTGAGCATCGAATACCGTGATTTGTAAATAATTCGGACATCTCTTTTAAGAAATCTTTATTTTTTATTGTATCCCAACCATGGTCACTTGTTAATTGATTATTGTTGTCGGGTACCAAAGTAACTTGTGCTGGTTTGTTTTCAAGTACCATTTTAATGAACTTATCCTCTTTAGGATTTCCCTCTATATTTAGTTCATTATGAGTTATTTCCATTAGTTTTGGAATGTCATTATAACGAATATGTCGTTCATCTGGACGAGGGTGAACAGTAATTCCATCTGCCCCTGATTGTTGAATTAAAACTGCCGCTCGAATAATATCAGGATTATTTCCTCCTCTTGAGTTTCTGATAAGTGCAATTTTGTTTATGTTTACGCTTAAATTCGCCATTCTTTAAAAGTGAAAAAAGTAATTATTTATACAAAAGTACCTATTGCAAATCAATTCTTAAGGTTTTGTATGCTTTGCTGTGTTTTTGTTTTGATTTTTATTTCAAACATAAATGCATCAGAACTTAATATAGATAGTTTACAGCTTACAATTAAAAATGCTGAAACAGAAGAGCAACGACTTGAAGGTATGGTTTTGCTTTCTTGGCATCATGCAGGTAATGGTTTGCCAAATTCATCTGAATATGTTCAACAAACTTTAGATTTAGCTGAAAAACTTAATAATGAAGAATTAAAGGCGAGAGCTAAGGTTGCAAAAGTTTTTATAGTTTTCGAGAATCAAGATTACTATATAACAACAAAAGAACTTGAAGAAAATATTCCAATTTTAAAAAAGTATAATAGAGACCAAGAATTAGCTCGTTCTTATGTTTTATTGGGTATTGCACAAGAACGTCAAGGTAGATTCAATGAAGCAATAAAAAGCTATTTTAATGCACTATTTATCTTTGATAAACAAAATGACTTAGATGGTATAGCTGACTGTTACAACAATATCGGATTAATTTACAAAGAACAAAAACGTTTTTATTTAGCAGAAGTTTATTTTACTAAGTCATTAGATTTAGCTAATAAATTAGTTTCAACAAATGAAGATGTTAGAATAAATGCAATTAATAACCTCGCTATTCTTTATCAGGAAACAGGAAAAATTTCTAAAGCTTTACCATATTTTCTTGAAGTTTATGAGTACGATAAAAAAATAAATTCCATTGAAAATTTAGGTTTATCTTATAATAATTTAGGTGTGGTTTACACTTTATTAAAAGATTACAAAAAGGCTCTTCAGTTTTTAAGAATGGCTGTTGAAATTAAAAAGAAAAGTGAAAGTTTAGATGATTTATCAAATTCATATAATAATTTAGGATTTTGCTTTTATGGAATGAAGTTATATGATTCAGCTGAATTCTATTATAAAAAAGGAGAGATTTTAGCAAAAAGAGGATCATATCTGACTTATTTACAAGAATCCTACGTTGGTTTAGCTGACGTTTATGCTGCAAATAAAGATTATGCTTTAGCTCTTAAATATGAAAAACTAAATAATTCATTGAAGGATACTTTGTACCGTATAAATGGTCCTAACACCATTGATAAGCTTAAAGATGAATACATAACCTTAAAGCAAGAAAAAGATGAATCTGAAGTGTTGATTCAAACAGAAAGAACGAGAGTCCGACGAATTTTTATTTGGTTTGTTTTAGCCTTATTTTCTGTTTTAATGATTTTGATGTGGTTTTACGTGGTGAAAATTAAAAAGAACAACACCCAATTAAATCAAAAGCAAAAGAAAATTGAAATTCAAAACAAAATTCTTCAAGTAAAAAATATTGAAATTCTTCAAGCAAAAGAGGCTGCCGAAGAAGCTGCTAAAGTTAAGTCCCAGTTTATTTCTACTATCTCACACGAGATTAGAACGCCATTAAATGCGATTATTGGTGCAACAAATCTTCTAAATCAAAATTTCCCAAATCATGATCAAATAGAAAATCTTAATATACTTAAAATTTCATCAGATAACTTATTGTCGCTTGTAAACAATATCCTCGATTTCAGCAAAATGGAAGCTGGTAAAATGCAGTTCGAGAATATTGAATTTAACCTTAAAAGTATAGTACTCGATATTCGTGATTTGTTTTCTATTAAAGCCACAGAAAAAGGAGTAGAGTTATTGGTGAATTATGATGAAAAAATTCCTGCAGTTTTAAAAGGTGATCCTTTAAGAATCAACCAACTTCTTATTAACTTAGTAAGTAATGCTCTTAAATTTACTGAAAAGGGTTATGTGAAAGTTGATTTAAGTATGCAGTTAAGCACAGTAAATCATGCTTTAATTCATGTGAAAGTGAGTGATACTGGAATTGGTATTTCATCACAAAAACAAACGCAAATTTTTGAATCATTTACTCAAGCAGATGGAACTATTACAAGAAAATTCGGAGGTTCTGGTTTAGGTTTATCCATCTGTAAAAGAATTCTTGAAAACTTAAATAGTAAACTCCAATTAAGCTCTGAACCTGGTGTTGGGTCTACTTTTTATTTCTCAATAAATTTTGAAGTTAGCCGAAATGCGGCTATAGGTAAGAGTTCAAGAACTGCTTCTTTCGAAAATTCTATTAAAGGAAAAAGAATTCTTATTGCTGAAGACAATATGATGAACATACTTGTTATTCGTCAGTTTTTACATAAATGGGGTGTTGTTACTGATGTAGTAATGAATGGAAAGGAAGCTTATGCAAAAGTAAGTGCCGAAACTTTTGATGCTGTTTTGATGGATATTCACATGCCAGAAATGGATGGAATTGAGGCAACAAGGTTAATTCGTAAATTGCCTGATGAAAGAAAACGTCGTATTCCAATTATTGCCATTACGGCCGAAAATGAAATGCAATTCCGCCAAAAGGTGTACGAAGTTGGTATGAATGATTATATCTTCAAACCGTTTAATCCTGATGATTTAAGAGAAAGATTGGGATATGTTTTATACAACAATCATTTATTTGTTAGTTCAGAGCAGGAGAAACCTTTTGATAACTAGGGCCTGCTGAAAATCTTTATCAGGACATATTATCAAACAACTAGACCGTGTTTTAATAATTTAAATGCAATGTTTTAAAAACAATTGCTATAAAAATCTGCGTTAAGTAAAATTGGTTTTCATTTGGCCTTAACTAGTTTATAAAAACAAAAAAGGGAATTGACTCTAAATCAATTCCCTTTTTTGTTTTTAAATGATAGTATAATATAAGTATTATTCAACCAAATAAAACCATTCAGCATCGTTTGGTGAGATAAAGGCAATCAACTTACCATTTGTATCAAATACATTTTTTTCTCTCTTTTTTAACTCTTCTGATGAATAAGTAATCACTTGTGGATATTGCTTATAAGGAGTTTTAAAATCAGATTCAAGCACGAAAAATTTAGTATCAATGCTGGCAGTTTTGTTTTCACTCAAATTGTCAGTAAACCAAATGCTAGAGTGATTCCCAAAAGCTGAAAAAGAAAAGAATTCTTTATCTTCTGCATATTGGCGTTTGGTGAGTGTTGCTAAAAACATTCTGTCGTAAACACCAAAAACATTAGAACTATCAATTACTTTTCCTGCAATAGATACTGAAGGTTCACAAGCATCATTGTCATTTTTCATGATTTTACATGATGTTTCATATGAATAACCTTTGCTCCCGGCTTTTGTATTCAATTCAACATAAATCTTTTTACCAGTTTCTGATTGATATATTAATGTTTGACCAGCAACATAAGGTAAGCTACTTTTTATTACTTCATCACCAGGACTGCAATAAAGTGTTCTTTCATCACAGCACGATGAGAAAATTAATGAACTTGCTATACCTAAACCTAGAAAGATTGATTTTTTCATTTTATAAAAATAGAAAAGCCGACTTGAATTAACAAGTCGGCTTTAAATTATTAAGAAATCGTCAAGTACTAGTAACGGTACATATCAGATTTGAAAGGACCTTGAGCTTTAACTCCGATATAATCAGCTTGCTCTGTATCCAAAATAGTCAATTTTGCACCAATATGATCTAAATGTAATGCAGCAACTTTTTCGTCTAAATGCTTAGGTAAAACATATACTTTATTTTCATAAGCAGATGTGTTTGTCCATAATTCAATTTGAGCTAAAGTTTGGTTTGAGAATGAATTACTCATTACAAAACTTGGGTGACCCATAGCACAACCTAAGTTAACTAAACGACCTTCAGCTAAAACAATGATTTCATTTCCATCAACATTGTAAACATCTACTTGAGGTTTAACTGTGAACTTAGTTGAACCATAAGTATTGTTCATCCAAGCCATATCGATTTCATTATCAAAGTGACCAATATTACAAACGATAGATTTATCGCGCATTGCTTTGAAATGACGGTCAGTAATGATTTTCACATTTCCTGTAGCAGTTACAAATATGTTTGCTCTAGAACAAGCATCTTCCATAGTTACTACTTCAAAACCATCCATAGCAGCTTGAAGTGCACAAATTGGATCGATTTCTGTAACTAATACACGAGCACCAGCACCACGTAATGATTCAGCAGAACCTTTACCCACATCACCGTAACCAGCAACAACAGCAACTTTACCTGCCATCATAATATCTGTAGCACGACGAATTGCATCAACCAAAGATTCTTTACAACCATATTTGTTATCGAATTTTGATTTAGTTACTGAGTCATTTACATTGATAGCAGGAAGAGGTAAAGTACCTTTTTTCATGCGCTCATATAAACGGTGAACACCTGTAGTTGTTTCTTCAGATAATCCTTTGATTTCACCAACTAATTCAGGATAACGATCTAAAACCATATTGGTTAAATCACCACCATCATCTAAAATCATATTCAAAGGTTGGCCACCTTCAAATGCAAATAATGTTTGTTCAATACACCAATCAAATTCTTCTTCATTTTGACCTTTCCAAGCATATACAGGAATTCCTGCAGCAGCAATTGCAGCAGCAGCGTGGTCTTGGGTAGAAAAAATATTACATGAACTCCAAGTCACCTCAGCTCCTAAATGTTTTAATGTTTCAATTAAAACACCTGTTTGAATTGTCATATGAAGACATCCTGCAATACGAGCACCTTTAAGTGGTTGTGCAGGTCCGTATTCTTTACGAATAGCCATTAAACCCGGCATTTCTGCTTCTGCTAAACGAAGTTCTTTACGACCCCATTCCGATAGTGTAATGTCCTTTACTTTGTAAGGCAGTTGTGTTTTTGCTTCTGACATGTTTATTTTATTAAATTACTTCAAAATTATGTGTATTCAATTGATTATAAAAATAAACTTGAGTATTTTTAAAATCCATTTGTAAAATTTTAGGTCTGACAATGTTTCAGGCAATTTTTTTTGGCCTGATGCTTGAAGAGTTCATCTAGTTTTTCATTCTTTGTATTCACTATTTTAATCATATAATAATTTCAATTATGGCATATCCTGAAATGTTAGTTACTCCGATGAAACAACAATTAGAAAATGTTGGCTTCACATCTTTGTTAAACGCTTCTCAAGTAGAAGAGGCTTTAAGTAAAAAGGCTGGTACTCAATTATTGGTTTTTAATTCTGTTTGTGGCTGTGCTGCTGGTACTTGTCGCCCAGGTGTTATAGATGCAGTTGGTAAATCAGATAAAAAACCTACTGAGTTGTTAACTGTTTTTGCTGGTCAAGAAGTTGATGCAGTTGCAAAAGCACGTGAATTTACTCTTCCTTATCCTCCTTCTTCACCTTCTATTGCTTTGTTTAAAGATGGTGAATTGGTTCATTTTGTTGAAAGACACATGATTGAAGGACGCAGTGCTCAAATGATTTCAGATCATTTACAAGCTGCTTTCAATGAATATTGTTAATAATTTTTGTCATTAAAAAAAAAGCTGCAATAACATGCAGCTTTTTTTATTCAAGACTCTTTTCTTCATCTCCTTTTTGATAAGGAACATAGGTTAAAATTAATTGAAACATTTCATCAGTAGTTTTCATACTTCCATTTTTCTCTGATATTTCTCTTGGTGGATCAAATGGATTATTTGGATTGTCTGTAGTATTGTCATAATCTCCTACTACATAAATCACGCTACCTCTAGGTACAAATAGCATTTTTTTAGGTTGATAAAAATACTGCCACCTAAAATCCCAATTATTAATTCTAATTAGCCTTATTGTATCTCCACTTGGTTTGATTGCATAAGCTAGAAACTTCTTACCTATTAAATGCATATGAGGAACAATACTTAATAATGAAATATCTTGAGGTACAGTAAATTTGATATGAAATGTTTTCTTTTCATTAGCAGGTATAATTAATTGAGGTACAACAGGACTTAATCCCAATGTTCCTATCTGAAATTCTGAAACAGGTCTTTCTGCTGGTCCTTTTCCAAAATAAAGTTTAAAATAAGAAGAGTCAAATTCTTCTTTTGCTGATGGACCAAAATGAATATCGTTTAAATACAAAGCCGATTTTTTCTTGATTCTAAATCCACCTATGCCATGTGGGTAAAAGCTAAATTGTGAACCCGGTAAATAATTACTTACTGAAGGTGTCATTTCGGGGTAACTACCATCATCATTTAATAAATCTAAGTCTTTATGAATCCTCACACTTTCACTTTGATCTTGATTAATCCAATAAGGACCTTTATGTAGATTCGACTTTTTTCCATCCTCATAATTTATCAAATGAGCATTCATATGATGAACCAGTTTCTTTTTATGCGGAACAAATTCAACAGCTCTGATAAAGGTATCATAAGGTAATTCAATAGGGAATTTCACCACATAAAATCTATCAGTATTATCTCCAGGAATTAAAAACGGCTTTGGTAGATAAACAGTCATTCCAGCTTTACCTAAATCCAATTTGTTTTCTGGTTTTTTATAAGGTTCAAGATTTGCTGTATCTCCAGGAATAAGGCCTTGTTCTACCCATTTTTTAATTAAAGAAATTTCTTCGTTACTTAAAACTGTTTCACCAGCAAAATGTGTGTACTCTGGATCAGCTGGCCATGGTGGCATTATTTTGTTTTCGGTAACGTATGCAATTAGTTTTCCTTTACTTGCTACATCTTCATAATTTACCAGATTAAACGGGCCTGCACCACCATCAACATGACATTTACTACAGTTTTTTCGTATAATAGGTGCTATATCCTTGGCAAAATCAGGATTTTCATTTTTTGTTTCATGGCAAGATATAAATCCTAATAAGGCAATTATAAATGGTATTATTCTATGAAACATCCTACTGCTTGGGTTTTATGAAATGGTACAATCTTTCCATCATTTAATTTTTGAAGCACATCTGATAGTTCATGTTTTGTAATTACTGTGCGTGTTTTACCCGGTGCATATGCCCAATTGTCAATTCTGCCACTATAAACTAATTTACTTTTTTTGTCATACACAAAAACTTCAGGTGTAATACTTGCACCCAAATGTTTTACTAATTTTTTTTCTTCATCAAAAAGGACTTCAATATTCATTTTATATTCCCTTTTAAAGTTTTCGAGGTCCTTAATGCTAAAGTCCTTTCCACTTACAATAGCAATAAATCGAACTTTTTGCCCAAACTTCTCTTGTAATTTTTTTATAGTTAATGTATAATTCTGACATAAAGGACATTCTGGCGATATAAACCATAAAACTGTTGCTTCATAGTTTTCAAAGTTTTTTATCCTAGTTTTTTCTCCTTTATTATTTTTTAATTCAATCTGAATTAAAGGCATTAATAATATTGTAAGAAAAATTATCGTTTTAGTAAACATTGTACAAATGTATCAAGTATCAATTAGTTTTGCTTATGAGAAAATTTCTTCTAATCACTTTTTTGTTTCCGTTTTGTTTGAATGCACAATTTACAATAAAAGTAAATTCATTGCCTAGTAATACACCTGTTGGTTCAACAATATTTGCTGCTGGTTCTTTCAATAACTGGAAGGCAAATGATTCAGCTTTCATTTTAAAAGAAATTGCAGGAGTTCCACAAATTACACTTCCTGCTGCAAGTGGCTCAGCTCAGTTTAAGTTTACAAGAGGTTCTTGGGAAACTGTTGAAGGTTCTGCAAGTGGTGCCTATATTCCTAATCGTAATTTTAACTATTCAACAAATGGTGTTTTAAATTGTAATATAGCTGGATGGGAAGACTTAAAACAAGGTGGAGGACCAAGTTCTACTGCGAATAAAAATGTTAGAATTATATCAGATACATTTTTTATGCCTCAATTAAATCGTAAACGTAAGATATGGATTTATCTTCCGAGCGATTATCAAACTTCAACAAAAACCTATCCTGTTTTGTATATGCACGATGGTCAAAATGTTTTTGATAATTTAACTGCGTTTGCCGGTGAATGGGGTGTTGATGAAACCTTAACTGATAGAGAAAAAATAGGATTGTCAACAGCAATTGTTGTGGCAGTTGATAATGGAGGTTCAAAAAGGATTAATGAATATTCGCCTTATGTAAATCCACAGTACGGTGGGGGAGAGGGCGACGAATATGCAGATTTTATTACTTTAACTTTAAAACCTTATATAGATTCATTGTATAGAACTAAACCTGAATTCGTGAATACTGGAATTGCTGGAAGTTCAATGGGTGCAGTAATTTCGATGTATACTGTAGCTAAATACCCTAATGTATATGGTAAACTAGGGATTTTTTCGCCAGCATTTTGGTTTAGTGATTCTCTTTTTTCTTATGTGAAAAATGCTTCTATAAACAAAGGATTAAAGGTATATAATGTATCTGGGGCAAACGAAAGTAAAAATATGGTTCCTGATATGAAAAGAATGGACTCTTTATTAATAGCAAAAGGTTTAGATTCAAGTGCACGTTTTTTAATAGTAAAAGCTGATGGTGCGCATAGTGAATGGTTTTGGAAAAGAGAATTTTCAGCAGGGTTTAATTTTTTATATCCTTTGATATTAAATGGTATTGATGATTTAATGGAAAGCACTCAAATTAAAATATTTCCTAATCCTGCCATTCATCAATTGCATATAAAAACACCTCTAGAAATCGATAGTTTAATGCTTTTAAATTCAATGGGGAATATTGTTTATAAACGAGAATTACCAGAAAAGGAGCCTAAAATTGACGTTTCAGTTTTGGCTAATGGTAATTATATTTTATTAATTTATTCCGACAAAAAAGTTTATTACAAAAAGCTTTCTGTCCAAAATTAGGCTGCATACTAGAATATAAATTGGTTGATAGCTGAAAGAAGCTGGTACCTATTAGCGCAAATATGATTGCGATTAGCCAAATTTCCATCAACTATAAATTTATCTGCGTTGCATTGGACTGCCAATTTGTTTTTAGTCCGTTTTGGATTCTCTAATAATTATAAGTTTTGTTTTAGCCACTCTAAGACAACTCGGTTTTTCTCTATTTTATTTTGGCTTAAAACATGGTCATCACCATCAAAAATTTTGATAGATGTTTTTAAATTATTTGCCCTAAGTTTTTTTTCAATATCAATAGCCTGTGAATAATCAACCCGAAGGTCGTTTTTACCATGTAAAATAAGATATGTACTCGTTTTGCATAGTTTATCAGTCCAAAACATTGCCGAGCGTTTTTCTAATTCAATTACTTTATTCGTTGTGTAATTTGGAATTAGCTCTTCATAAACTTTTTCCATTTCTGGCCTTCGTTCAAGTTCCTTTATTAAGTCTGTTGGAGCACCGCCAATAATTGCAGTTTTTATTTTGTCTGTCTTAGTTAATACAATGTAATTCATTATGCCACCTCTCGACCAACCATACATTCCAATTCTTGATGTATCAGATTGTGGTATTTCTTTAATAATTGGAATAAGGTTTAGTACGTCATTTACGTCATCTCCACCAAATTCATCTTTGCCCATGCTGCCTGAATTTCCCCTATATTGGCTTGCAATTATTATATATCCCGCTCTTGCAATTGGAGAGCCCCATTCAATTAATGAACCAACTGTCCATGCCCCAAAATCTCTATTTCCACCACGATTTAAAATAACTGTAGGAGATTTAATTCCGAATTTGGGCTCAATGGTAAAACCATTGATTAATAAGGAGTCACTTCTATATTTAATAAAATAGAAATTTAAACTGTCAAGGTAAGTGTCTAAGAGGGTATCGTTTTTTGAAATGTTTTTCCAGTAAGGAATTTGTCTAAGGCTAATTAGTTTTTTTGATTCAAGCTTAGCCTGACCATTAGAAACTAATTGAAATAAAATGAAGCTTAATGTTATAAATATTCTCAATTTTAAAATGGCTTATAACTTATTCTTTAATGAATGCGATGTCCATTAATTTTTTGGTTTGTTGAAAATCCATCTTTACTAAAAAGCACATTGTCTTCGTGCTCATGTAAAATGATTTCACCTAATTCTACTGGTTTAGCTTTTAAAAAATAAAGTATAATATTTGAGATTATTGGTAAGAATAAACCAATAAAGAACCAAGTCCAATAGTTGTAGCCCTTTGAACTGGCATAATAACCAGTTACAGGTGGATGAAGAATTAATAGAGGAAGTAATTCCATATATTTTCAAATAAAAAAGGCCAATTCAAGAAGAATCAGCCTTTTTTTAATTATTTATTGATGTCAAATGTATTCATAAATGCGGTGGTGAAGTTTCCTTTTTTGAAGTCTTCATTTTGCATTAATTTTATTTGAAGAGGAATGGTAGTTTTAAGTCCCGGACCTTCGATGATGAACTCACCTAAAGCTCTTTCCATTTTAATAATTGCTTCTTCTCTAGTTTGAGCAGTAACAATCATTTTAGCAATCATTGAATCATAATTTGATGGAATTGTATATCCAGCATAAATATGAGTATCAACTCTCACTCCATGTCCACCTGGTTTGTGTAAATACTCAATTTTACCAGGAGTAGGTCTGAAATTATTATAAGGATCTTCAGCATTGATTCTCACTTCAATTGCATGACGAGTTGGATAGTAATTTCTTCCACTAATAGGAACTCCAGCAGCAATTAAAATTTGTTCTTTAACAAGGTCAAAATTAATAACTTCTTCTGTTACCGGATGTTCTACCTGAATACGCGTATTCATTTCCATGAAGTAGAAGTTTCTGTGTTTATCTACTAAGAATTCGATAGTTCCTAAACCTTCATAGCCAATAGCAGAGGCTCCAGCAATTGCAGCAGCGCCCATTTTTTCTCGAAGTTCATCTGTTATAAAAGGAGAAGGACTTTCCTCAACCAGCTTTTGATGTCTGCGTTGAATTGAACAATCTCTTTCACTTAAATGACAAACTTTTCCGTATTGGTCGCCAGCTAATTGGATTTCAATATGGCGAGGTTCTTCCACATATTTTTCCATGTAGATTCCATCGTTTCCAAAAGCAGCAGCAGCTTCTTGTTTTGCACTATCCCAATTTTTTTCGAATTCTTCATCTTTCCAGATGATTCTCATACCACGACCACCGCCACCAGCAGTTGCTTTGATAATAACAGGATAGCCAATTGTTTGAGCTAATTCGATACCTTCTTCAGCGCTCGAAAGTAAACCCTCAGAACCTGGAATTACAGGTACTCCTGCTTTTTTCATGGTATCTTTTGCACTAGCTTTATCACCCATTGAGTTAATCATCTCAGGTGAAGCGCCAATAAATTTAATACCATGATCACGGCATACTTGAGAAAACTTAGCGTTTTCAGAAAGAAATCCATAACCTGGGTGAATTGCATCTGCATTTGTAATTTCTGCAGCTGCAATAATATTTGCCATATTCAAATAAGATTGTGGTGAAGGAGGCGGTCCAATGCAAACCGCTTCATCAGCAAATCTTACATGAAGGCTGTCTCTATCTGCGGTTGAGTAAACAGCAACGGTTTTAATTCCCATTTCTCTAGCTGTACGTATTACACGTAAAGCTATCTCACCACGATTAGCAATCAGTATTTTTTTAAACATGTTGTTTTTGTTTAGTTATCCTTAAAACCTTATTGCTCAATATCTTGAACTAAATAGGCTCAACTAAGAATAGTGGTTGATCGTATTCAACAGGTGAAGAGTTTTCAACTAAAATTTTAACGATTCTACCTGAGATTTCAGATTCGATTTCATTAAAAAGTTTCATTGCTTCAACGATACATAAAACTTGACCTGGTTTTATTTCATCACCAATTTGAATAAACTGAGGTTTGTCTGGTGATGGTGATTTGTAGTATGTACCAATCATCGGAGATTTTATAGTGATATAATTTCCGCTTAGACTTTCAGCTTTTGCAGCCGGAGCTTCCATTCTTTCAGTATGTACCTCTGAAACTGCATGCGCAGTTCTTGGTGCTTCATGATAAATTGGATGTGCTATTGCTGGTGCACTTTGAACATAGGTTACTTTGTCGTCAGTTTTTTTGATGGAAATTTTAAAATCTCCACGTTCAACTTCAACCTCAGATACTCCTGCATCAGAAACTAATCGTATCAGTTCCTTGATTTCTTTTAATTCCATAAATGAATGATTAAGAAAGTCAAAAATATAAAAAAAATGAAATGAAATTGCTTTTAGTTAATTTTTAGCAATTATATTCCATCATAAGCCCATTTTAAATAAATCGCTCCCCAAGTAAATCCCCCCCCAAAAGCTGCAAGTACTAAGTTGTCGCCTTTTTTTAATTTATTTTCCCATTCCCATAAACACAATGGCAATGTTCCGTTTGTAGTATTTCCAAAATGATCAATATTAATCATCACTTTTTCTTTACCCAATCCCATTCTTTCTGCTGTTGCATCAATGATACGCAAATTTGCTTGATGTGGCACCAACCAAGCTATATCTTCTGAACTTAGATTGTTTCTTTCCATTATTTGTGCCGAAACATCTGCCATTCCAGTTACAGCAAATTTGAATACTGTTTTACCATCTTGATAAACAAAATGTTCTTTAGCATCAATAGTTTCGTGAGTTGGTGGTTTTAATGAACCGCCTGCTTTTTGATGTAAAAAATGTCTTCCACTTCCATCAATTTTCAAAACAGAATCAATCACACCTAAACCTTCATAATTAGGCTCTAATAAAACCGCACCGCATCCATCACCAAAAATTATACAGGTATTTCTATCTGTATAATCAATAATTGAAGACATTTTATCTCCACCAACTACCAATACTTTTTTGTATTTACCAGCACAAATAAAATTTGAAGCAGTTTCAATAGAAAACAGAAAACCAGAGCAAGCTGCTGCAAGGTCGTAACCAAAAGCATTTTTTGCTCCAATTTTGTCAGCTAGAATACAAGCAGCAGAAGGAAAAATCATATCACTTGTAACAGTAGCAAATATGATTAAATCAATTTCTTCTGCTCCAATTCCACGTTTCTTCAATAAGCCATTTACCGCTTCTACAGCCATATCAGATGTAGCTAATCCTGGTTCGGTTAAGATTCTTCTTTCTTTGATACCAGTTCTAGTCATTATCCACTCGTCGTTGGTATCAACCAATTTCTCTAAATCTTTGTTACTTAAAACTGTTGGTGGAACGTATCCATTAACTGCAGTAATTGCGGCGGTAATTTTGTTCATTTTTAGATAGGTAGAACTACATCTTTTAATGAAGTTCTAATTATATTTACTAAGTCTGAATCAACAACATTCTTAGCTGTAAAAATCATATTTTTAAAAGCTTTTGCATTTGAAATTCCATGTCCAATAATTACTGGAGCATTTACGCCAAGAATTGGAGTTCCTCCATAATTCTCGTAGTTGAATCTTTCAATAAACTCGTCTTGTATACCTCTTTTCTTCAATACGTAAAACATTGATTCAAAAGCTTTAAGGACAACATTACCTGTAAATCCTTCGCATACAATAACATCAGCTTTATCATTTAAAAAGTCTCTACCTTCTACATTTCCAATAAAGTGAAATGCAGTAGTTTCTTCCATCATGTGATGTGCAGCAGTTGTAATTAAGTTTCCTTTTTCTTTCTCTTCACCAATACTTAATAATCCAACTTTAGGGTCATCAACTCCATATACATGTTTCATCATTAATGAACCAAGGATACCGAATTGAAACAATACGTCGGGTTTACAATCTGCATTTGCTCCAACATCCAAAATTAAACCAAATTTCCCGTTTAGTTTTGGCACAGTAGCTGTAATACTTGGACGAATTACACCTTCTATAGGTTTAACCGAAAACATAGAACCTACTAACATAGCACCTGTGTTTCCAGCACTTACAAAAGCATCAAGATTTTTTGTAGCTAGAAGTCTAAATCCAACTGCAATACTTGAGTTCTTTTTTTGTGAGATTGCTTTTGTAGGATGTTCACCCATTCCAATTACTTCGGTTGTATGAACAACTTCAAACATATCTGGGCTTACTCCATCGTTTTCTAAGTGATGCAGAATTTGTTCCTGATCACCTATTAAAACAATTTTTACAGAATCTCCCAATTCTTTGTGGGCAAGAATTGCTCCCGCAATCGCTTCCTTGGGGGCGAAATCGCCACCCATGACATCAAAACCAATCTTCATTTACCTCAGGGTTGAAGGTGGAGAATGATTAAATATCTTTGTTCATTTCAGGAAATGCAAGTTTTCCTTTATAGTAACCATTTGCTGTAACACGGTGACGTAAATGTATTTCACCAGATGTTACGTCTGTGGTTAATGTAGGAGCAGCTCCTTTGTAATGTGTTCTGCGTTTGTCACGACGTGAATTTGAGATTTTTCGTTTTGGATGTGGCATTTTATAGTTCTCCTATTTATTAGTTATTTTAATATATCTTTTAATTTTTCCCATCTTGGATCTTCAGAATCGCCCTCATTATCATCTACTTGGCTTTGAATTCTATTCAAAACTGTTTGGTCACATGGTTTAGGTTCTTCAAATCCATCGCAATTTTTAACGTTTGGAAGCGACAATAATACGCTTTCATATAGAAATTGCTTCAAATCATAGCTAATTTCATTGCGATTCAAATAAATAATTTCAGGGTCATCGAAATTATTTTCTTCACTCATTTTTATCAAAAAATCAAAATACTCATCAACTGGTAAATTAATTTCTGTTAAACAGGTGTCGCATGGAACTAACACATTTCCCTCTAAATGAACTTCAAATTCTAATACATTTTCTGATTTTGTTACCGCTACTTCTGCTTTAACTTCTCCAGATTTAACAGGCGAAAATTCAAAATCTGATAAAAATTCATCATTTATATCAAATTCATATTCATTTAAGCCATGTTGTAACTTATTGAATTCAATTAAATATGTATTAGTCTTCAATCCCATTTTTCGAGCCGACAAAAATACGACTTTGTACTAAAAATTTAGTTTTTTTTGTTTTATTCTGATTTTCAGTTACTAAGATGTTTTTTAGCCTTGTTTTCCCACTTTTTTGAGCTTTTTTTCTGTTTTTTTAGACAGATTAAAAGTCAATTCTAAACCTTTCCCTTTTCATGGGTGTCAATGGTAGTGGATTCGAATTTATCTCTTTAGAAAAATTTCGTTTCCCCAAAATATCTAATGCAGCATATAAAGCATTCCTAAATGATTCCTCATTTGCAATATTCTTTCCTGCAATTGAATAGGCTGTGCCATGGTCGGGTGATGTTCTTACAAAAGGTAATCCTGCTGTTATATTCACTCCATCCATAAATGCCATTGATTTAAATGGAATTAAACCTTGGTCGTGGTACATTGCTAATACGCCATCAAATTTGTTAAATTGGCCAGAACCAAAAAAGCCATCTGCTGGATATGGACCAAAAACAATTCCATCAATTTCTTTTTGTGCTTGGTCTACGGCTGGAATTATTATCTCTAATTCTTCCTTTCCAAGTAAACCATTATCGCCAGCATGTGGATTTAATCCTAAAACGGCAATTCTTGGACTGTTTATTCCAAAATCATTTTTTAAACTGCTATTAAAGAGTTTTATTTTATTAATAATCAGTTCTTTACTTAGTTTTTGTGCAATTTCTCCAATAGGAATATGTCCTGTTACCAAAGCAACTCTAATATCAGGGCTAGCCAAAATCATTAAACTTTCAGCTCCGGCTCTTTCTGCAAGGTATTCTGTATGTCCTGTAAATCTTAAATTGGCAGTATTAACAGTATTTTTGTTTAAAGGAGCAGTAACTAAGGCATGAATTTTTCCTTCAACTATATCGTTTGTGGCAGCTTCTAGGGCTTTAAATGCATATTTCCCAGCTAATTCAGTTGCTTCTCCAGGTTTAATTTCAACATCTTCCTCCCAAACATTAATGATATTACTTTTTCTCGCATTAATTTGGTCGATAGATTTAACGATGTTCAGTTGAAAATCAGGTAGATTTAAGTTTTTTCTCCAAAAGCTAATCACTTTTGAAGAGCCATAAACAACTGGTATGCAGTAATCATTTAGTCTATGGTCTACCAAAGATTTTATTACAACCTCTACAGCCACACTATTAATATCACCAATGCTTATACCTATAATGGGTAATTTGCTCATATTATTTGCTCTCCGGGTTGTAGTTTTTAATAAAATCAAAAATTAATCTAACACCTACTCCTGTGCCATTTTTGCCTCTGTAACTATCGTTAGAACCTAAAAACGCTGGACCTGCAATATCAAAGTGCATCCAAGGATAATCAGTGAATTTTTCAAGGAATTTACCGGCTGTAATTGCACCTCCAACAGGTCCACCAATATTCTTCATATCAGCTATATCGCTTTTAATTAATTTGGCATAATCATCCCAGAAAGGAAACTCAACTAATCTTTCATGAACATTATTTCCAGCAATTTTTAGTTTTGATTTTGTTTCCTCAGATGCCGTTCCCATGCAAACAATTCCAAATGAACCAATTGCGGCTGCAGCAGCACCTGTTAATGTTGCAAAATCCATCACTAATTCTGGTTTGTATTTTTTAGCATAAGCCAATGCATCAGCCAATAACATTCTACCTTCTGCATCTGTATTTAATACTTCAACAGTTTGACCATCATACATTTTTATGACATCACCAGGTGTGTATGCATTTTCTCCAGGACGGTTATCTGTTGCAGGTACCAAAGCAATTACATGTACATTTAACTCTGCTTTTGCAATTGCATACATAGCACATGATACAGCAGCTGCGCCAGCCATGTCACATTTCATAGTATCCATGCTGTTTGGTGTTGGTTTTAAACTCAAACCTCCTGTATCATAAACAACACCTTTTCCTACCAAAACTATTGGTTTTTTATTTCTAGCTTTGGCTGGTTTGTATTCCATAATGCTAAAAGTTGGGGGAGTTTGACTACCCATATTAACAGCTAATAAACCACCCATTTTTAGTGCTTCAATCTGTGATTTATTTAAAACCTCAACTTTGAAACCAGCATTTTTTCCCATCTTCCTGATTTCAGAAGCTAATTTCGGTGCATCTAAATACGATTGAGGTTCATTAACTAAATCTCTTGCAATAAATACTGCTTCACAAACCGATTGAAGTTCAGCTAAATCAGAATCTTTTAATTCTTTATTTTGAACACCAATCTCTTTTAATGTATTTCCTTCTTTTTCACAAGTTTTGTATTTCAAAAACTCATAATTTGATAGGGCAATTCCTTCTGCTAAAGCTAAACAAGAATTTTTATCGAAACCTAATATTTGAACTTTTTCAAGTTTATTGGCATTAAGTAAATTATTGATTTTGTTGCCTATTCCTCTTAATGATTCATAAAAGGAATAGCTACCAGGTTCTTTAAGGCCTTCTTCGAATTGAAAAAAATCTGACTTATTTAATCTGTTAAAATGAGTAAAATATTCTTTTTTACTAAATCTCTTTTTTAAATAGGTAATCTCTTCTTTGCTTAGACCAATTGAAGCTAAATCAGAATTTTCATTGATTGAATATAAGCTGCTAACTTGAGCAGATGGTGATTTTATTAATTTGAATTCCATAATTAATTAATTTTTGCAAAAATACAGTTTTAAAAACCTGAATCAATCATTATTACTGTCGTAAAATGGACAAAAAAAAATGGACCACAATTGTGGTCCATTTTTTTTAAGCGTTTGAATTACTTCTTTTTAGCTTTAGCTTTTGCTGGTTTTTCTGTCTTAGCTTCAGCTTTTTTGTCTTCTGTTGCTTCAATTTTACAATGTCCGCATGGTCCAAAACCTCCTTTTTTTGCAGCAGCAAGTTCCATTCCTTTTTTGCCAGTTTTCACTAGGTCACAATTTTTTGCATGATACTTTTTGCCTTTTTCAGTTACATAAACTGTTTGAGCATTTAAGTTCATGATGCCACTGAATAAAATCAAGGCAAATACAAGGATAAACTTTTGTAATGTTTTCATATTTATTAGATTGATGTGTCAAATTAAAAGAAATAAAATTAAACCTCTTGAATATTTATATACAGCAATGTCTGCATTTTTTATTTTTAAGGAATGAAGGAATAAAATTTAGGTGGATATTAAATTACTGCTTCAAAATCCTTCTCTTTGTAACATGTCGGAATTAGTAAAAGCAAAGAAAAATTTAGGTCAGCACTTTTTAAATGATAAAAATATTGCCTTTAATATTGTTGATGGCTTATTAAGTTATTCTAAGCTTGAAGATATTTTAGAAGTGGGTCCTGGTATGGGTGTTCTTACTAATTATTTATTAAATGCACCTGATAGGAAGATTTGGGCTGCTGAAATTGATCATGAATCGATACTTTACCTACAAAAAAATTACCCTAAATTAGAAAATCGTCTCTTGGAAAAGAGTTTTTTGGATTTAGATTTTAGAGAATTTTTTCAATCAGAATTACTTGTAATTGGAAATTTTCCTTATAATATTTCATCGCAAATTGTTTTTAAGGTGCTCGATAACAAAGAATTAATTCCAATGTTAGTGGGAATGTTCCAAAAAGAAGTTGCAGAGCGTTTAAGTGCAAAGCCTGGTGGAAAAGAGTATGGAATTATTTCGGTTATAACACAAGCATACTACCAAGTTGATTACCTTTTTACTGTTAATGAAGATGTATTTACTCCTCCTCCAAAAGTAAAATCTGGTGTGATTAGGATGACTCGTAAATCGGAACTTCCTAATTGTAATCAATCATTATTAAAAACAGTTGTGAAAACAGCTTTTAATCAAAGAAGAAAAAAATTACGAAATGCTATTTCAAGCTTTGGAATAAATGATGAACAATTGGGTTTATTTGCAGGAAAAAGAGCCGAGGAACTATCATTGCAAGATTTTGTTGATTTAACAAATTTGGTTCAAGAAAAGGGACAATGGAAAAAAGACAAGTAGACAAAAACTTAATCAAACAAATAAAAAAGTGGATAATTGAAGCTAGCAATAATGATATTGGTATGCTTCTGGAATCGATGTACCCTCAAGATATTGCTGAGCTGGTGAATGGGCTTACACTAGAAGAATCTCGATTAGTTTTAACGCTTGTTGAAAAAGAAAAATTGGTTAAAGTTTTGGTTGAAATTGAAGAACCAAATCGAGAATCATTTTTTGAATCGTTTTCACCTTTTGATATTGCTAATGAATTCATAGAAAAAATGGATTCAGATGATGCTGTTTATGTATTAGGCCAACTTCCTGAGGAAAGAAAAGATGAGGTTATTAATAAATTAACGGATATTGAATATGCAAGTCAGCTCTTATCATTATTAAGTTATAAAGAATACACTGCTGGTAGTTTGATGGCAGTTGAGTTGGTAAAATCAAAAATTACTTCAACAGTTGCTGCTTGTATTGAAGAAATTAGAGCACAAGCTGAAAATGTTGATACAATTTATGTGGTTTATATAACCGATGAATTTGAAAGATTAGTGGGTTTAATTACTTTAAAAAACCTAATTTTAGCTAGTCCAAATTCTTTATTATCTGATGTTTATAATAAAGAAGTAATATCAGTTCCTACATCGTGTTCCATTGAGGAAATTTCAAATCTTACAAGAAAATATGATTTAGTAGTTGTTCCAGTTGTTGATCCTCTTGGTAGATTGGTTGGTAGAATTACTGTTGATGATGTGGTTGATGTAATGCAAGAAGAAGCTGATGAGAATTACCAATTAATGTCGGGTATTACAGAAGATGTTGATGCAACTGATAAGGTTTGGATCTTGGCCAGAGCTCGATTACCTTGGTTAATTATTGGTTTATTAGGTGGAATTGCCAGTTCAAGATTTATTGAATTATACGAAGACCAAATTAGAATTCACCCTGAAATGGCCTTTTTTATGCCCTTAATTGCTGCTATGGGAGGGAATGCAGGAGTACAATCATCTGCTATTGTAGTGCAGGGTTTGGCAAACGATACCTTGGGAACAAAAAATATCGTACCAAAAATTTTAAAGGAATCGAGGGTAGCTTTAATCAATGGGTTAATTTGTTCGATATTAATTTTAGCGTATAATTTAGTTTTTAATAATTCAACTGATTTGGCATTTACTGTTTCTATAGCATTAATAACTGTAATTATTTTTGCTTCACTTTTTGGGACTTTTGTGCCGCTTTTGTTAAATAAATTAAAGATTGATCCGGCTATTGCAACTGGACCTTTTATTACAACTACCAATGATTTATTGGGCATTGCTATTTATTTTAGTATGGGCCATCTTTTGTACGACATTTATTAATGCATGCAACCCTTTTTTGATTAATGGTTACTAATGAACTGAAATCTGACTTTAATAAGACAATCAAATTGCCGAAAGTTTTAATTGTTGATGATGTACATCCGGTATTAATCGATGGTCTGACCGAAAAAGGTTTCAGTGTTCTTTATATTCCTGAATCAAGTAGAAATCAAATCATTGAAAAGCTAAAGGAAGGTTTTGAAATTTTGGTTATTAGAACCAAAACAATGGTTGATAAAGAAATGCTTTATGCTGCTCAAAACCTGCAAATAATTGCTAGAGCGGGTGCGGGTTTAGATAATATTGATGAAGAAGAAGCTCAGAAAATGGGCATTCTTTGTATCAATGCAGGTGAAGCAAATTCTGATGCTGTTGGAGATCATACCTTGGCTTTATTATTAGCAGGATTAAACAACTTATATCAAGCTCAAACAGAAGTTAGAAATAAAATCTGGTTAAGAGAAGAAAATAGGGGAGTTGAACTTGCAGGTAAAACTGCTGCAATTATAGGTTACGGAAATACCGGTAAAGCCGTAGCAAAACGATTAGTAGCTTTTGGGGTGAAAGTTTTAGCTTATGATAAATACCTGAATGGTTTTTCGAATGAGCAAATTTTTGAAGCTTCAATGAATGAGATTTTCGAAAATGCAGATATTTTAAGTTTACATATTCCATTAACAGCTGAAACTAATGGAATGGTAGATTTGCAATTTTTGCAAAATTTCAAAAAACCAATCTTTTTCTTGAACCTAAGTCGAGGAAAAATTGTCAATACAACTGAACTTATTCAAGCAATAAAAACCGGGATTGTTTGGAAATGTGCTTTGGATGTTCTCGAAAATGAAAAATTTGACACATTTAATGCAGCTCAGAAAAAAGATTTTGAATTTCTTTCTAATTCTTCAAATGTTTCCATGTCTCCGCATATTGGGGGCTGGACAGTAGAGAGTTACAAGAAAATTTCCACAGTTTTATTATTGAAACTACTTGATATTCATGGACAATAATTTTTAGGTTTGTTAATTACTGTTACCTTAAAGTTGTTAAATTGCTTTTAACTGATTTATTTTACCGCTCTTAAAATTTGTTTTGAAATTGTAAATCCTAAGTAAATGAAGAAAATATACTCACTTCTTATTTTTGCCTTCTTCCTCCATTTGGGTGTTTTTGCCCAATCTGGACTGGGAACCTTAAGGGGAAAAGTTATCGATGGCAAGACCAAAAAACCACTTGATTACGTAAGTATCACGTTGAAGCTTAATGGTGTAGCAAAGGCAACAGCGCTCTCTGATGATGATGGAGCTTTTGTAATTAAAGCCTTACAACCAGGCGAGTACGACCTTTTTGCAACTTTTGTTGGTTATCCAAATACCACTATCAAAGGTGTTTATATTGCTGCTGAGGAAGATAAATTCGTAGATTTTTCTATGAGTGGCGATAATGAGCTGAAAGAAGTTGTAATTGTTCAAAAGAAAGATCTTGTTGACCGTGGTGGTGTTAAAGGAGGAAAATTAACTGCCAAAGAAATTATGGCATCGCCTGTTAGAAACGTTAACAGTATTGCCAATACTGTAATGGGTGTTGAATCTAGAGGTGGCGGTACTCCTAATATTCGTGGTGCGCGTGCTGAAGGTACTGCTTATTATATCGACGGTGTTCGTGTAAATGCAGGTGCTGGAAATATTCCTCAGAATGCAATCGACCAAATTCAAGTAATCACTGGAGGTACGCCTGCTCAATATGGTGACTTTGTGGGTGGTGCAATTAGTATCACAACAAAAGCTCCTACTAAAAACTTTAATAGAGGTATAGAAGTTGTTACAGCTTCACCTTTTGCGGGTTATTTAGATAATTCGCATTTTAATCAAACTCAGGCTTTAATCTCAGGTCCAATTAAAATTATCAATAAAGGTAGAGGTAATGATGAAAGAGTACTTGTAGGATTCTTGTTTTCTGGAGCATTTACTTATGCAAGAGATGGTTCTTTACCAGCAGTTGATTTATACCAGGTTAAACCAGATAAATTGGCTCAATTGGAAAAAACGCCTTTGGTACCAAGTGCTTCAGGTACTTTATTTAACGCTGCTGAATATCTAAGAGCAAATGATTTAGAAAAAGTTGGATTCAAACAAAATGCAGCAAGTTATAGAGTTGACATTAATGGTAACTTCAACTTTCAGCCAACTAAAAACATTAATGTTCGTTTAGGTTATTTTGGAAACTTTGCTCAAGGTAGCAATTGGAATCATTTCAATTCATTAATGAACAATGCAAATAACTCTATTTCGAGGTCTAATATTTTTAGAACTTATCTTCAATTCACCCAAAACTTTTCAAATGATAATGATGATAAATCAAAAGATAAACCAGACCCATCAAAAGTTGGTGGAATAAGCAATGCGTTTTATTCAGTTCGTTTATCTTATGAAAGAGCTCAAAATGAAACAATGGATCCAGAATTTCAGAAAGACTATTTTAGTTATGGCTATTTAGGAAAATTCACTACCTACCAAGCTCCAACTTTTTCAAGAGTAGTAAAGAATTTTGGTCAACCTGCAGATAGTTTCTTGATGGATAATGGTAAATATATCTATTTGACAAATTATATTAGACAAGTTGGAATCACTGATACTTCATTCACTTTTGAACAAGCTGATATTAATAGAGTAAGAGGAAATTATACCCAGGCACTTTACGATTATTTAGGTGCTGGAAATATTAGTAATTTAGGTACTGTTCGTCAATTTGGCGGTTTAATAAATGGTGATAATCCTAACGGTATTTACTCAAATATGTGGGGTAATGTTGGTGCAAACGGTAATGGTTACAACAAAAGTTTAGCTGAAATTATTACAGTTTATATCATGAGTGAATTCACTATTGCTCCAAAAAGTAATCCTAAAGCAAAACATGAAATTCAATTAGGTATTACAGGTGAGCAACAATTCAGAAGATCTTATGGTTTAGGTACCAATAATTTATGGTCGTTGATGCGTTTATATGCAAATCGTCAGTTTACTGGTTTAGATACAATTCCTACTATGAAGTTTGATCAAAATGGTGTTTTCCAAGATACAGTTTGGTTCAATAGAAAAATTGTTGATGCTGATCAAACCAATTTCGATAAAAACCTAAGAAATAAATTAATGGCATCAGGTGCTTTAGATGCAAATGGTAACCCAATCAATCAATACAGTTTCTTAGATGTTAACTCTTTTACACCTGGAACATATTCGTTAGATATGTTTAATGCTGATGAGTTATTGAACAATGGTAATTCAATTGTAAGTTATTCTGGTTACGACCATTTAGGAAGAATAGTAAGAAAGAAGCCATCTATTGAAGATTTCTTAAATAATCCTACTAGCAGATTGCTACCAGCTTATCAACCAACATATTTAGCTGCTTGGGTTCAAGATAAGTTTGTATTTAAGGATTTAATTGTTCGTGTTGGTTTAAGAATGGAACGTTTTGATGCTAATCAACCAGTATTAAAAGATCCATACAGTATGGCGCCAATTTATACTGTTGGAGAAGTTAAAGGTAGTGATGATTCTAGATTTGGTAATTTAAAATCTGCTATTCCTACAACAATTGGTGATGATTATGCAATCTATGTTAACAATGAAAAGTTTGGTGAAGGTGGTCAAAGTGGTGATTTAAGAGTTGCTGGTTTTAGAAAAGGAAACAGTTGGTATGATGAGAATGGAAATCCTATCTCAGACCCAGCTCAAATTGGAAGAAATGCTAAAACAGCTAGAAATACTCCTTTATTAATTGATCCTTCTAATCCAAATAAACCAACTTTAGCATCGTTTACAGATTATGTTCCAGATGTTAAATTATTACCTCGTGTTTGGTTCTCTTTCCCAATCTCAACTTCAAGTCAGTTCTTTGGTACTTATGATATCTTAACTCAAAGACCTTCTGCAAATGTTGGACAAATTGATGATTACTACTTCTTACAAAATCGTTTAAGTGGCGGTGCAATTGCTAACCCGAATTTGAAAATGACTCAAGTAACCGATTATGAAATTGGTTTCCGTCAACAAATTGGTAACGATGCTGCTTTAGGTATCATTGCTTCATACCGTGAATATAGAAACATGGTTCAGTTATTCCGTTATGTTCAAGCTTGGCCAAACGATTATACTACTTTTGGTAATTTAGACTTCTCAACAGTAAAATCAATTGGTTTAGAATATACAATTCGTGAATTAGGTAATGTATCTTTAGGAGCTAACTACCAAATTCAATTTGCAGATGGTACTGGTTCTAATGCAACATCAAGTAATGCATTAATTCAAGTGGGTTTACCTACATTAAGAACTATTTTCCCTATGGATTTTGATACTCGTCATACATTAAAAATGACTTTTGATTTCCATTACAAATCAGGTAAAGAGTACAATGGTCCTATTGTTAATGGTAAGAAAATTCTTGAAAATGCCGGTATTAATTTTGTATTTACTACTTATTCAGGAAGACCTTATACCCAAAATATGTTACCTACTCCTGAGGCTCAATCTGGAGTAGTTGTAAGAAGTCCAATCAAAGGAACTATTAACGGCGCTAACTTACCTGCTCAATACAATATTGATATTAACATCGATAAAAACTTTGAATTTAAACAAAAGAAAATTGATGGTTCGACAACTGTATATCGTTTACGTGCGTTCATTTGGATTCAAAATTTATTAAATACTGCAAACGTAACTTCTGTGTTCAGATATACTGGTAGCGCATATAATGATGGATTTTTGGCTTCACCTCAAGCACAAGAACAAATTAGGACTGCAACCGATCAGCAGTCTTATATTGACTTATATAATGCAAGGATGTTAAATCCGGATCGTTTTGGATTACCGCGTTTAACTCGTTTAGGTCTTGCCCTATATTTTTAATTAATAAGTATCATGACAATTATGAATACATTAACAACAAAGTTTTTCGCAAAATCAGTTTGTGTCCTTGCTTTCATAGCCATAAGCAGCTCTGCATTTGCAATGGAAAATATTGGTTTAGGCAAAAAGAGTTCAAAAGCTAATTTGCTTAAGAAAGCAGGCGGTTGCGAAGCTGCTACTCAGCAAAAAGATTTAGACGTTAACAACGTAAGAACTACTATCCTAAATGGTGGCGATATGTGGTGGAACTTAAGTAATGCCAGATATGAAGTTCCTAAGGTTAATCCTGGACAAGTTTCAAAACACTCATTATTCTCTGGTGCTTTATGGATTGGTGGTATTTCTCAAGGAAATTTGAGAATTGCTGCTCAAACTTACCGTCAAAGTGGTAACGATTATTATCCTGGTCCATTACAAGTTGATGGTGCTGCTAGAGGAACTGTTACCAAAGAAACTTGTAAAGATTATGATGAAATTTGGAAAATAACTCTTCAAGAAATCGATGAGTTTAGAAATAATCCTGAAAATTGGCTTACTCCTCCATCAATAATTTCTAGCTGGCGTGGAAATGGCAAAACAGGTGAGGCTGCTACTCTTGCTCCTTTCTATGATGTTGATGGAGATGGGAGATACGATCCAATTCTAGGTGATTATCCTTCTTTTGATTTTAATAAATCAGACAATATTCCAGATATGATGTTGTATATGATTTACAACGATAAAGGAAATATTCACTCTGAAACTGAAGGTTTACCTATTGGTATAGAATTACACACACAGTGTTTTGGTTATTCAACAAATGATGAGGTGAATAACATGACTTTCTACAGAACTACCATTTTTAACAGAGGTACAGAAACAATCGATTCTTGTATTTTTGGTCAATGGGTTGATGCCGATTTAGGAAACTATTCTGATGACTATGTTGAGTGCGATGTAAAAAGAAACTTAGGTATCTGTTACAATGGTGATGATAATGATGAAGGTATTTTAGGATATGGTTTAAATCCTCCAAGTGTGGGTGTAAACTTCTTCGAAGGTCCTAGACGTCCTGATGGTACTGAAATTGGTTTAACTAAATTTGTTTATTACAATAACGACTTTTCAGTAACTGGAAATCCTTCTCGTCCTGAGCATTATTGGAACTATTTAAATGGTCGTTGGAAAGATGGTTTGAGCATTACTTATGGAGGGAATGGTAGAGGTGGAAGTGATACTGCTTCGTTCATGTTCCCTGGAAATTCAGACCCTGCTAACAGAGAATCTTGGACAGAAAGAATTGCTGGAAATCAACCTGGTGACAGACGTTTCATGCAAACTGCTGGTACATTTAGTATGTTACCTGGTGCAAAAAATGAAGTAACAATTGCAGTAGTTTGGGCTCGTGCTACTACAGGTGGTGCCACTGGTTCATTCAACTTGTTAAAAGAAGCATCTGATAAAGCATTTGTATTATACAAAAACAACTTCAAATTTATTGATGGTCCTTCTATTCCTTCTTTAGAAATTACTGAATTAGACCGTAAGTTGATTATCAATATCACTAACTACCAAAAAACTGAGTCTTATATTGATTCTAGTTCAGGTTTATGCGCTAACAAAACAATTTACAAGTTTCAGGGGTACCAAATCTTCCAAACTAAAACAAGTTCACCTCCAGGAGATATTTACAATAATGACGAAGCTCGTTTAATTGCCCAATGTGATGTTGTTGATGGAGTTAATCTGATTGTAAATATTGTTAATGATGCAGATTTAGGTAATGTTAAAAAGATTATGGTGAATGGCGCTGATAAAGGTGTTCAACATAGTTTTGAAATTACTAAAGATTTATTCTCAACTGCTTCTGATCAAACATTAGCAAATTTCCAGAACTATTACTATTACTTAGTTGCTTATTCTAGTGCAACAAATTGCTCAAGCGAACAAACACAATATTTATCAGGACGTAAACGCTATGATGGTGCTGGTAATAATACTTATATGGCTGTTCCTCACAAAGCAGCTCCTCACGGTCAAGGTACTATTCTTAATTCATTCTATGGTGATGGACCTGAAATCGAAAAAGTAGAAGGTATTGGAAATGCAGGTCATGAAATTCAGTTAACCGAAGAAACAATTCAAAAGGCTTTATTAGCTCCATATTATGTAGAAGTTCCTAAATACAAAAAGGCTTTAGGTCCAGTTTTAGTAAAAGTTATAAATCCATTTAACATTCCTAATGCAAAATTTGAATTAAAATTATCTGATTCTTCTTTTGCAACTGATAAGTCGGTTTCACTAAATAATGATTCTACATTTTGGACATTAAAGAATTTAACTACTGGTGAAATAATTGTAGCTGAAAGAGCAATTGGTTCTCCAAATGAGCAAATGTTTACTAAATGGGGTTTAAGTGTAACAATTCAACAAGTTGTTGCTCCTGGTAATCCAGACAATGCAACTGATATTAGTAATGGTTATATTTCGGGTTCAATATCTTTTGCTAACAGCAATAATGCTTGGTTAACAGGTGTACCTGATGAAGTTGCTCCATTGCCTCCATTCAATTGGATACGTTCTGGAAATGCAGGTTCTCCTAATTTTGAGAATTTCTATGAACATGACTTTGCAGTAGGAACTCCAAAGCGCTCTATAGATCCTAGAAAAGCTTACAGTAAAATAATTGGTGGAACTTGGGCTCCTTATGCTTTAGCTGCTAGAGCACTTGCTAATCCAACTGCTACACCTCCTTCCGGTTCTACTTTTGGTCCAGCTTGGGCAGTAGGTTCAGATGGAACAAGTTTAGGTATTGGTGGTGCATCTGATGATAATTCCTTAGTTGATTTACAAAGTGTTGATTTGGTTCTAACTAGTGATAAATCTAAATGGACTCGTTGTGTTGTTTTGGAATCAGGTGAAAATGCTACTACTACTATTGGAGGTGCTATTAAAATGAATCGTCGTAAATCTCCATCAGTTGATCAAAACGGTAACCCTGTTGCTGGAACTGGTTTAGGTTGGTTCCCTGGTTATGCAGTTAATGTTGAAACTGGTGAAAGATTAAATATCATGTTTGCAGAAGATTCTTCTTTACCTGGTGAAAATGGTAGTGATATGATTTGGAATCCAACAGGAAATTTAATTAGAAATGATGTTGGTGGTTTTGAATACACATTTGGTGGTAAACACCACGTTTATATTATGGGTACAAAAGGTTTTAGAACTGCTCCAAGCGGACCAATTCGTTACCGTGGCCCTCGTTATGATGAAGCTAGAAGTTATGATAGTTTATTTAATTTAATTGAAGCTGGTACTGGTGCTTCATTAAACAAACGTTATATTTTCTCTCAAGCAATGTGGGTTACAATTCCTATTTTAACTCCTCAATCTAGAATGTTAAGTGTTAAAGATGGTTTAATTCCAAATACAACTACTATTCAATTAAGAGTTAAACGTCCTTATGCTACTTATACTGCTACTTCTAGTGTATTAGAGAATAATGGATTACCATTATATAGATTCTCAACTGAAAATATTGCTCCAACAGTTGGAACAGTGGAAGCAGGTAAAACGGCTTTGGATTTAGTTACTATATCTCCGAATCCATACTATGCTTATGCAGGTTATGAAGATCCAAACAACCAATTAGATACTCGTGTTAGATTAGCTAATCTTCCTAAAAAATGTGTTGTTTCAATTTATACTCAAGGTGGATTTTTGGTTCGTAGAATCAGAAAAGATGATGACTCAAGGACCTATATTGATTGGGATTTGAAGAATGATGCTAATGTTCCTATCTCAAGCGGAGTATACTTAATGCACGTTTATGCAGATGGAATTGGTGAAAGAGTAATCAAATGGTTTGGTATCATGCGTAAAACAGATTTCGATACCTTCTAAAATTATTATATCCCGTTTTGTTCGCATGAACAAAACGGGACTTATCTAACCTTAAAAAGAAATTGAAATGAATAAGAAAATTACTTTAGGAATTATAGGTTTACTATCAATAGGAATTTCAGCTTTTGCTGGAAACCCAGATAGGGCCGGTGGTGCAGGTGCAACTCAATTGGTTGTTAACCCTTTTGCACGCTCAAGTGGCTTAGGTAATAGTAATTCTGCTAATGTAAGAGGTGTTGAATCTTTTTACTTAAATGTTGGCGGTCTTGCTTATACAAAAGGTACTGAAGTTGCTTTTTCAAGAATGACTTACCTAGCTGGTGCTGGTGTAAATATTAGTAATCTAGGATTGGCTCAATCTTTAGGTGAAGAAGGTTCTGGTGGTGTTTTAGGTTTAGGAATTACCTCATGGAATTTTGGTGATGTGCCTATTACAACTTTTGAAAATCCTGATGGTACATTGCCTTCTTTTACTCCATCTGTTGTAAATTTAAATGCATCGTACTCAAAAACATTTTCAAATAGTATAACTGGTGGTGTGTTATTAAGAATTATATCTGAAGGTACTGCCGATGTTAGAGCTTCTGGTGTTGGTTTTGACTTTGGTGTTCAATACCAAACTTCTTTTAATGCTAAAAAGAAAAAGATTAAAAAAGAAGATTTTAGATTAGGTATCTCAGCTAGAAATATCGGTCCAGATTTATCTTATTCTGGTTCTGGTTTATCATTCCGTGCAATGAATACTTCTACTGGTGCCGATAGAAGAGCTTTGTTTGATGCTGATAAATTTAACTTACCTGCTTTGGTTAATATTGGCTTATCTTATGATATGCGTTTAGACCAAAATGAAAGCACTTACTTTCATAGATTGACTGCTAGTGGAAATTTCCAATACAACGCGTTTCAATCAAATATTTTAGGTTTTGGTGCTGAATATTCATTCAAAGAAATGTTCATGTTAAGAGCAGCTTACAATGTTCAAAATGGTAATTCTTTTACAAATGATATGAATAACCCTACTAACTATGCTCCAGATTATGGAATTTGGGCTGGTTGCACTTTACAGGTTCCTGTAAGTAAAGGTGGTACTGCATTTGCATTAGATTATTCATATGCTCCTACCAGAATTTTTAATGGTATGCATACAGTTGGTATTCGTTTGAATATTGCTGGAAAATAGTCCGAATTTTATTATACTTGTATAACCAAAAAGAAACGTTCCGACTTGTCGGAACGTTTCTTTTGTTATTTATAACCAACATAGAAATATTTTTTTAGTTATGGCTGAATTTAATTATGTAACCAAAGAGGGTCTAGAAAAGTTAAACAAAGAGCTTTATGATATGAAGTATGTGCAAAGGCCATTCATTACAAAGCAAATTGCTGATGCTAGAGATAAGGGCGATTTAAGTGAGAATGCAGAATATCATGCTGCTAAAGAAGACCAAGGTTTATTAGAAGCAAAAATTGCAGTATTAAACGACTTAATAACTATGTCGCGCATTATTGATGAATCAAAACTTGATACAAGTAAAGTAATGATGCTTAGTAATGTGAGAGTTTTAAATCAAACCACCAAAAAAGAATTGATTTATACCTTAGTTAACGAAAAAGAAGCTGATTTGAAAATGGGTAAAATTTCTTTTAAATCTCCAATTGGAATTGGACTTATGGGCAAAAAAATTGGTGATTTAGTTGAGGTTCAAGTACCAGCAGGTTTATTAAAGTTTGAAATACTAGAAATCACACTTTAATGAATAGCATTTTTTCTAAAATTATAAGTGGTGAAATACCTTGCCATAAAATTGCAGAAACAGAAGATTATTTTGCTTTTTTAGATATAAGGCCTCTTACAATTGGGCATACTTTAGTTGTTCCAAAAATTGAAATTGATTATATTTTTGATTTAGATGTAGAAAAATTTGTTGGTCTACATCTATTTTCTAAAATAGTTGCAGATGGTTTAAAATCAGCATTCCCAGATAAGCGAATTGGAGTTTCAGTGATTGGCTTAGAAGTTCCTCATGCTCATATACATTTGATTCCGTTTTCAACTATGAATGAAATGAATTTTGCTAATGAAAAGTTGAATTTAAGTCAGGATGTTTTGGCTGAAATTGCTCATAAGATTAGAAGCCAATTTAATTCTTAAGTCTTCTTTTTTATTTTACTCGGATTTTGATTCACAAAAGCTTCCCAACTGGAAGCTTTTTTTGTGCTTTTTTTAGCAGGAGTCGCTTTTACTATTTGTGTATTTTGCATAAAGTGACAATATGCTGCGGCTAATCCATCTGTTGCATCAAAAAAGCTATGGTTCTCTTCATATTTGAATATTCTTTGTAACATGATAGCAACTTGCTCTTTACTCGCATTACCATTTCCTGTGATAGATTGTTTGATTTTTTTAGGGGAATACTCATTTACACTTAATTCTCGACTCATTGCTGCAGCTATGGCAACACCTTGTGCTCTGCCCAATTTTAACATCGATTGAACGTTTTTTCCAAAAAATGGCGCTTCAATCGCTAATTCATCTGGGTGAAACTCGTCTATTAGTCCAACAGTTCTTTCAAATATTTTTTTTAATTTCATTGCATAATCTTCGTATTTGTCAAGTTTAAGCACTCCCATGCCAAGTAATTCCGCCTGTTTTCCCTTTGTTAGGATTATTCCATAACCCATCACAATTGTTCCCGGGTCGATACCCAAAATAATTCTCTCCTTCTTTTCAATCATTGTATTTGTTTATCGTCGCTTGCCTTTGTTTCTTTGCCGCCAAACTTAGCTAATCTAATTAATGAACTCAAACCCCAAATTGAAATACTTACTGCAATTTTTGAAGATAGTACTTCTAATTGGGTCATTTGCTTTTATAGCTTACAAATTAATTAATACCTTCAATATAAATGAAAGGTATTTAGATTTTGTAGTTTTATATCAACCAAAATCTCTTTTCTTCTTTTTTTTGGCTTTAGCTCTTATGTTTTTGAATATATCTTTAGAAGTAAAAAAATGGATTGTTTTAGTAAAGCCCTATGAAAACTTTACATTTAAGCAATCGGCTTCTGCTGTTGTTTCGGGTATTGCATTAAGTATTATAACTCCAAATCAAATTGGAGACTTTGCAGGAAGGGTTCTTAATCTTAATAAATTAGCCAAATTAAAAGGAGCATTATTGGCTGTTATTGGATATACTGCACAAGTAATTGTAACTATTGTTTTTGGTTTGTTTGCTTATTGGAGATTGGTTTTAGCTAAAGCCGATTTTCCAATTTTTACAGCCATACTCTGTTTATTAGCAGCAATACTTTCTGTATTTATTTATTTTAATTTTAAGTTGTTAAGTCCTCTTTTAAATAGATTTAAATTTTTAAAAAAATATGAAGAATCTATTAATGTTTTTAAAGAACAAAAAAGTAGTTTATTGCTAAACGTTTTACTTTTATCAATTTTTAGATTTAGTACTTATTTAGTTCAGTTTTGGTTGTTACTGAAATTTTTTCAAGTCGAGATTTCAGTTGTTGATGCATTTTCTGCAATCATTTCAACCTTTTTTGTTCAATCATTTGTTCCTTCATTTTTATTGTTGGAATTAGGATTACGTGGCTCTGCTGCAATTTGGTTTATTGGGATGTTTTCATCTAATATTCCAGGTATTTTATTGGCTTCTTATACACTTTGGATTATTAACATGTTGATTCCTGCTTTATATGGTTTCTTCATTATTTATAGAATTAAAACATGATAACTTGGTATATAGTTTCTTATTCACTTCTGGCATTTTATGTTATTCTGATTTTAATCTTTTGGATTGGTTGGATATTAATCAAACAAAGAACTAAACCTTTTCAATTCGAGAATAAAACTAAGTTCACTGTTCTAATTCCTGTGAGAAATGAGGAAGAATTAATACTTGAAAACTTGAATAGTCTTTTAAGTTTAGATTATCCTTTTGATTTATTCGAAATTCTTATTTTAAACGACCATTCAACTGATAGAACGGGTATTATCACCGAGACATTTATTAAAAACAATCCCGGTTTCCCCTTAAAATTAGTTGATTTAAGCACTTATGCATTCATAAAGAACAAGAAAGATGTCATAACATTTGGTGTGAATGCTGCTCAAACAGAATGGATTGTTTTAACAGATGGTGATTGCAGAAGAAACTCTTTGTGGTTAAAAGCTTTAAATGAGTTTATTGTTGAAAGCGATTGTAAAATGATTTATGCACCGGTTGAATTTTCTTCAAATGGTGTGTTTGAGCATATTCAAGCTTTGGAGTTTAGTGGTTTGGTAGGAATTGGTGGCGCAGCTATCAAACTAAAAAAACCGAATATGTGTAGTGCTGCTAATCTTGCTTTTAAAAAGGCTGTTTTTGTTGAAATGGGTGGATATGATGACAATAACCACATTGCATCAGGAGATGATGAATATTTGCTTCATAAGGTTTTTAAAATGTATCCTAATGATGTTTTCTTTTTAAAAGATTTACGCGCTTTAGTAAGTACTTCACCAAATGTTTCGGTTGAACAATTAGCCAATCAAAGACGGCGCTGGGTTTCAAAAAGTACACATTATAAAAATAGATATATCACCGCGATTTTAGCTGGAGCATATTTCTTTAATTTAAGTATTTTGTTGAACTTTATAATTGGAATTTTTAAACAGGATTTTTTAGTTCTAGGATTGATTCAAATTGTTGTAAAAGCATTAATAGAAGGCTTATTTTTATTTGATGTCCTGAGATTTTTTAAACGTTCTTATTTAATTTTATTTTTATTAATTGCCGAACCTTTTCATATATTCTATGTTTTAATAATTGGTGTTTGGGCTAATTTAGCAGGATATAATTGGAAAGGGAGAAATCACATATAAAATGGTACATGAACTAAGCGATTTAGAAAGAGATATACTTAATAGCGTATATTTTGTTGAGCCTTTTGAGAATATTTTAGAAGAAGTTAATCTTCCAGCTCCTATTGTTGCTGATGGAATAAAAACGCTAATTCATAAAAAAATGATTGTGGCTATGCGTTGGGATGAAGCAAAGATGGAATATGTTAGAAGTTTTATTTATGATTCTGATAACATGAAAGCTTATTCTTACCTTGCTACAAAAGAGGGTTTATTAGCTCACAATTCAATTTAATTCATGTTAGGTAAACTTCGTGCTATTGTTATTTCTACGATACCTTATTCCGAAAATTCTGTAGTCCTTAAGTGTTATACAGATTTGTATGGTTTACAATCGTACATGGTAAATGGAGTGAGAAGTAAAAAGGGTGCTATTAAACCTTCGCAATTGCAAGTATTAAGTTTACTTGAACTAGATACTTTTCAACAACAAAACAAAAATCTACAGCGAATTAAAGAACTGAAATGTTCTCCAACCTTGTATCAAATTCATTTTGATTTATATAAATCATCTATTGCATTATTCATATCTGAATTATTGAATAAGTGTTTAAAGGAAGAAAATCAGGTTGATAATCAATTATTCGATTTCCTTTTTAATACAATTCAATTTATTGATTTACAAGAAACAAGTTTGGCAAATATCCCTTGTTTTTTTATGGCCCATCTTTCTAAATATTTGGGATTCTTTCCCGAAAATTTTGTCGAAAATGAAAGAGTATATTTTAGCTTAAGGGAGGGGATTTTTGTTGACTCAAATGAATTTGCTTCAGAAGTTTTAAATAAACAAGAAAGTGAATTGTTAAAAAGATTACTGAATTCAAATCTTAGTAATTTGTTTGAAATTGAAACTTCAAGAGATATAAGAAAACAATTATTAGATGCACTTATTAGGTATTACCAAATTCATTTACATCAATTTTCTGAATTGAATTCGAATAGAATATTAAGCGAAATATTTTAGAATTATTTTTACGAATATCCGCATGTTTACCACCAATAATTTTTTATAAATCTGGTGAATGATTTGAGAAACATTTTCAAAAATTAGTTTGGTGTTAAATTGTTCTGCTTTATGATGTTTAAGACCCCGATAGGTGGTCAAATGTTTATAGAAAATGCTTGAAACGAATTCCCCAAACCTCTGCCAACGGGGACCAAAGGTCCGCGTTGGCAGAGGTTTGGGCTTGGTTTTCTTTATTTATATTTTCTATAATCATGTCATCCCTTCAGGATTTTAAAAAATTTCAAGAAAAAACCTGATTCTGATTCAAATTAATTTTTTAAGATTGATTCTGATTATTTCGAGCAATTATCTGCTTTATAGTCTTTGAAGCTTGGTAAAACTAGTTTTAGGTAAAGAAGCGGATATTCGATTATTTTTCTTTATCAAAGATTTTTGAAAATTCCGATTCATAAGCTCCACCAATTGGAATTTCTTTTTCACCAATAAGTATAAGTTTATTTTTCACTTGATCTATTTTACTAATTGGAACAATATAAGAACGATGTACCCTTACAAATTGATTTGATGGTAGTTTATCTTGAAGTGATTTCATAGTTAAACGTGCTACAATTGGTTTCATGTGAATGGTTATGATTTTTACATAATCATCAAAACCTTCAAAATATAAAATGTCATGTAATTTTATTCTATGTAAACTATAATCAGCTCTTACATTTAAATAATTATCTTCATGATTTGGGTCTGATTTTAATAGGTCGAAGTATTCCTTAACACGGTCAATTGCAGTTTTAAATCTATCAAAACTAAAAGGTTTAAGCAGGTAATCGGCAGCATTTAAATTAAAACCTTCAACAGCATAATCAGCAAATGCTGTGGTGAAAATAACTTTACTAGTACTGGGAATAATTTTAAAAAATTCAATACCAGATTTTGAAGGCATTTGGATATCTAAAAAGACCAAATCAATTTGATTCTTTTCAAGATACATTTCAGCTTCATTGGGTTTTGTAAAAACCATTTCAAGTTTTATATAATCAAGTTTTTGGCAAAACTTCTCAATGATTCCCAAGGCCAAGGGTTCATCATCTAATGCAATGGCTTTTATCATAATTCAATTTCTAAATAAACATTAAACTCTCTTGAATCCTCTTCAATTTTAAATACATGTTTTAAGGGATATAATAAATTGAGTCTATCTCTTACATTTTTTAATCCCAAACCTCCTGGGTAATTATGAAAGCTTGTTTTTTTTACTTTATTGTTATCAACTGTTAAAACAAGTTTCGAATGGTCAATTTCTAGATTAATCAAAATGCATGAATTTTCTTCAGGATTTACCCCATGTTTAAATGCATTTTCAATAATTGGAATTAGTAATAAAGGTGGAATTTCAAGCTGATTTCCTTTGCCTTTTACTTTGTATGATAGTTTAAATGTTTCTCCTAAACGTATTCTTTGTAAGGCTATATAATCATCAATATATTCAATTTCTTTATCTAATGGAACCAAGTCTTTTTTAGCCTCTGTAAGTACAAAACGCATAATTCCACTAAGTTTAAGAACCATTTCTGAAGTTTGCTCTGAGCCAGAAATTGCCAAAGCATAAATAGAGTTTAATGTGTTAAATAAAAAGTGAGGATTTATTTGTGCTTTTAAATAAGAGAGTTCAGCTTCACTTCTTTTTTCTTCTGAGTGTTTTAAACGATTATTTATTTTAATCATGAGTGAAAACAACACAACTACCATATAAATGAACAGGTTTTGTTTGAATTCAAATAAAAACGGTGGTTTATGTTTTTTGTGAATTTTATGGTTTAAAACATCTATTGTATTTTCATCAATATGGTGATGAAGTGGTTCATCAAAATTGAATAAAAATATGGGAATGATACTAGTTATAACCAAGCCAATTAGTAACAATAAACTATAATTGATATACTTTTTTTTGAAGTAAAATTCAGGTACCAATAAGTAATAATGGATATAGAAAAAAATAACAAGTAAGGTATAAACCAATAAATCTTTTTGGGCAAACTTATTAAAGGTAATGGTTTCAATGATTCCTTCATTAGGAGCATAAAAAATTGGCAAGGATATAAATAAAATTATTCCAAGTAAGTGAAGTAATATTTTAGACCAATTTTGTAACATTCAAAAACAAATATACTATCTTATAAATGTTTAGTTTACCTATGAGGTAAAGCCATCTAAGTTTGAGGTAAGTCGAGCCACACCATACATCAATAACTAGAGTTTTAAAATTTCTTATTGAACTTTAAACATTGTAATTCATTTTACGATTATCCGCATGTATACCAGAAGAATTTTTAATAAATCCAGCACATGTATTGAGAATTATTCTCAAAAAGTTTTTGGAATTAAATTGCTCTATTCAATGAAATTAATGACCCCGAAGGTGGTCACATGATTATAGAAAAATGCTGTAAACCAAATCCCCTAAACTCTTCCAACGTGGACCAAAGGTCCGCGTTGGAAGAGTTTGGGGTGGTGTTTCTTCATGTTTTGTTTTCTACAATCATGTCATCCCTTCAGGATTTTTAAGAGCTTGCTAAAAGAAATAAGACTCCAACAATAATAGATTTTTTGTGGTTTAGTTTGATTTTAACAAGTAATAATCAGGTGTAAAGTTTCGCTAAATTTCTTTTTAGATTAAGATACGGATAATCGTATTCATTTTTAATGAAGCATGATTCATGATATAGGTATTGAAGTTTATTTAAGTTATAATACCACTAGCGTTGCGTCTTTACAGATTGAATTTCAGCTGATTAGTATTTTGTTCATTGACTTCTTGATTTCCATTGTTT
>JBIMKP010000008.1:0-119937 GCA_051861545.1 Bacteroidia bacterium | reverse complement strand
TTTTGAATAATTTTACTCAAAATTAATTTATTAGCCCGCAACCTATTTGCGGGCTGGTAAACATGCGGATAATCGTTCTTTTTAATTTTAAATTATTCAATTATCTAATGTTTTTTCTTGGATGTATTAATTTTTAATTCTCGATTGAATTATTTTTCATGTATTCAAGATACTCTTTCGACAATTGGTAATTATATATTTTACAATCTTTCCATAATGGTAAAAGGCCTATTTCTTCTCTTCGTTTATCTACATTTTCTATATCATGAATATATGCTAAGAAGTTTTCTTTGCCTTTTCTTTCTTTCATTGAGCCATAATTTTTTAATGGAATTCCTTTGTTATCTCTATTAAAAACATAATCTACTATAGATGCGTATTCTCTGGGTTCAATTTTCCCATTGTATAAAGCTGAATCTAAAATTGTTTTATGTTCAGGTCTGTCAAAAACATGCCTTAACATAAATAGTAAATATTGTGTATTGTGCATTCCAATTTCATATTCATTTGGAAAATTATACTTTTTTATAATATCTAAAATTGTTGGTAAAGTATAACCCGAGTCGTATTGGAAGGCAATAGAAATAGCTAGTTTGTATTTATCTTTTATACAATCATCAAAACGAAAAGTATCAAGAAAATTTCTAAACAGCATATCATTAAGAAAAAGATGAACCAGATCCGTTGAAACTAAATGCTTTTCATAAGTAATATAAATATCATAAAGACTATCTTGTCTGTTATAACACCTCATTTTTTTTATATCCTTTTCAGTGATATTATAGTCGTTTCGATAGTAAATACCAACTGAAGTTCCGAAATTAACCATAGCATATTCTATCCACTTATTCGAGGATTTAAAATCTTTAATTCTTGAAAATACTTTTATGGCATTATTAACATCTATTGATGAAGGTTTGAATTTTTTTTGAATTGTTTCAAAAGTTTTAATGGCAAGAACATCTTGCATTTGTGCAGTTTGCCAACTTAACTTATTACTTAAAATGTGATGTTCCTTTACCAGCGGATGCAGTTTTTGCTGGGCTGAAAGTGCTTTTAGTGTCAAAACTAAAAGTAAAGTCAACAAGAGTTTTGGGGTTTTCATAGGCTAAGAAATTGATGTTTTGTTTTACGATAATAAGAATTTTCCAGTTTATTTCTAGTAGATTTAACTCATCCTATTATTCATTACAAATTTTCCCCTCCTCCTCCAATATTTGGCTTTAATCTGATAGGAGCAAAAAGAATTTGTGCTTGATTCAATTCGAAAAGGTATTATGGGATTGCTTTCAGTGGGGTTGCCATAAAGTTTTAATTAACCGGAAGTTGCTTTTATTTAAAGATGTAGATGAATTAAAGCTAATTTTCTTTTATTTCAACCAATTTAAATAAATTACTGACTTCTTTATAAATTAATTGCTAATGAAAAAAATTACTACTGTTTTGCTTGTGCTTTTTATATTAACAATAACTCAGTCGAATATTAACGCCCAAGTGCTATTCAAACTAAGTTTATTCGATAGCCGTGATTCAACACCGATTCCTTTTGCTAAAGTTGATGACATCAAATCAAAAAAAATATATAGAAGTGATATCAATGGAGAAGCATTGTTAGTTTATAAGAAACTTCCATCAACTATAAATATTGATATCAGTTATATTTCTTATAAAGGAAATCTGAGTTTTGAAACCGAAGGCTTAACAGAAAAGAAGGTTTATTTAGATAAACAAAGTTTCGAATTGCAAGAAGCAAAAATCAAAGGTTTAAGTGCAAAAGATATTATGCTTAAAGTGGTTGAAAGTATGCCAATCAATTATTTAGACAGTTCCTTTTTACTTTTGGGGAATTTCAGACAATACCATAGAATCAATGGCAAATACAAAAATTTACTTGAAGCACAAATGGGAATTGCTCATAAAATTAATCGAATAGGAAATGAACTAAAAGCAAAAGAATCATACGCGATTATTCAATTAAGAAGGAGTCATTATTATTATCCTATTGATGATTATTTGAGTGATGATATCAAAGACTTAATTTATGAAAATCCGGTTTACCATTTAATGCGAAATTCTCTGAATCCAAGGGCTTTTGATGACTATGATTTTAAGTTTGATACCAGTTCCTTTTTAAATAAAACAACGTATACTATTCATTATAAAAATAGAAGTTTGCCTGTTGAAAGACATTCCATAGAAGGATATGAAAATGGTTTCTTTAGTGGAGAAGCTTTTGAAGAAGGGTATTTTGTAGTTGATAAAGAGAATTATGCGCTTTTAGAAATGGAAAGACGAAGTGTTCGTAATCCTAATTATAATTATCCTGAAAACAACAATTTTGTAGTACCGAACAAAAAATATACCATTGAATTTGCAGGAGCTCATTTAAAAATGAATTTCGAAACAAAAAACAATAAATACTATTTAAAAGAAATTTATCATCAATTTACACATGATTTTTTTGATGCTGCCATGGGAATTAAAAGGTATCAGATTGCAGAGTTTTTTGAGTGGAATTCTGTTTTGGCAACAAGAATTTTACCCAAAGAATTAGAAAATGACTTTTTTGAAAATACTGTCTTGTCTGTTAGTGAATATACTTACCAACCAGAAGCTTGGAAACAAGTAAAGTTTGATACCTATTATGTACCCAAAGAGAAGTTATACAATGAAATTGGAAGAATAATACCTTTGGAAACTCAGTTTTTGAATAAAAGTACCGAGTACGAGAAGTAAAGATTATTTCAAAAATTCTTTTAAAAGTTTCAGCGATGTTTCATCTCTAAGACGTTCGGGATGCCATTGAACACCAATTGCGAAACGATTTTTATTTTTAATTTGAATGGCTTCAATGATTCCATCAGTAGAATTTGCAGCTTCAAAAAATAATGGCGAAAGTTTTTTAATACATTGGTGATGTGTGCTATTAACAGCAACTGTTTTCAGTTGAAATTTCTTGTGAAATATTGATTTTTCTGTAAACTTTACCTGATGAGCGCTATCTTTTCCTACTAACATGTGTTGTATGGGTGAATGTAATAATGAATCAATATCAGCCAATAATGTACCACCAGTTGATGCATTCATTAATTGGTGTCCACGACAAATTCCCAATAATGGAATATTTTTTTGTAAAGCATGTTGAATTAAAACCACCTCTAAACTATCTCTATAAGGATTTGGTTTTCCACATAAACCAGGAAATTCACTTCCTCCATAAATTCCATCCTGAATGTCTTCACCACCACCAATAATGATATGAGTAGCCTGATTAATTAATAAAATTTGGCTATCAGCATTCAAATAGTAAAATTCAAAAATTTTAGCAGAAGGATTGTGCCAATGAACCCATTCCATAATTTGTTTGTTCTTATCTTTTGAAATAATGACAGTTTGCGCCTTTATCTCTAAAGAAAATGGTGCTAAAATGCAGAATATCAGCAGGTATTTGAGTGTATTCATTTCCTATTTTTCTGAAATCTACGAATTTTTAAAATATGATTGATGAAAAAATTATGAATTCCATAAAATTGCGTATAAAACAATCTTCTATTAATCTGATAGTTAGCAGCTATTTTCATTAGATTTTAGCCTTTCTTAATTAGTCGACGTAAATTTGCAGCCCTAAATAGAATAGAATTTTGACACTTATTAAATCAATTTCCGGAATCAGAGGTACCATCGGAGGTAAACCAGGTGATGCCTTAACTCCACTTGATGTTGTAAAATTTACAGCTGCATTTGGTACCCTTATCAAAAGAAATGCAGATGCTAATTGTAAAATGGTTGTTGGTCGCGATGCCCGCTTAAGCGGAGACCTTGTAAACCGTTTGGTTACCGGAACCTTAATGGGTTTAGGTATTGATGTAATTGATCTTGGATTGAGCACAACTCCAACTGTTGAAATGGCAGTTGCTATGGAAAAAGCAAATGGAGGAATTATCCTAACTGCTTCACATAATCCAAAACAATGGAATGCATTAAAACTGTTGAATGGCAAAGGGGAATTTATTTCAGAAGAATTAGGTAAAGAAGTTTTGTCGATTGCTGAACTAGACCAAGTTGAATACGCTGAAGTTGATAAATTAGGTACAGTAACCGAAAGACACGATTATATTCAAATTCATATCAATGAAATTCTGAAATTAGAATTAGTTGATGTGGAAGCTATCAAAGCAGCTCAGTTAAAAGTTGTTGTTGATGCAGTTAATTCAACAGGAGGAATTGCTGTTCCAATGTTATTAAAAGCATTAGGTGTTCAAGATATTTTAGAGATTTATTGCACACCAGACGGAAAATTCCCACACAATCCAGAGCCACTTCCTGAAAACTTAACTGCTATTTCGGGTGAGGTAAAAAGAAACAATGCCGATTTAGGAATTGTTGTTGACCCTGATGTTGATAGACTTGCTTTGGTAAGTGAAGATGGAAGTATGTTTGGTGAAGAATATACTTTGGTTTCAATTGCTGATTATGTTTTAGCCAATATTACTCAAGAGCATTTAGATAGATTGGGCTTTGTGAAAAATACAGTTTCTAATCTTTCTTCAACCAGAGCATTGAGAGATATCACTGAAAAACATGGTGGTGAATACAATGCAAGTGCAGTAGGAGAGGTGAATGTGGTGAAAATGATGAAAGATACTAAAGCTGTAATTGGTGGTGAAGGTAATGGTGGTATCATTTATCCTGAATTACATTATGGCAGAGATTCAATGGTTGGTATCGCTTTGTTCTTATCGCATTTGGCTAAAACCAAGAAAATTTGCTCGATGTTAAGAGAAAGTTATCCTGATTATTTTATCGCTAAAAAGAAAATTGAGTTAACTCCTGAAATTAATATTGATGATTTATTGGCTAAAGTAAAAGATAAATACAAAAAGCAACCAATGAATACAATTGATGGTTTGAAAATTGAATTCGATAAAGAATGGGTGCATTTAAGAAGGTCGAATACTGAACCAATCATCAGAATTTATGCAGAGAGTCCGAGTGAAACTACAGCAAATAATTTGGCTGAAAAAATCATCTCAGACATGAAACAATTCATTAAAAATTAAAAAAAGGTTTTATCCTTTAAGTAAAATAAAACATGGCGTTACAGTGTGGTATAGTTGGCTTACCGAATGTTGGAAAATCAACTTTGTTTAATTGTTTGAGCAATGCAAAAGCTCAGGCTGCAAATTTTCCTTTTTGTACAATTGATCCAAATGTGGGTGTAATTACAGTTCCAGATGAGAGATTAAACAAATTGGCTGAATTGGTAAAACCAAATAAAATTGTTCCAACAACTATCGAGATTGTTGATATTGCTGGTTTAGTGAAAGGTGCAAGTAAAGGTGAAGGATTGGGAAATCAGTTTTTAGGAAATATCAGAGAAACCAATGCCATTATTCATGTATTACGTTGTTTTGAAGATGATAATATCATTCACGTTGATGGTTCTGTAAATCCTATCAGAGATAAAGATGTAATTGATACTGAATTACAATTAAAAGATATTGATTCAGTAGAAAAGAAATTGTTAAGAATTGCTCGTGCTGCCAAAACTGGAGATAAAGATGCAGTAAAAGCAGAAGCGGCTTTAAATAAGTTCAAAGATCATCTTGAAAACGGAAACAATGCTAGAACATTAGAGGTTACAGAAGATGAATTGAAACATGTAGAGGATATTTTCTTACTTACTTTGAAGCCTGTGATGTATGTATGCAACGTAGATGAAGCTAGCGTAATTACTGGTAACAAATATGTTGATATGGTAAGAGATGCAGTAAAAGTTGAAAATGCAGAAGTACTTGTAATCAGTGCTGCCATTGAAGCTGATATTGCACAACTAGAATCATACGAAGATAGAATTGCATTTTTAAACGATTTGGGTTTACAAGAATCAGGTGTTGCTAAGTTGATTAAGGCTGCATACAAAATGTTAAACCTAATTACTTATTTCACTGCTGGTGTACAAGAGGTGAGAGCTTGGACAATCGACTTAGGTTTCAAAGCTCCTCAAGCAGCTGGAGTAATTCACTCAGATTTTGAAAGAGGTTTTATTAAAGCTGAAGTAATTCACTATGACGATTATATAAAATACGGTTCAGAATCTGCTTGTAAAGAGGTTGGAAAATTAAGTATTGAAGGCAAAGAATATGTAGTTTGGGATGGCGATGTAATGCATTTCAAATTTAATGTATAAGTAAGAAGCGGTCATGTTTGACCGCTTTTTTTTATTGAAAAAAGAAAATACAATCATGATAAAATTAGGAGATAAAGTTAGGTTCCTTAATGAAAATATGGAGGGTTTTGTAACCTCTATTCAAGCCAAAGGAATTATAGGTGTAACAGTAGATAGCGATTTCGAAATTCCGGTTCCAGAATCTCAAGTTGTAAAAATTCAATTTGCAGAAAAAGCGGGAAATAATCCAGAAAATCAGATTGCAGAAAAACCTAGAAAGCAAAATAGTAATCCTTTAGGAGTTTTTATAGCATTCGAAAGGATAAACGATAACGATGTACAAGCTTGGTTTCATAATAATTTTACTGAAAGAGTATTGCTTGCAGTTTATGAAATAGAAAACCAAGTTTATAAGTTTAAGCAGAATTTTGTGATTGAAAGAGAAGATACTATTGCTTTCAAAAAATACAAAATGGAGGATTTTCAAAATTGGAACTCTCTGTATATTCAGATGATTTCAATAGAGTTAAACACTGTTAAACCAGTAGCTCCAATAGCCAAGGAGTTACCATTTTATGCGAAAAGTTTTCATCAAACATTAAAGTTTAGTTTCTTTTTAAACAAACAAGCATATCAATATAGAATTGATGAGCAGGAAATTGGTTTGAATTTACAAAAATTAAAAGAAAGAGATTTTACAGAAAAAACAACATTATCACCAGATTTAAAATCGAGACCAAAAGAGTTAATTGATTTGCATTACGATGCCTTGTTAAATAAAGGTTTTCCTGCTGCCAAAGATGTTGTTTCTTTTCAAATGGATGTTTTTGTCCAAAGTTTAGAAGCAGCTTTTATGCATAAAATGCCTAGAATAGTTTTTATACACGGAATTGGAAATTTGTATTTGAAAAACAAAATTCAAACTTGGTTATCTAAACATAAAGATATGGTTAAGGAATTCCGAGATGCAGACCCAGTTCAGTTTGGAGGGGGAGCAACAGAAGTGTTTATGAAAATTTAAGTTTTAATCGTAGCACAAATTCCGTTGATAAATTGTTCTTTCAGCCTGTTCAGTTTGGAGGAGGAGCAACAGAAGTGTTTGTGAAAATTTAAGATTGAAGTTTTAATCGTAGCAGAAATTCCGTTTGATAAACTGTTCTTTCAGCCAGTTCAGTTTGGAGGAGGAGCAACAGAAGTGTTTGTGAAAAACTAAATAAATTGTCATTAACTGTTCAGTTTGGAGGAGGAGCAACAGAAGTGTTTGTGAAAAACTAAATAAATAGTCATTAACAGTTCAGTTTGGAGGAGGAGCAACAGAAGTGTTTATGAAAAACTAAATAAATTGTCATTAACTGTTCAGTTTGGAGGAGGAGCAATAGAAGTTTTTATGAAAATTTAAGACAGTAGTTTTTGTCGAAGCAGAAATTCCATTTGATCAGCTGTTCGTTCAGCCATTTCAGTTCTTTCGGCTCTAATTTTTGTTTCTACCTCTGAAGTATATTTTTCATAAGCACGTAAAATAGTAGACTCAAGTTCCTCTTCTCTCCAAGGTTTGTTCAGATAATGGAAAATTTTACCTTTATTTACAGCATCAATTGTATCGCCAAGATTTGCGTACCCAGTAAGCATCACTCTCACAGGATTGGGATGTTTATCTACCAATATTTGCAAAAATTCTACCCCGGTTATTTCCGGCATCCTTTGGTCTGTAATTACTACATGAATGTCGGGATGCTCATCCAAAATCTTTAAAGCATTATCGGCACTTATTGCAGTGAATACTACAAATTTTAAACGAAAAACCGCTTTGAATGAAAATAGATTGTTTTCCTCGTCGTCGACAAATAATACCCGGATTTTCTTTTCTGTCATATAAAATTTGTGGAATAAAATTTATAATGCAAGTTAAGAAGAGGTTTTTGTATTTTACATAAAAAGTGAAAATATTTATATAAATTGCGTATATACTATTTAAGTAGAGGTTAAGTGACAAATTTATTTAAACCCATTTTTTTTGAACTTTCTAATGAAAGTGATAAAACTCAACTAAAAAAGTTGAGGAAAGAAGGTCGTGTCTTTCAAGAGTTTGATACTATTGATTCTCAAATTCAGGAATTAATTAAGTGTAAAAATCCTCATCGTTTTGTAAGTCCAAAAGAATCTTTTTTGCTAAAACAAGATTTGCTGTCAGGTAAACCTGAATCTGATTATGGTAATTGGGTTTATTATCCTTGGAATGGAAATCTAATTCATATTTTGCCCGAAAAAGAGTTTGTTGAGGTTCGTACAAATAGAAATCAGTATAAAATTACTCCTGATGAAAGAGATGATTTATTAACTAAAAAAGTTGGTGTTGTTGGACTTTCTGTTGGTCAATCTGTTGCTTTAACAATTGCTATGGAAAGAGCATGTGGTGAAATTAGATTGGCCGATTTTGATAAAATTGACTTAAGTAACCTCAATCGACTAAGGAGTGGAATTCATCAAATTGGAGTGAATAAGGCCGTTTTATGTGCTAGAGAAATCGCAGAAATTGATCCTTATATTAAGGTAGTTGTTTTTGATGATGGTTTAACTGAAGAAAATATTCATAACTTTTTTAATAAGGGTGGGAAACTAGATTTATTGGTTGAAGAATGTGATGGTTTAGATATAAAAATTTTAGCCCGACATGTTGCTCGCTCACTAAAAATTCCAGTTATAATGGAAACAAGTGATAGGGGAATGTTAGATATTGAAAGATTCGATTTAGAACCAGAAAGAGCTTTATTACATGGTTTGGTTGGCGATTTAGATGCCGAAAAACTAAAGGGTTTGAGTCAGGAAGATAAAATTCAGTATTTACTTCCTATGGTAGGTGTCGAAACCATTTCATCGAGAATGAAAGCTAGTTTAATTGAGGTTCAAAAATCTATTAGCAGTTGGCCTCAATTAGCTTCAGATGTTGTTAAAGGTGGTGGAATTGCTGCCGAGGCTTCAAGGAAAATTTTATTAAATCAATTACAATTGTCTGGGCGATTTTATGTTGATTTAGATGAAATTTTAGGAGCTGTTCATATATCTCCTGATGCTTCATCGAAGATTGAAATTCCTCAGGAAATCGACAAAGACTGGATTTTTAGAGCTGGTGAATTAATTATTAAAGATAGAAAAGCTTCTTATATTCCTTTAGAAACAGAGCGTGCATTAATCATGCAATCTGTGCAATATGCTCCAAGTGGAGGGAATACTCAACCATGGAAATTTTTATATAAAAATGGATTTATTTTAGTATTTCACGATGCACCAGCTTCTTTTTCTTATCTCGATTTTCATGATTTAGGTGCTAAAATGGCCATTGGTGCTGCTTTAAAAAACATGCAAATTTCTGCTTCGAATTTAAGATTAGAGGCAAAAATTGAATTTCTAAAGGAAGATGAATTTCCATTTTTAATAGCATTGGTTTCGTTTAGTCCAATGAATACTATTACTAATTTACCTTATTCATTAACTGATATTTTAGGCAGATACACCAATAGAGGAGTTAGTAAATCAAATTTTGTGCCTCCCGAAATATTGGCATCATTAAACCAATGTTTAAGTGAATTTTCTGGAATAAGTTTTCACTATTATTCTCATCCAAAAATCCTTCATGAAATTGGTCCCATTTTGGCCGAAGCCGAAATGATGGTAATTACAAATGAAAGAGGACATGCAGATGTTTTGCAAAAAGAAATTCGCTGGACAGCAGAAGAAGCAGAGACAAGCGGAACTGGAATTGATTTACGTCTTTTAAACTTAACAACAGCACAAAGAACAGGATTAAAAGTTGCCAAAGATTTCAGAGTTATGAAAATGATTAAGGCTATTGGAGGCGGAAGTGCTATTAAAAGTCTAACAATCGAACAAGTGAAACATTCTGCGGGTATTGGAGTTTTATGCTTAGATAAATTTGACGAATCATTGTATATAAAGGCTGGAATGGCAATGGAACAATTTTGGATTGAATCAAACAAACTGGGTTTCGGACTTCATCCAATTGTTCAATTTTTGTTTTTGTTGTTAAAATACAATGCTTCTGAGGGCTTAGATGAAATGGATACCGCTCAAATGACGAAAATGAAGAAACAGTTTTATACAGTTTTACCTGAATTGGAGTCTAAGCAAGCTTTTTTCCTTTTTAGGTTTACTGATGCTGAGCGTCCAACAATTAATTCATATAGAAAAAGATTAGAAGATATTTATTTTGAAGCCCAATAATCATGATTCATATAAGAGCCTTTAAAGTAACAGATGACGAAGATTCCTGTCTTCGTTATATTGCAGGACATAGGAAGGTTCTTGAATCTTATGGTGTAACCAAAGTAACATCTGGTTCCACTAATTGGATGGGAGATCCGAATACTTATGTAATTATTGTAGAAGATGAAAACCGGGAGCGAGTGTTGGGTGGAGCAAGAATTCAGCTTCATAGCAAACACTTGCCAATGCCATTAGAAGATGCAATTGCCGTTTTAGATAATAGAATTTACCCTTATATAGAAGCACTAGGTGAATTAAATGTTGCCGAATTCTGTGGTCTTTGGAATTCAAGAGAAATTGCTGGTTATGGAATAGGAAGTATTTATATGGGTAGAATTGGTGTTGCTATCACTACTCAGTTAAATATCAAATATTTAATGGCCTTATGTTCACCAGCTACATTAAGAAATTGCCTCAAAGTAGGTTTTGAAATTACCAGAGAGTTAGGCAATAATGGAACTTTTTATTATCCTAAAGAAGATTTAACTGCTACTGGCTTAATTATTAAGGATTTAGGTGAGCTTTCTCATGCACATCCATTAGAAAAAATTGAAATTCAAAAAATTAGAAATAATTTATCCGGAATTTCTTTAGAACATGGTCCTAAAGGAGAGATGGAATTTTGTTATGAATTAAATTTGCCAAGCTTTGCGTAATTATCTGTTTTTACTTCTTTTATTGAATCCTTTTTTGGGATTTTCGTTTGACTCTAGAATTGATTTTAAGGGTGAAAAATTATTAATTATTGATAATATTGGCATAGTAAAGGATGCTGAAAATAAAATCCAAGCCAAAGATATTTTTCAAAATCCTGCAGCTTTTAAGTTTCAACAAGGACAATTAAATTTAGACCATACCGATGAGGTAATTTGGACCTACTTTGAACTTAGCAATTTGCAGGCTGATAGCAACTTGTGTATCAGAATCGATCATCCTTTACTCGATTCTATTTCATTGTTTACTTTAAATTTAGATGGAACAATAACTGAAATTAAATGTAATATCCTCGATAATTTCGAAAATAGACCCTATCCTTCTGTTATGATTATTTTGCCTTTTCAATTACAAAAAGGTGAAGTAAAAAAAATGGTTATGAGATTCAGAAGTACTGAGCAAATGATTCTACCAGTTCAGATTGATAAAATTTCGAATGTCAGAAGTTATTCCAATACAAGAGATATAATCTATGGAATTTTTTTGGGTATTGTAATGGTAATGTTATTTTATAACTTATTCATTTATACAATAACCAGAGATAGAAGTTATTTGTATTATGTAATTTATATTTTTTTTATAGGCATTTCTCAAATAACATTAAGCGGACATACACATCAGTTTTTATTTCCAAACCAAGGAGATATATACAAGTACACCATCGTTTTCCTTCCAGCAATGTCTGGAGTATTTGCAGTCTTGTTTTTGCGTAATTTTATGCAAACTCATATTTATACTCCAATTCAGGATAAAGGAATATTGGGTGTTTTAATTGGATATTTAGCAGCAGGTATTTTCAGACTTTTTGGATTTTACCATACGAGTTCAGTTTTGATGGATTTAATGGGAGCCATAGGAGCAGTATTTGTTTATTATACAACAATTATCATCTATAGAAAAGGTCAGCGTTCGGCAGGATTTTTTATGATTGCTTGGACACTTTTTATTGTTGGTATTTTATCGTTTGTATTACGAAATTTAAACATACTTCCATTTAATACATTCACCAGTTTTGGAATGCCAGCAGGCGCCGCTTCTGAAATTATTCTGCTTTCTTTTGCTTTGGCTGATAGAATTAATACCCTTCAAAAACAAAAAAGGGAAAAAGAAGAAGAGGCTTACCAAGCGGCATTAGAAAACCAAAGAATTATTCGTGAACAGAATATTATTTTGGAAAAAATGGTAACAGATAGAACCATTGAACTCACAGAAAGTAATTTGCAATTAAACCATACTTTAAACGATTTAAAAGACGCACAAAGTCAGCTAGTTGATCAAGAGAAAATGGCTTCATTAGGACAATTAACAGCTGGTATTGCTCATGAAATAAATAACCCAATCAATTTTGTTACTTCAAATATCAACCCATTAAAACGAGATGTGAAAATGATTCTCGATTTATACCATGAAGTTGAAGAATTGGCAAAGACTAATCCAGATTTTAAGGAAAACCTTAAAAAAATAGAAGAATTGAAATCTGAGCTAGATTTTGATTACCTTTTAGTCGAAATTCAACATTTATTAAAAGGAATAGATGAAGGTGCAAACCGAACCGCAGAAATTGTTAGAGGTTTGAAAATTTTCTCTAGAACTGATGAAGATGTAATGAAAAAAGCAGATATTGTTGAAGGAATTGAATCGACATTAATTATTTTGAATAATCAAATGGGTAAAATTGAGGTAGTTAGAGATTTTGCGAAAGAAACTATTATTGATTGTTATCCAGGAAAATTAAATCAGGTTTTTCTGAATTTTATATCAAATTCAATTTATGCAATTAAATCTAAATTCGGTTCTGAGCTTGGTGGAAAAATTAGTATAAGCACTAGGCAGGAAAGGGACGAATTTTTTATTTACTTTGAGGACAATGGAATTGGAATACCTGATGATATTCAAAGTAAATTATTTGATCCGTTTTTTACGACTAAACCAGTTGGTGAAGGAACAGGATTGGGTTTGTCTATTGTTTATCAAACGGTATTAAAGCATGAAGGAAAGTTAAGTGTATATTCGAAAGTTAATGAAGGGGCCCGTTTTGAAATAAAATTACCCGTTCATCATAAAATCTAAAGTAAAATGAAATCTGAAAAAATAAAAGTATTGTATGTTGATGATGAGGAGAATAATTTATTAGCTTTTAAAGCCTCATTCCGATTCGATTTTAATATTAAACTCGCTAATTCACCAGAAGAAGCTTTTAAGATATTAGAAGAAGAAGAGTTTCAAATAATACTTTCTGATTTTAGAATGCCTTTTATGACTGGGGTTGAAATGTTTGAAAAAATCAGAGTAAATTATCCTGAACCAGTTCGAATGTTACTTACTGCGTATTCTGATATTGAATCTTTAATTGATGCCGTAAACAAAGGACATATTTTTAGATACATTAAAAAACCTTGGCAAGAAGCAGATATTAAAACTGCCATTGAAGAAGGATATAAATTCTATTTAACAAGAAACATCTTAGCTGATAAACATAAAGAACTTATTGCTGCATATAAAGATTTAGATCGTTTTGTTTATTCTGTTTCCCACGATTTACGTTCGCCTTTGATGGGTATTTTAGCTATTGCTCAACTCATCGAAAAAGAACAAAACCTAAAAGAAATTCATACCCTTATCTATTATGTTCAAAAGAATGTCGGGAAACTCGATGAATTCATTAAAAATTTATTGGAATACTATCGAGTTAAAAGAGGAGAATTAACTCTTAGGCCAATTCGTTTCCAAAAAATAATGGATGATTTAAGTGCGATGTACGTGGCTGATACGCTTACTCAAAGAATTAAATTGGATGTAAAAGTTGAACAAAGCGGAGAATTCATCTCAGACCCAATGGTAATTATGGTTGTTCTTCAAAACTTATTATCTAATGCCATTAAATACCAAAAAGAAAATGGTATTGATAGGTTTGTAAAACTAAGCGCTGATATTAGAAATAATATGGCAACTATTCGAGTTGAAGACAATGGAATTGGTATTGAAGCTGAATACCAAGATAAAGTTTTTGATATGTTTTTTAGAGCAAGCTCTCAAGGTTTAGGTTCTGGTATTGGTTTGTATAATACCAAACATGCACTCGATAAATTAGATGGTACAATTAAACTTCATTCTGTTTTAGGTGAAGGTTCCCTTTTTGAAGTTAACATTCCAGGGAAATAAAGTCTTAACGATTTTCAATTTTCCTAATCAAGTATATCTAATGTTTCTTACTTAGTAATAAAATCCGATTTTATTTTTTGTCGACATTTGTCTACTTTTTTTGAATTGTTTTAAATGAAATTGCAAGTTTCTATATTTGATTTTACAAATGATGAAACAGCAGTACTTAACTATTCTTTTCGTTTTTTTATTTAGTCACTTATTTGCACAAAATGCAGATACTGGCAAGCTAAGCGGTTCTATTATCGACCAAAAATCGAAGGAGCCTATTATTGGTGCTGTTGTTCAAGTTGTAGAAACCAATAAAGGAGTTACTAGTGATGTTAATGGTAATTTTATTCTTGATAACCTGCTTGTTGGAACTTATACCTTAAAAATTTCATATGTTGGTTACCTTCCATTTATTCTTCCAAATCAAAGTGTATTAAAAAATAAAACAATCAATACAATTATTGAACTTGAACAAGATATAAAAGCTTTAAATGAGGTAAATATTAATGTGTTTCGATTTGAAAATACAAAAACCAAAGCTATTTCAACTTTTAGTTTTAGTAGAGATGAAATTTCCTTAAACCCAGGTGCCCAAGGTGATATTTTTAGAGCAATTGGTATGTTGCCAGGTGTTACTAGCAGTGGTGGAATATATTCTGCAATTGCTGTAAGAGGTCAAGGTGTAAGAGATAATGTTTATATGGTTGATGATGTACCTCTCACAGAAGTTGGACATCTAGAAGGGAATAGTTTTTTTAATGACCCCAATGGTGGAAGGTTTAGTATTTTTGCTCCTAGAGTTATTGATAATGCAGTTTTTCAAGGTGCTGCTTTTGGCGCTGAATACGGCAGAAGAAGTGCTTCCTATCTGGGTTTGAGTATCAAGGAAGGTAATACAACTAGTCCTGTTTTTGATGGTCAAGTTGATTTATTAGGGGTGAATTTGAATTATGATGGTCCAAGTTATTTCAATAAAAAATCTTCACTTTTTGTTTCAGCTCGTTACCAGAATTTTTATCCTTTAGTACATGTAGTTGGACTCAAAAGCCTTGGTTTACCTAGTTATGGTGATTTGATTATAAAATCAACAACCGAAATCAATAAGAAAAATAAGCTCAATTTTTTGCTGATGGTTTGTCCTGAGCGTTTTGTAAGAGATATTGATAATGTTTATGAAGACAAAGAACTCAATTTGCTTTATTTACCTGATTTTAAACGAAACAAAATTGTATCATCGGTTAACCTGAGATCAGTTATTGGTAAACAAAGTATATGGAAGAATATTGTTTATTTTTCAAGTTATTCTTCTGATGTAAATGTTGGCAAAGCTTATCTTGTAGCAGATTCAAATGGGGAATTAATTAGCAAGGTTTTCAATTATGACAATAGTATTCAAACCCAAAATTACAGGGAAAGTAAAAGAGGTTTCAGGAGTTTTGTTGAAACATCAATATTAAAAAACGATAGGTTATTATTTGGGATTGAAGCGGATATTGTTCTATTATCGAACGATAGAAGATTATTAGTAAATGATACAAACTTTATTTTCAGAAGGAATGAATTGCCTAATCCATTGCTTAATTACCAGGTAATTACCCCTGATTTAGTAAATAGTAATGGCGTAAAATCTGCTTCAAATGCATCTGCTTTTGTTACCTATTTTATTGAAGCTACTAATAGAATTTCAGTTCAAACAGGACTAAGATTCGATTATAATGGATTTACAGAAGAAATTGTTTTTGCCCCGAGAGCTACTATAACTTATCATTTAAATGCCAATCATAGTTTGAGTTTTGGTACAGGCATTTATTACCAAGATCCAGTTTTGTCAGATATTGCTGACCTTCCAAATTCAACAAAATTAAAGATGGAGAAAGTTGTTCAGTTTATAGCTTCATATAAAGCTTATTTGTACCACGATGTAAAATTAATGGTAGAAGTTTGGTCTAAGAATTTCGATAATATGGTTGTTACGCCAATTTCAGGAAGTGTATTTAGAAACAATAATGGAACAGGATTTGGAAACGGATTTGACATCAGCCTAAACAAAAGATTAAACAAGAAGTGGCATGGAATAATAAGTTATTCTTATATGAACATGACAAGAAACAACAATGATGGTCTTGGGAATTATCCTTTTACTTTTAGTCAGCCCCATCAATTAAATACTATGCTGAGTTACTCATTAAATTCGAAGATTTCGTTTTCAGGTAAATATAGAATTGCAAGTGGAAGACCTACTGATGCTTATATAATTCATTCAAATGTTTTGAATAATACAAATAATTTTAGGTATGGCATGGAATTAATTGGTAGAAACCAAGAAAGATTGCCGTTTTTTTCAAGTCTTGATTTGAGAGTTAATTATATGTTTAGATTCAACCGCATTAAATTTACATCGTTTTTTGATGTGGTTAATGTGTTAAACCGACAAATTGCCAATAATGAAAATTTCAATTATTTGTTTGGTAAAACCTTTTACGATGGCTTGGCAATTTTCCCTACTGGAGGACTCAAATTCGAATTTTAGAAAGATTAGCTATTTGAACTTTTTATAATGTAAGTTTTTAATCAGCTACAAATTTGCCTGACAAGTCTTATTTTCGCGGCACAATATTTGAGCCTTAATTGTGTTCTGTTTGTTTAAGAATGATTAGATTATGAAAAAAATAGCAAAGATTTTTGGGATTGTTTTAGTTTTAATTTTATTGAGTTTGTTTTTAATTCCTATTGTTTTCAAAGGGAAAATTGTAGGTATTATTAAAGAACAAGCCAATAAAAATGTACAGGCGAAAATCTCATTTAATGATGATATCAGTTTAGGTTTAATAAGCAGTTTCCCTAATTTAAGTTTAGGTGTGAAAGATATTGTGGTTGCTGGAATAAATGAATTTGAAGGTGATACTTTGTTTGCTGCCAAAGAATTTACAGCAAATTTAGATTTGATGAGCATCATTAAAGGTGAACCTGTTGGTATCAGGAAGATTTTTTTAGATAATGCTAAAGTTCATGCAATTATCCTTCCAGGAGGAAAAGCCAATTGGGATATAGCTTTGCCTGATACTGCAGCAACAACAACAGAGGATACAGCAAGCTCTCCATTTCATATTCAATTGAAAAAGCTTGAATTGAAAAATGCTCACATTGTTTATGATGATAGAGATGGAAAAATCTTTAGTGAACTAAACGGTATGGATTATATTCTTGAAGGTGATTTTACAGAAAAATTATTCGTCTTAAAAAACGACCTAAAGATAAAAGAACTTACTGCTGGAATGGATGGAATCAACTATTTAAGCAAGGTTTATACTACCGCTAATGCTGATATTGATGCAAATATGAACGACTTTTCATTTGTATTCAAAGAAAATACCTGCACTTTAAATGCACTTGAAATTGGATTTGATGGTAAATTTCAAATGACCGATACCGATATGATTATGGATATCAAATACGGTGTTAAAAAGAACGAGTTTAAACAGTTCTTGTCGTTAATTCCTGCTATTTACGCTGGTTCTTTTGCCGATTTACAATCAAAAGGAAAACTCTCATTATCGGGTTTTGTGAAGGGTGTGTTTAATGATACTCAAATGCCTGGTTTTGGATTAAATGTTGGTGTGCAAGATGGTTGGTTTAAATATCCAGCTTTGCCAGCACCAGTTGAAAATGTGCAAATGGATTTAGCTATTTCAAATCCTAATGGTGTGCCGGATAATACTTTAGTACAATTAAATAATTTACATATCGAAATCGAAAAAGATCCTTTTGATGCGAAATTGATTTTAAAAACACCAATTAGTGACCCTGATTTAGATGCTGCTTTAAAAGGTAAATTGAATTTGGGTAATATCATGAAAATTGTTCCTTTAGAAGGAATAAAATTAGCTGGTTTAATTGAAGCCGATATGCAGGCAAAAGGGAAAATGAGTGCTATTGAAAAACAAGCATTCGATCAGTTTTATGCAGCAGGAAGTATCAAAGCCAATTCAATTCATGTTGAAACAAAAGATTTACCTGCTCCTTTCGACTTAAGTTCAGCTGGTTTAGAATTCACTCCTTCAATTGTGAAATTAACTTCATTTGATGCAGCTTTAGGAAATTCAGATTTCCACATGAATGGTGATTTGCAAAACTTCTTTGCTTATTATTTAGGTGATGGAACTTTAAAAGGAAACTTAAATTTTAGTAGTAATTTATTGGATGCAAACAAATTCTTAAGTTCAGATACTACTGCCGCTGCAAATCCTGAAGATACAGCTGCCATGACTGTTGTCGAGATTCCATCAAATATCGACTTTACCTTGAATTCAAATATCAAGCAATTGTTGTATACGAATATGGATATCACCAATTTTAAAGGAACAGTTTTGGTTGCAAATTCAAAATTGAGTTTCAAACAAGTGATGCTGAATATGCTTGGTTCAACAATGAAAATGGATGGTTTTTATGAAACTTTAAATCCTAAAAAGCCAAATGTTGAGATGGATTTTAGTATAATTGATTTAGATATTCAAAAAGCATTTAAAACATTTAATACCGTTAAAAAACTAGCTCCAGCTGCCGAAAGTATCGCAGGTTTGTTTAGCACCAATTTACATTTTACTTCTCCACTTTCATCAAATATGCAGCCTATAATGCAAGCTGTTACTGCAAATGGTATTTTAAGTATTCCTACTGCTAAGTTGAGTTCGAATCAATCCTTACAAAAATTGGCTGATTTGCTTCAAAAACCTGAATACAAAGAGTTCAGTTTAGAGAAAGCAAAAATTGCTTATGAAGTAAAAGATGGCAGGGTTTATACCAAAGATTTTGATGTAAAAGTTGGTTCAAGAAAAATGATTATGAAGGGTAGTACTGGTTTAGATCAAACCATTGATTATACTGGAAATGTAAGTATTCCAAGAAAAGATTTAGGTGCTGCCAATTCTGCTATGGATGCTGCTTTAACAAAATTGAATGGCCAAGCAGGTTCTAATATTCAACTTAATCAAGAATTACCAGTTGAAATTAAATTCGGTGGTACATTTTTAGCGCCAACAATTACAACCAACTTGGCTGATTTAGCAAAACAACAAGTCAACTCATTAGGAAATCAAGTAAAGGATGAGTTACTTAATAAAAAGAAAGAATTAGAAGCTCAGGCAAAAGCAGAAGCTGATAAAAAAATAAATGAAGCAAAAGCAGAAGCAGAAAGAATCAAAAAAGAAACTGAAGCAAAAGTTCAAGCTGAAAAAGAAAGATTGAAAAAAGAAGCTGAAGAAAAGGCCAAAGCGGAATCTGAAAAATTGAAAAATAAGGCAAAAGAAGAAGCCAAAAAGAAACTTAAGGGCATATTTTAATTTACACAGAATCAGTAGGCTGCTCTTATAAGGGCAGCCTTTTGTTTTTTTTGCATTGAAAATTGTTGAGACTTGAATACCAAACCAAACCATATGAATAATTACTTTACCCAATTTAGAAACAATATCATAGGAATAAACCAACAGATTAAAACTCCCAATGGAGAATTAAAACAAATGATTTATTCGGATTGGACAGCAAGTGGAAGGAATTATTTGCCTATTGAAGAGCGTTTTATAAAAGAGGTTTTGCCATTTGTTGCCAATACTCATACCGATACAAATACTTCTGGTAAAACCATGACATACGCTTACCATGAAGCACAAAAAATTATCAAAAAACATGTAAATGCTGGTCCAAATGATATTTTGATATCATCAAATTCCGGAATGACTGGTGTTGTTAATAAATTCCAGAGAATTTTGGGTTTAAAAGTACATGAATCACATAGAGATAAAATCCAGCTAAAAGAGGAAGATAGAGCAGTTGTTTTCATTACACATATGGAACATCATTCTAATCAAACTTCATGGCTGGAAACTCTTGCTGATGTTGTAATTGTTGAGCCAGATTCAAATGGACTTGTAAGCCCTGAAAATTTCAGTATTGCTATAAACAAATATCCAAATAGGAAAATGAAGATTGCAGCGGTAACTTCATGTTCTAATGTTACTGGAATTATAACTCCTTATCATGAAATTGCAAAGATTATTCATGCTGCAGGTGGTTATTGTTTTGCTGATTTTGCCTGTTCTGCTCCTTATGTAAATATCAATATGCATCCACAAGATAAAGATGCTTATCTGGATGCCATTTACTTTTCACCACATAAGTTTTTAGGTGGTCCCGGTTCTGCTGGAATATTGATTTTTAACAGTGCTTTATATAAAAATGAAATTCCTGATACGCCAGGAGGTGGCACTGTTGAGTGGACAAATCCTTGGGGTGGACATAAATACATAGAAGATATTGAAGCTAGGGAAGATGGAGGAACTCCTGGATTTTTACAAACCATGAGAACAGCCATGGCCATTGTTTTAAAAGAACAAATGGGAACTGAAAATATCCAAAAAAGAGAAGAAGAGCAGCTTGCAATTTTATGGAAGTATTTTGAAGCTATTCCAAACCTAAATATTTTGGCAGCACAACATAAACATCGTTTAGGAATCATTTCGTTTTATATAGATGGACTTCATTTCAATTTGGCCGTTAAAATGTTAAATGACAGATTTGGAATTCAAACCAGAGGCGGCTGCTCATGTGCCGGAACTTATGGTCACTATCTTTTGCATGTTGACCAACAGTTCTCAAACAAAATTACAAGTTTAATTGACCAAGGAGATTACTCTCAAAAACCAGGTTGGATAAGGCTTTCAATTCATCCAATTATGACAGATGAAGAATTACATTTTATAGGAAAAGCGGTTACGGAACTTGCTGCCAATTTCAAAGAATGGTCTAGCGACTATGAAGTTGATTTAAGCCATATGAATTTGAAATACAAAAATGAAGTGAATGGAAGTTTCGAAGAAGCACAGGTAGAAAAGTGTTTCGGGAAATTTTAAGGATAAACTTGAAACGAAGAACTTAAAAATAAATATGTATTTTAAGCAAGCCTGAAAGACATCAAGCTTAAGCAGACGCCAAAATGCATAAACGAAAATATAATGTCAAACCATTTTGGCGGATGACCAACATACAGAACAAATTTCAGTCGCACAACGAATAAGCCGAATCTCATCGCCAATCCTTCTGTATTTTTTAATTTCATTCCGCACATTGGCACAATTGTAAGATACAATTTAAGCCATAAACATCCAATCCTTCAGAAGGTCCAAATTAGCCTACCTATGTAAAGATAGTGATTTTTCATATCTTAATTGTCAGGTTAATCCTGATACTTTTGCTATGAATAATAACATTTATCAAAAAATAGGAAAATTATTCAAATTATCTTTCGTATCATTTATGTCAGGTTTAGCCTGACATTGTTACTATGAAGAATAAGTATATATCAACGCAATCAAACGAACTTTTATCCTATTTCAATGGACAGAACAGAAATTGCTTTGACTATTCTTTGGCTTATAAAGCCCTGCCCAACTCTAAAGCAAGTGCATTAAGAGAATTATTGAGTGACATGACTAGGAGGGGACTTTTAATGCGATTGAAAGAAGGCGTTTATTATATCATACCCTATGAACAAAATGCAGAAGCCTTCATGCCCGACTGGCATTTGATTGCAGAGCATCTGGTAAATGATGCCAAACATTATATTGGCTATTATTCCGCTTTGCAAATACATAACCTCATAACACAACCATCATTAAAGGAACAAATCGTTGTATCAAAACAAATACGACCATCAGAAATAAAAATAAAAGAAGTTTCTTTTCAATTTATTTATCACAACGAGAAACACTTTTTCGGTACAAAGAAAATTTGGATTGACAGTTTTAATAAAGTGCTTTGCTCCGACTTAGAAAAAACTTTTATTGACTGCCTATTCAAACCTGATTATGCAGGTGGAATTGTTGAAGTGGCAAGATCAATCTATACTTCAAAAGACAAAATAAAATATAACATACTACTCGAATACGCCAAGAAATTTGATTCACAAGCAGTAATAAAACGTTTAGGTTTTCTCTTAGAAATGCTGGACATCGAAACAGAAATTATTGCTGATTTGCAAAAATTAAAAACGGCTTCGTATGTGTTGCTTGATACTGAATTACCCCAAACGGGCAAGCGAAATAGTCGTTGGAGTATTCAACAAAATTTGGAAACCGAAACTATTAAATCTGCAATTTACACATGATTAAACCCGGGGAAATATAGCAAAAGGCAAGGGCAGTTGGGGTTCGTGACCAGCAGATAGAAAAGGACTATATTCTTTCGTGGATTCTCTTTGGCATTGCAAAACATGAGCAACTTTCAAATGTATTTGTTTTCAAAGGCGGAACAGTTTTAAAGAAAGTATATTTTGAAGATTATCGATTTTCGGAAGACCTCGATTTTACATTATTAAAAAGCGAAACAACCAAGGAGCTGATTTTTGATTGGTTCAAAGAGGTATTTGTGTTCATCAAAGAAGAAGCCAATATTCCGCTAGAAATCATTGATAACAACGAGCATGAAGATGGTGGCATCAATATTTATATCCTTTGTTAGAAGTCATTGGCACTTGCGTAAGACGTGTATTATAGCCAAATTTATTATCAGTTGGTTTACTTTTCAATGGATTATGAACATGTCCAAACCATATCCATGATGCAATAAAGGCTCTTCATATACACTCCTCCTAATGTCATGAAAAAGAATCTTCGGCTTATGTTCTTTTGCTAGAATCACAACTTCTTTCTCTCCTTTGGACTTTTTATTAGGATTGTTGGTAATCCATCCCATGGAAATTTCATGTCCAGTAGCAAGATGAGAGACAATTAACTTAAAATTCTTTGCTTTATAAATTCGGATTGAGTTAACGTATAATTCATCTATACGACTCGAAGGCTCCTCATGGCCTGCTATTCCATAGAAAGTCGTGTCTTTAAATATACTTACTTCAAACCACTTGTTTTGGTAGATGAAGTAATCTTTCATTTTGATGCTGTCATGTTTAACTCTGAGGATTTGGCATTTGTGCTGAAAGTTGCAGAATGATAAATATTCTGGCGTGAATAATTCGATGTTCTTATAGTTATTGGAAATAAGTTTCAACCCAAGTGAGTAAATCTTTTCTAAACTGTCAAGGTACTTTTTGCCTCCAACAAATGTTGTTCTAAAAGCCTCTGACGAAATTAGCTTTTGTTTCTTGTCATAGACTGAAATATAAGATTTTAGAATCCACATTTCTTTGAACTCATCAGGATTTGTTATTTTGAGATTATACTTTTTGCTAACCTCATACTGCGATGTCCTCATTATCTGAAAGTCAACAGAAATTATTCTGTCTTTTGAAACGCCCACAGGAAACATTTTGAATTGGTAAGTATTAAGACAGGCGAACAATATGCTTGTCTGTAAGCTTAACATAACTATAAGGAAATATTTTTTTACCACTGAAGTTTTTTAATTGGGCTATAACGAATTGCAGATTTGCGATGGGCGAGCGTTTTATCTCAAATGTAAATATGAGAAACGAAATTTCAAACTACTAAAATCCCGTCAAACAGAGAGGAATTTAATACCTATTGCAAATATGTTGTTATGAGCTTTGGCTATTTCAACTGTCTTTTTAGAATTTACTTTTTCAATACCATTATTTATCTTCTAATATTTTTAATAGTTGATGGTTTAAATACAATTTTTCTTTTCCTACTTTTACTGATGTCAAGAAACCGTTTTCTTCCAAAGTAATCAAATAATTTCCAACTGTTTTAGGGTTTCCTATATTATCATTTATTAAATGTTGACGTTTGGTGTAAGGCAATCGAAATAAAATCTCCACCAAGTCTTTTGAATAGATTTTAGGAAGCTTTGATTTTAATTCGTCTGATGTTTTTGTAATTGAAGTTATAATTTTATTCAAACGCTCTAATCCTTTGGATGAAGTTTCTTCAATCATATCCAACATAAATAAAATGTAATTTTCCCAATCATTATTTTCAGTTACACCGCGCAAGCACTTATAATAATCTGTTTTATTTTTGATAATGTATTCACTTAAATAAATTGCAGGAGTGTCGAGCAATCCTGAAAGTTTGAGATACAACAACAATATAATTCTACCTGTTCTTCCATTTCCGTCAGAAAATGGGTGAATTGCTTCAAACTGGTAATGCATTAACGCCATTTTGATAAGTGGGTCAATGGTTTCATCCCCGCCTTCGGAACTGGCAGGTTCATTTATGAATTTTTCTAAGTTTGTCAACTTCTCACGGATAATTGCTTCTCCACTAGGTGGTGTATAAATCACTTCGCCATTTGTGTTGCTCAAAGTTGTCCCTGGTGTGTTACGAATAGAAGCCTTATTTTGTTTTATACACTGCACAATACTTACACAAAGATTTGTTGTGATAAAAGGTTTCTTTTTTATTTGATCCAAGCCTAACCAAAGAGCTTCTTTGTAGCTCAAAACTTCTTTTGTGGCTGAATTTTCCACTTTTTTGTCGGCAACTAATGATTTATAAAGTTCATCAGTTGTTGTGATGATGTTTTCTACCTCCGAACTTGCTTTTGCTTCTTGCAAATAAATCGTGTCTAAAAACAAAGTTGGATTTGGTAAATTTAAAAGAGTTCCGTTCAGTTGAGCCAATGCTCTACCTGCCGAAATAGTTTTACGTAGTATGTTTTTTGTCTCAATGTCTGCCTTAGGCGGCAGTAATGGTAGATCGTTGTATGGTTTATCTCTATTGAATTTGCTCATTTTGTTCAAGTGTAAGTTTTACTCTCGTTTGCAATACAAGGGTAAAAATAATCAAAATTTACTCTCGTTCAATAAAAAAAGGTAAAATTTACTCTCGTTCAAATATTGTCCTAGATTGAAAGGTCGTCATGCAATTGTCCAAACTTACTTATATGTCCCAACTAAAGCGCTACTTGGAGGTGAAGTTACCATTTGAACTGAAATAGTTTTGGAAGCTTCATCAAGCAAAGTAATTTTAAAATTTACTGGAAATGAACTATTCCATAACAAGGTAGAATCACTTGTTTGTGTGTATGTTCCATCACATCTAAAAGAGTCTTTACCCGAAAATTGTCGTTGCCAGCAATAATCTCCATTAGAAAAATTAATTCCTTTTAAACCATCGGTTTTAATGGCAGTATCTCTTAAATACCAGCCACTAAGCTTGTATTTGTAAGAATATACAGGTGCATTTGATTCGTCTTTTGTACATGCACTAATTAAACCTAAAACTAAGATTCCAAAAAGTAAAAACTGTTTCCTCATAGAAATCAAATAAAAGAAACTCTTAGCAGAATAAAAAGGATTCTGTTTTTAAATCTGACATATCAATTGGTTCGATTAACCTTTCTTCAAGAATTTCAGCCCAAGTAATGAGGTATTTAGCCACATCTTCTCTTTTATTGTTTTGTAAAGATTTTACACCAATTCTATTCAAAATTTCTTTGTTTGATAAAAATTCAAGTTGTTGTAAATCTTCTGTACTTAAACCTTTTTCAAGCAATCCAAATATCATATTGTCCATTTCAAAACCTGATGTTGGGCAATAATCATTGAGTTGTTCCGACCAATTACCAACCTTTGTTAAAGCTAAGTGATGAATATCGGCTTTTTTCATGTTTAATAAGGTTTGAGCTAAGTTGCCACAATTACATGCACCCATATGACCCCACTCGTAAGGTTTTCCGTCTAATAATTGTTTTGCTGTTTTTCTAAATGCTTCAATTAATAACAATGATGCTCTTGCCATAAAATTTATTTTTGATAACTAATTAATATCAAAACAATCAAAAATGTTTAATCCTTGAAAAATTTTACTTTTTCGATTTTCCAGGATAATATACTTTTTGAATTAAAACCGGATTGGTTTTAAGCTCTCTATTGATGATACTATCTGTTTTTTCTGCAATTTTTTGAGCCATTCTAAATGCCAGATTTTGAAGGTGATGGTCGTTGAAACCTTCAGGTAAATAAGCATATTCTTTGCTTCTCTTCACCTGTTTTTCTTTAATCCATAAATGTACTGGAAGCATTTCTTTTTCTGAATAATCTAAAAAAGTAAAGGTTTCTGGAATGCTATCTCTAATTTGAATAAACCAATTTTTATCTGAACTGAGTTTAGAACCAAAATCAGCATAGAGGAATTTTAAATTGAAACTTCTGTTTTCAGCCAGATTTAAATCTTTGTTTTTTAAACCGTAAATGTCAATTCCGGGCTCTTTAATTTCGTACCAAACAGCACAACCACGGGCATCGGTTTGGTAACCTTTATTGGCTATTTGTTGGTCGAAATAGTTTAAAAAGTACCAATCAAAATAATCAATACTTCTTTGCTGAAAAAAGGTATCAGGAAAATCTGAATTGATAGTATAATTCAATTTTTCCTTATCTAGTTTAATGCAGATTTTGCCAAATTTTGGTTGCAAGCTCTGGCATGATGAAAATATCAAACCAAAAATTAAAAATCGGAAAATTGAATTCATGAAATTTATTTTTTACTAAATGATTTTAAGGAGCTGAATAATATCATCGCAATAATTGCGCCAATAAAAGCAAGTCCCATATCTTTTTGTGCATCCCAAACATCTCCTTGCGAACCTAAATAAGCAACACCTTCCGAAGGAAAGAAAACATCGGCAACCAACCATTCAATTAATTCATACATGCCGCTGAAACTCATGGTAATTTCGGCAGGTAATACCCAACAAACCCAAGTTGGCCATTCAAACCAATTTTTAAAATAATCACGCATAGGATAGGCGAGTAGGAAGCCAAAACTAAAATGTACGATTCTGTCGTAATGATTTCTTGCTAATCCTAAAACATCTTTAAGCCAATATCCAAGCGGATTTTCTGCATAAGTATACATGGCTCCATAAATATGTAAACAGATATAAATGAAGATAAGCGTATAACTTAAGTTGCTGAATTTGAACTTTTTGAATGAAATAGCTAATCCAACTAAAAAAACTACTGTTAAAGCATTTTCTGTAAACCAATTCGTGATATCTGTTGTGAAAGCAAAAGTATATCCCCATAAAATAAAGAAAATTGCTAAATATATTTTTATCAATTTATTCTCCGAAAAGCTTTGCCTTTCTATACTTGAAGCGGTTGTTAGCATAATTACAAGGATAATATTTTTTAAATAATTTTTTCTCTTTGGCTTGGATGCCTTATTTTGCGACTATGATAAATATTACTCTCCCAGATGGGTCCGTTCGTTCGTATGAGCGGGGAATTACCGGACTGGAAATCGCAAAGTCGATTAGTGAAGGTTTAGCCAGAAATGTACTGGCTGCCAAAGTAAATGGTGAAGTTTGGGACGCCAATCGTTCCATTAATGAAGATGCTTCTTTCCAATTATTAACTTGGAATGATAAAGAAGCCAAATCAACGATGTGGCATAGTTCTGCGCATTTAATGGCAGAGGCGCTAGAAGTTTTATACCCAGGTGTGAAATTTGGAATTGGTCCTGCTGTCGACAATGGTTATTACTATGATGTTGATTTTAATGGCCAAGCTTTTTCTGTTGATGACCTAAAAAAGGTTGAAGACAAAATGCTTGAATTGGCCAAACAAAACAGTGTTTACCAAAGAAAAGAAGTTTCGAAAGCGGATGCAATCGCTTATTTCACCGAAAAGGGCGATGAATACAAATTGGATTTGTTGAAAGACCTTGAAGATGGAAGTATCACTTTTTATACCCAAGGTAATTTTACCGATTTATGTCGTGGGCCTCATATTCCTAATACAAGTTTTATTAAAGCAATAAAATTGACAAATGTTGCGGGTGCTTATTGGAGAGGTGATGAAAAGAACAAACAACTAACTAGAATTTACGGAATTACTTTCCCTAAAAAAGCTGATTTAGAGGAATATCTAGTAATGTTGGAGGAAGCTAAAAAACGCGACCACAGAAAATTAGGTAAGGATTTAGAGATTTTTACTTTCGATGATGATGTAGGTCCGGGTTTACCACTTTGGTTGCCAAATGGAGCTGCAATTATTGAACAATTAGAGAATTTCGCCAAAAAAACAGAAGAAGCTGCTGGATATGTGCGTGTTAAGACTCCGCATATTGCCAAAGAAAGTATGTACATCAAAAGTGGACATCTTCCTTATTATAAAGATAGTATGTTCCCTCCCATGGAAATGGATGGTGATACCTATTATTTAAAGGCGATGAATTGTCCGCATCACCACAAAATTTTTGCTGCAACACCAAAATCTTACAGAGATTTGCCTTTACGTTATGCTGAATACGGAACTTGTTACCGTTACGAGCAAAGCGGTGAATTATTTGGTTTGATGCGTGTGAGGTCATTACAAATGAATGATGCACATATTTATTGTACCGAAGAACAATTTGAAGAAGAATTCAAAAAAGTAAATAATCTTTATTTGAAGTACTTCAGTGTTTTTGGAATCGACAAGTATGTGATGCGTTTTTCAAAGCACGATCCTGCAAAATTGGGACAGAAATACATTGATTCACCAGAACTTTGGTTAAAAACCGAAAGCATGGTGAAGAAAGTTTTGCAAAATCTTGGAGTTAACTTTATTGAAGTTGAAGATGAAGCAGCATTTTATGGTCCGAAGATTGATATTCAGATATATAGCGCAATTGGAAGAGAGTTTACATTGGCTACAAACCAAGTAGATTTTGCCCAAGCAGAACGTTTCGATTTGACATTTACCAACGAAAAGAATGAAAAAGAAAGACCATTAATTATTCATAGAGCACCATTGAGCACTCATGAAAGATTCATAGGATTTTTGTTGGAACATTATGCCGGAAACTTACCAGTTTGGTTATCACCGAAGCAAGTAAGTGTGTTACCAATTAGTGATAAGTATGTGCCTTATGCTCAAAAACTTGTTGATATTCTGAAAAATGCTGATATTCGCGCTTTGTTTGATGACCGAAATGAAAAAATCGGCAAAAAAATCAGGGATGCGGAATTAAAAAAGATACCGTATATGCTGGTTGTTGGAGAGCAAGAAATGCAAGAAGAAAGTGTTTCTGTTAGAAAACATGGAGAAGGAGATAAAGGAAAAGTATCGATTTCAGCCTTCATCGAACAAATAAAAAACGAATTAACAGTAAATTAAAATAATACTTGGCAGCACCAATTACACCAGCCCCAGGAGGCAGTTCAGGACCACGTCCGGGCGGAACTTTTAACAGAGGAAGAAGAAGTCTTGAGCCCGAGCACAAGATTAACAACCGCATTCAAGCCCAACAGGTAAGATTGGTTGGAGAAAACATTACAGTTGGAGTCTATTCCATCTCTGAGGCATTAAAAATTGCCCAAGAGCAGGAAATGGATTTGGTTGAAATTTCTCCAAATGCAGATCCACCGGTTTGTAGAGTAGTTGATTACAAAAAGTTCCTTTATGAACAAAAGAAAAAGAAAAAGGAACAAAAAGCTAATCAGGCTAAACAAGATGTGAAAGAAATCAGGTTCGGACCTAATACCGATGAACATGATTTTGAGTTTAAGTATAAACATGCTGAAAACTTCCTAAGTGAAGGACATAAAGTGAGAGCTTATGTGTTTTTCAAAGGTAGAGCTATCGTTTATAAAGAAAGAGGAGAAGTATTGTTGTTACAATTGGCTCAACGTTTACAAGAAATTGCAAAAGTTGAACAGTTACCTAGACTTGAAGGAAAGAAAATGTTCTTGATGTTAAGTCCTAAAGGAAAAACAACTACAAAATAAGAAAGCCGTTTTAAATCATATAAATAAGGAGAAATCAGAAAGATGCCTAAGGTAAAAACAAACAAGTCAGCTGCAAAGCGTTTTAAAGTTACCCCAAGTGGTAAAATTAAAAGAGCGCAAGCTTACAAAAACCATATCTTAACCAAAAAAACCACGAAGCAAAAGCGTGCACTTGCCAAATTGGTAACTGTATCTGATGCTGATATGGGATTGGTAAAGAACTTGCTGGGAATCGGCAAATAACAACGAAAGTTGAGATTCAAATCGGTTTATTTAAATTCAGTTAACCCGAACCAGAGCACCAAAGAATCATTTAACCGAATGATCGCTTAGGTTCAAAAAACACAAAAAAAAACTATGCCTCGTTCAGTCAATTCAGTAGCGTCTAGAAGACGCAGAAAAAAACTCCTCAAGTTAGCCAAAGGTTACTGGGGAAAACGTAAAAACGTATTAACCATAGCCAAGCATACCATCGACAAAGGTTTAGGGTATGCTTACCGTGACCGTAAAACCAAAAAACGTAATTTCCGTAGTTTATGGATTATTCGTATCAATGCTGGTGCAAGGTTACATGGCTATAGCTATAGCCAATTCATGGGTCTGGTTCATAAAAAAGGTCTAGCTTTAAACCGTAAGGTTTTAGCTGATATGGCTATGAATCATCCTGAAACCTTTAAAGCAATCGTTGATTCAGTTAAATAGATTCAAATAAACGGCTTAATAAAAGCTCCACTTCGGTGGGGCTTTTTTTTTACTCGATTTTTCAAAATTATATTCCCAATTTATTGATTCAGGTCAATGATTTGAGACTTTTGTTTCAAAATGGGAATGCTTTTGGTTTTATTTTATTTTGTAAGTAATTGTTGTTGAGTTAATTGTGATTTTTGGCACAGCTTTGGTTATTAAAAGATAAAATCAAAAACCATGAAAAATTCATCACTATTATTAATTGCCGGTTTATTAAGTCTGGCATCTTGCAAAAAAGACCTTGAAAAGAAATTTGAAGCAGGTCAGAGCACAACATTGACAACTGAAGTTAGCAAAATGTCGGAAATTAAAGTTCCAACAAACTTCAAATGGGAATTGACTAAATCAGTTTCTGTAAAGGTTAATTTAGAAGACAATTCATTTGGTGCTTTAAAGCATAAAATTCAGATTTATTTAGAAGATCCTTCAAACAAAGGAATTTCTTTAGCAGAAGGAGCATTATCATTGGCTCAAGAATTTGAATCAACAATTTCAGTTCCATCAGCAACAAAAGAATTATTTGTGGTAAGAACTGCTCCTGATAATTCGAAAATGATTGAAAAAGTAACAATTTCAGGAAGCAATTCTGTTTTGTTAAATATCAAACCAGTATTAAAGAAAACCTTTTCATTAGGAAAATCGGCTAGTCCAAATTGTAATACTGGTTGTACTCAAACTGTAACATCAAACAATACAAACCTAAATGTAAATTCAGGTAATGTAATTTGTGTCACAGGAAATAATATCACAATTGGATTTAATGCCAATGGCGGAACAATTAGAATTTGTGGTAGTAATGTAACTGTTCAAAATGCAAACTTGAACAATGGTTCTAAATTAATTGTTACATCAACAGGTTCTGCATCTTTTGGTAATTTAAATATGAATGGTGCTACAACCGAATTTTTAAATTGGGGTACTGTAAGCATGAGCAGTTCATTTTCTCCAGGTGGAAGTATTGTAAATCATGGAACTATTAATACAGGTGGCGATTATAACCTAAATACTCAATCAACTCAAACAAATAATGGTACTATTAATGTTGGTCAAAGTATGAATGTAAATGGCAACACAACTTTAACAAATAATGGTTCAATTATTACCAATGATGATTTTAAAGTAAACGGTACAGGTTTGTTTATCAATAATTGTAAATTGTGGGTTAAGAAAGAATTCCATAACAACAATACAGTAAGAAACTATTCATACATAAGAGTTGATGATGAAACTAAAATTAATGGAGGTGCAGAATTAGGTATGTATAATGGAGCTATGTTTAGAACAAAAGATATTATTATCAATGGTTTGATTAAAGGATATGTAGCTACCTCATTAGTAAAAGTTTTAGATGATACAAGAATCAATGGTGGCGGTTCAGTAACCCACTTAATTCAATATTGCGATTTAGATGGAATTGAAACCAATAATGGTACAATTGGCAATGGTGCAACTCAAGCTTGTGGCTTATACATTGCAACTACAGCATGCAATCCTGAAGGAAATGGAACAGCTCCAAATCCTAATCCTGATACAGATGGTGATGGTGTAATTGATGCCAGCGATTGTTATCCTTCAGATCCAAACAAAGCATTTTGTAACAATGTACCAACTGGAACTTTAGCTTTCGAAGACCAATGGCCATTTACAGGTGATTATGATATGAATGATGTGGTTGTATCTTATAACTATAATGTAGTTACAAATGCTGCAAATAATGTAGTAAGAGTTGAAGCAACTTATGTATTAAGAGCAACAGGTGGTTCATTCAAAAATGGTTTTGCAGTTCAATTCCCAGTTGATAGAAACAAAGTAAGTGGTGTAAGTGGAGCAACATTAGAAGCAGGACAAACAAAAGCAGTATTGGTAATCTTTAACGATATGCGTCAAACTGCAAGTGCATGGAATACTGTTCCATCAGCAAGCACAACTCCAGCAACAACTTTTACAGTTTCATTTAATGTAACAGATGGTCCAAGTTTAGCAACATTCGGATTAGGTGCTTACAATCCATTTATCTGGAATGGAACCGCAGGATTTGGCAGAGGATACGAAATTCATTTACCAGGTCAATTGCCAACAGATTTAGCAAATGCTTCATTGTTTACAACTGGAAGAGATGGTTCAAACATCAGCACTGGCGATACTTATGTATCAAACAATGGCAGATTTCCATGGGCAATCAATATCCCTGCAAGTTTCGATTATCCAGTAGAAAAAGCTGATATTAACACAGCTTATACAAAGTTTGCAAGTTGGGTTTCAAGCGGAGGAAGTTCATTTAGTAACTGGTATACAAATACCTCTGGTTACAGAAATGCAGCAAATATTTATTAATTAAGAATTGATTTTGTTTTAATTAAATGGGATGTCTTGAAAAAGATGTCCCATTTTTTTTGATATGTGTCTGTTTTGTTGATCTAATATTGATTTTTACGAATATCCGCATGTTTGCCAGTTAATTATATTAGTAAAACTCTAAATATTTTAAAATTGATTTATGAATTGAATTAAGGCAATTTAATTAAAAATAGAATCCTGTTTATTACGAAATTTCCTAAAATCCCAAAGGGATGACATTATAGTAGTAAACAAAAATGAATGAATTACCCTCAGCTCAAAACGGACGCGAACCGAAGGTTCGCGTCCGTTTTGAGCTGAGGGTGAAGATGTTAAATTTACTTATAAAGAACCTGATATTCGTAAAACTATATATTCATTTTTAATAATTACCAATTTAAAGATAATCATCAATAGTCAGTAAATATTTCTGTGTTTTTAAATCTTTAAATTTTGTCTTTAAAAGTTCAAGTGTAGTATGAATTAAAAAATATTCTCTTGTTGGAAATTTTGGTGAATGAATATAGAATGAAGTTTGAAAAGTATCTATTTTTAATGTGTTTTTGAAGCCAATTCCATCAATATGAACTGCATAGGAATTTGGTTTTAAAGGCTTCATAATTTTGAAAGTATCGATATTACTTAAATATTGATTCATTTCAAATTGAGTTAGTAAGCAGCTATCATTAATAAATATAACTCGTGGTATTGGCATGATTGAAGTATCACCAGTTGAATCAAATACTTTTGTATTGACTAAAATAGTATCAATTGGTTCACCTGGAATCGGATTGTAATAATCTTCTGAAAAGGGATAATCCCAGGCTATTAATTTCATATAACACAATTCCTTGTTTTTAACTATTGTCACATCTCCTTTGATATGAAATGAGGGTCCAAGCATTAATTCGTATTTGAAATCAGTAGCCCTCATTAAATAAGAAGAATCCTTTTCGTTTTTGCAGGCAAATAAGCTTAGAAAAAGGAATAGTTTTATAATGATTTTCATGGTTAGATATACTAGCTAATTTAATAAGGCTACATTTATTTAAGAATAAACGAATTAACCACTAAGATTTTTCATTTTAATAATTTGTAATAATTAGAGATGAAATTGAGACAAACACATCGAGATTCCTAATTTTTTTTTCGTTTTTTATAAAAATAGCTTGTAACAATAGTATCATTGAGAATCGTTTTAATTGGTAACATGTTTTGATAATAAGTTACTTCTGTTTCTGTATAATTAGTTGCATCTTCTCTAATGTTATATACTTCGATTGTTGAGTCAATCGAGTTATTGCTATAATAATAGTGTGTTACAATTCTTGTCGGAATTTGAGAATAAGGCCTGAAATAAAAATTGTGATAAGTTGTATCAATATTGTCAATCCTAGTTTGAAGAAGGCCTATTGTGTTGTAATTATATTCAGAAAAATACTTTATTCGATTATTAAGCATTCTTTTTATATTGGTTCTAGATTTGTTAAGTTGACCAGATCTATTGAATTCATACCAGAATGTATCTATAATGAATTCTGGTTGATCTAGTGGTTTTATGATCCAATATTGATATACTTTATTACTATTGGCGCCAAGATTATATTTATAGTCATATTTAAAGTAAGCATCAGTACGATGTTCTTTTTTACTAGGAAGATTTTGATTGTAATATTCAAAAATGTCATCATATCCCATTACGTATCCATAAGAAGATTTAATAGGATTACCTTCAACATTAAATGCTATTTCACCGAAAGTATCCTTTTCAAAGAATAATTTTGTTTTCCTTTTTCTATAGAAATACACTTTTTCAATTTTGTTTTCCTTTATGGCATTTTGGTAGCTTATATCACCAATATTCATTAATCTATATGAAACCTTATTGTCTTGTTTACATGAGAATAAAAGTAAAAAAAATAGAAGGAATATAATTGGTCTCATAATTTTATACAGAGTTATTTTTACCCCTATCTGCTTTTAGATTTTGAAGAATAGAAGAATATTCCCAAATATATAGATTTAATTAATTATGTATTTTTGGTTTTAAAACATTTTGTTGCAAGTAGTAATTGTATTTCCATATTTAAAAATACCAATATTTTCATGGTATTAATAAGTAACTTTAAATCGAATATTTAATCAATATCACCATCCCTTTTAACATCCATTTGTACCGGAGTTAAATTAGTTGTTGGATTCAATTCGGTATGCCTGATTTGTCCACCAAGGTAAGCTGTTCTAGAAACCAAAATAAAGCTGATACCAGATAATAATAGTATAAATATATTTAGAGGTCTAATTAGTGGAGATTTATTCCATGTAAGCAGCAAAGCCATTAATGAAAGTACACCAAGACTTATCAAAGAAATAAGCGCAAATAGGGCAAATTCTTCATGTGCTTCGATATTCGATTTAATAATTCCTTGAATATTTTCAACTGTTTCTTCAGCAGCTTCACCTGTTATATAGGCAATACCTGCACCAATGGCAGAAAGTATCAGATTATAATATCCTGCAATATTGGTTTGAGTGCTCTTGACCAAGAATCCATGAAGAAGAACAAGTCCACCAAACATAGAACCAAATAGAGGTAAATGTGTAATAAATAAGTGTATATGTGTTTGGTTCATGGGAGCTTTTATTGTGCAATACCATTGAAGCTTTTTAAGTAAAAGTCAAATTTTGTATTGCTTATGAGTTAATAATAATTGGCAGGCAACATAGTTTCTAACCACAATTTCATTACTACATAATTTTTCTAAAAGCTTATAGAATTCACACATTTTATATCAAAGTCAATTTGGTAGTAGCAAACTATTATGTTTGCTACTACCAAAACTATAATGTTTGCTACTTCAAATCATAAATAATTGCTGTTGATTTTACGTTTATGGATGTGATTTATGAAATCACCAGTTGGGCTTTTTTTTTATTTAGTTCGTTTTCTTTTGTCACTCTCTCCTTATAAAAATGTTCTTGGAATTCTACAAATAACCTGCTGATATTATATGTAATCACATGGGTTGTTCACAACTAGCTGCAACCATCATAAGCAGAGTCGGCTACCCCTCAGCCCTGAAGAGGAGGTTTTTGCTAAGGTAGGGCATCGCCCTATCTTATATGGAGAAGCCTCTCAACTCCCTCCCAGCCCTGAAAGGGTGTTATATCACTAGGATAGGGCATCGCCCTATCCTAATTAAAGTGCCCCACAGCCCTTAAGGGCGGCATCCCCTTCAATAGGGCGCAGCCCTATCCTAGTCCCAAACATACCTCTCGTCATATTCTACGTGATACTTCTTTAGAAAAGCACGGTATTCATCCTGAAAAGTTTTCTTATTATGGTGTTCATGTTGATTAGCTATATAGGCTATAACTTTATCAACTTCCCTTGGATTAACTGAAAATGCTCCATACCCATCTTGCCAATAGAAGTTTTGGTAAGCTGGTCCTTTTGTTTTAATCCACTTAGATGAATGAGATTTTAGTTCTTCCATCAACTTCATGAGTGGTATCTTTTTTGATAACCTACATAGTACATGGATATGGTCGGTATAGCCGCCTACTTTTATTACCGTGCATTCGAGTTTATTACAGATGCCTCCTAGGTAGGCATGAAGTTCAGCTTCCACATAATCATCTATTAGTGGTTGACGATATTTCGTGCTGAACACGAGGTGCATGTAGTTTTTTACTAGTGATTGTCCCATATATACTTACTTATCTACTTATCTACTTATCGACTGACTTCTTCTCGATGGGCTTCTACTCGATGGGCTTCACCCATCGTTGGTATATGTCGCCCTTTCAGGGCTGGTGGTCGCTTGTTCTTCTACGCGACGGGCTATGCCCATCGCTAGTGTATTACGCCCTTTCAGGGCTGTTGGTCGCCTAGGGTTCTTCGCGACTATGCCCATCGATAGTGTATTACGCCCTTTCAGGGCTATTCGACTGACTGGATTCGTTAACGATAATATCGAAATAAATACCTCCCCTAGCCCTGAATGGGCGGCATATCCCCAGGATAGGGTAACGCCCTATCCTGAATAGATATGGCATCGCTATATCCTAAATAACGTGGAATCGCCCAATTCCAAATAACATGTCACCGCCTTATCCCAAATGAACATGGCATCGCCTTATTCCAATTGTGATGCTGACCGTTTTTCTAAGTGCTAATTTAAATGAAGGAAATTGTTTTTGGTTTGAGAAATTGTACTAGAACAAAGTCTGAACCACGGATTAAGCTGATTTCTGCGATTACATTCGTCTTAATAACAATATTTTAGCTGATAATTGAGTCTCTATTGATTTCTTTGATACTTTCAAATAGTAGGAAGGTAGCTTTCCCATATTGCTACTAAAAACACCCTTATTTAAGGAATTCCTAAATTCTTAAACCGCAAGCAAAATCCGTTTAATCCTTTAATAAGCTTAATCACTGTACAGACATTTTTTGGATACAAGTATTCTGTAAAATTTATTGCTTGTAGCTGCTCAATTGGTGCTTAGAATGTCCTCTTTTTAGGGATTTCGACAAACTAAAATACTTCAAATTAGATTTAATGAATTTCAGTATCAAAATTAATCATATTCTCCTTTGGAATAAAAATTCCACTTCTATTAACCTCCAAGTAAGCTAGTGGCTTAAGGCCAATTTGAACATTAGAAACGAACCTATCAACATGATATCGAAAAGAGCTATTTAGAAGAGCGAGTAGGTCGTGAGGTAAATAATATTTTGCCAGTCGAATCAACAATAGAAAAGCCATAGTCGTGTTTATAGTTTAAATTGGCTAAAGGAATCGCTTTGTTTATCTCTGCATAATTGCTCCAATAGATATCATTTCCATTTTTTTTCTTCTCCTTTATTTCATTCTCAAAATCACGTATGTTATTCGCAAGTGAATCAATCATGACAAAACCCACTCGAATCTTATCAGTGCTAGGGTTTCCTGCATTTCTTAAGTCATTTATCTTTGTATGAAAAACAATTTTACCATGAGGAAGAAATATCATCTTATCCCTTGAATTCTTGTCGCAACAAAAACCGAATGTACTGATATTCGAAGGTTCAAATAGAAATTGCATGAAAAATGAGGTATACATAAAAACTAAATGTGATGTTTCATTGGATAGGTTATTGACACCAATGTCCACATATAGAATTGGAATTGAATCTCCTTGTTCCTGAATAAGTTGATTGCTACTAGACTCATATCGTCCATTGTGATTATTTTCGTATCCGGCACCCACTATATTCAATGAAACAGAGATTGGATGTTGATGTATTGAGTCTTTTGCCTCAAAGGTATGAAGTTTCTCAGGTGTTGAATTTTCGCCACATGAAACAATTAAAGCTGTAGAAATAATAAATATGATATTTTTCAAATGGAAAAAATTAGAACTTTTAAAACAAAGCGATAAAGATTTGAGGGATAATTTGCTCCTTTATATTTTGCTTTTCTTCAGGTTCGCTTATAAAATCAATTAATAAAAACCTCAATCTTTAATCAATAAATTATTGATCATAAATCTTATTAGATTTAGTTCTTCTTGTGCTATGTTCGAATCTTTATTAATTGAAATTGTTACTAATCTTTGTTTGTCTACAATGCCGTACCAAACCCAATTTGTTTGTTTTACGGTGAATGTTGACTCTACTAAAACATCAAATTTTGTTTTATAACTTTTCCAATCTTCTTTCTTTAGATCATTCTTAAAATAGCTTTTTACAAAATCATTTAACTGTGTAATTAATTTATCATCGTTCATTCCTTTTCCAATTCCATATGAACTTATTGTAATGGTAATTTTTGATGTGGAATCATATATTGTAACAATCCCATCTTCATTTTCTTTCAAAGAAAAACTTTTTGGATAATAGATGTCGTAAGCCTTTGATTTTGGAACAAATGAGGTCATTTCTTTTTTGTCGTCATTCTGACCAAAAGTGTTTAGACTGAAAATAAACGAAAGTATAAATAAGATTCTGTAAGTCATCTGTGTTTTATTGGTTGAAGCTTTTCTTTTGTTATTATTTGGTAATTGGTTTTATTCATTTTAAACGAACAAACCTTATGACTCAAAAGTAATTTTTGGTATTTGATATTTCAAGTAGTAAGCTTCAATAAGTTGATTTGATTTCTTTTTATCCAACGATTTCAGCGGATATTATTCCTTTTCTGTTGCTTCCTGAAACTCGAATGCTGTGCCCAAGAAAAATGTTGTCATCTAAAAAGTCGAATTTGAATTTTCCACCTGATGAAACACTCAATGTTGATAGAGAAATTCTATTGATGAATTCGGGTTTAGTTATTTTATTGATTGTTTCTTCTTGCCAGTCATTAGCTAATTCTAAGAGTTGTTCTGCGGCATATTGTTTTAATTCTAAATCAAATTGTGTTTGTTGTAAGCAATATTTTCTTAAATAATTCAATGCACTCTTCCAAGTTTTTTGATTGTCTACACTTACCTCTAAATAGATGGTAATAGTATTGTTTAACCAGCTTGCTTTTCCTTCAAACCATCTTAAATCTTTATTTAATTCAAAAACGCCAAGCTCATTATCATTTAATAAAATTGGTTTTCTATACTCTGCTAAAATTTCTAATAATTCAGAGTTTTGTATGTTCTCCTCAAGTACCTTCAATACCATTAAACGATTTGCAATTGTTGGTAAATAGCCTTCAGGTATAGTTTTATCTTTTAATTCTCTTATTAGTAGTCGATATATTGTTCCTGTTTTAAAATTATAAGGCCATGAAACACCAAATTCACCTCTTTGTTCTTCAGATAATAGCCAAGTAATCTGTCCCTCACCTATTTTTAAAAGAGAAGTTTCTACTTCTATATATGCTAAAATAAACTCTAAAGATTGCCATGAATCACCAATTTTTACAGCACCTCCGCTGAAATCACTAATCAGAACTAAAACTTCTTTTTCAGTTTTTTCATATTCATTTTCATACTCAATATAATCCTGGCCTTTGTTTATCAAATTGAATGTATTCATGTTTTAATATTGGCGTTCTGTTGAAAATTTAATTTAGATAAACTATTTAACTACTCTGAATACTTATTAATCAACCTTACCATTAAATCGTTTAGGTATTCTACTTGATAAGCTCCAACCGTTGCTTCTAAGTGATTATTGCCAATGCCACTGTGATTGGTAATAAAAACATAAGTACCATTGGTGCTCATTGACAAAAAGCGCATTAAAAACTCAGTTTCTTTGTCGATGCCACTGGCTGTTATTGGTATAATTTTTATTCCTTTTTCAGTTGCTTTTTGAACTGAATTTTGAACGCTTGAAATTACGTCATTTTTATGGTGAGGTGGTGCATCCAATACCAAAAACATGATTTTGGTTTTAGCTTTCACTGACCATTGTAATTCATTTACTGCTTTGTCTAAAGCCGAGTGAACAGCCTCAGGAAAATCGCCACCACCATCGGCACTTTGGTTTTTAATGAAATTGTTTGTGGTGTTATAATCACTTGTAAAATTTGAAACTTTTGTAACATAATTATCCTCGGCATCACGGTAGAAAACCGATGAAGTTAAAATAGTGGAATTTGGATTAGCTAGTTTTACTCTTGTAATTACATCAACTAGTTCTGTTTTTAAGTATTCTAATTCATCTCCCATTGAACCTGTTGCATCAACCACAAAAGCTATTTCAATATTGTTGTCGTAGTTGTTTGAATTCAGTATCACATTGTTTATACCTTCTTTATAAGACTTCACATTTGAAAGCAGCAAAGAGCCTTCATTGATATCAAGTGATAGTTGAGTATAATCGACATTTGAATTACTTTGGAATAAATCTACCCAAAGTTCTGCATTTCCTTTGTTATCGGTTCGCGCTGTATAAACAATATTTCCATTACGTTTTAATTGCACAAGTGCATCAATTGCAGGTAATGAATCATCGCTTACTATTCTAACAGCAATTCTATTGTTATTAAAAATCGACCAATAACTTGGTAATTCTTTATAATTATCTTTTGCGATGATGGAATCCCAGAAACCCCAATTGTTTAAGTCATTCCATTCACCTGCAGTTATTAAACCCGGTTTTGGTAGATTGCCTCCTTGGCTGCTTCCCTCTCCAGTAGTCATTATACCACCGCTTGATAGTTCATTTGATTCTTTCTTACAAGCAAACAAGAAACTAATCATGAAAATTGATAGGAAAACGATTCTATTTTTCATAAGTGAATTTTGATTTAAGATAGAGAATTTAATTGAGAAGTAAAAATAGGGAACTTGAACTAAGAATGATTTGGATGGCGTTGTAAAATATTCTTAATTCCTCACCTTCTCTTTTCGAAATACTCAGCGAAATTGTCGCAATTTGATACTAAATCATCAAAGTATTTAGGGTATTCCGATTTCAATTGTAAATAGTAAATATTGGCTTCAAGTTCTGAATTGTAATTGTCTTCCCCCCAATTTCCAATATGTTTATACTCTATTTTATTTTTTTCACATCGAACCACCATTCGTAAACACAAAGCTCTAAATTGATCGGTTTTGGAATACTGTTTTGCTAACAAGTAATACTGTTTGGCTAAGTTCGATTGCCGAAACTCAAGTTCGTCTTCAATTTCAGAGGTACTATATGCCGACCAATAACCCATCCTACGCATCATATATACATTCCCTAAACGACCCATATTATAATAAGCATTTGCAATCAGGAAGTAATAATAATCTCTGTCCTTCTCATTTTTATTTTCAGCTTTTTCTAAATAGTTGATGAGTTGTTTTGTAACCGTGTATTTGTTCAAACGAATTTTATCTTTTGCTTCTATAAAAGAAGGAGTGTATTTCAAGTTGTAAAATGGACTTTCATTAAAAATATTTTCGCTCTCTTCCCATGAAGTATAAGCTCGGCTCCAATATTGTTGACCTGCTTTTTCAAATGCAAGAAGGGCATTTTTTAGTTTGTTTTGACGGATATACTTTGTTCCAAGTAAGTCGTATAATCGTGGAATTTGATCTTTTAAAATCTCATATTTAAACACTGAGAAACTGTCTTTTTGATTCTGATTTATTTTGATATTTTCAATTAGTAGTTCCGTTTGTTCCGGCGTGTAAACTACATCGATATAATCAAAATAGTCTGTATAAAAGTCCGAATAGTATCTCCCTTTATTTTTTGTGGTTTTCCAATAAACCTGTTTTGTATTGTATTCAGTATTTTCTTCGTAATATGTTTTTGTAAGTCTTGAATACAATATTGCTGCATCACTCGTATTTCCTAAGTTTTCCAGCTCTTTTCCAACTGCAAAAATTAATTGCTCATTGTTTTTATTTCTTATTAGTATTTCTTGAATTTCAGTTGGAATAGTTGCTTTTCCATTTGTTTGATTGGCTGTTAAAGCAAGTGCTTGAATGATTTGTAATTGCTCATTCAATTCTTTTGTTGGAGCTGTTTTTTTAAGTTTATTTATTAATGCCAAACATGTTTCATAATCTCTTGTAATGAACTGCAAATATGCCTTACTTGATTGCCAGAAAAATGTGTTGTGAACTTTATTTAAGTCAACTGAATTAATAAATTTTAGCACCTCTTTGGCATAAATTCTATCGTTTTCAGAACGATTTAGAATTTGTTGTACAGAAGCTTCTTTTTCATCCATATTCCATGAAAATAAAGATGGTTCAAACAAGGTATAATAAGGAGTAAGCACATAATCCTCAATCTTGCTAATCTCACGTAAAAGCAGGAATGAAAGGCCATCAGAGCCCGGATTTAATTCGTATATTTTTGTCAGATATAAGAGAGCTTTATCTGGTTTTTCTATTGCAGCAAGTATGTACACATTTGCTTTTTCTTCATTTGTTTTGGCATGTTGAAGTACTTTGTCAATAGAAATATCTTTTTTATAGTGCTGGTGACAAACAAATCGTTTATCAATAGCATGTGCAAAGACCTGTGCTAGTTCATAATTGGCTATACTTGGTTCATCTTTGGTAAAGCTTTTGAAATACAAACTCCAATAATATAAAATATCCTTGTTGGTGGTCTTTTCAAAGGTGGAAGCAAAAATAGTTTTGATTTGTTCAAAATGCTGATTGTACCAAGCCAACCTAATTGCTAAAAATGCATAACGTTTTTTTAGGTGTTGATTTCGTACTTTTTTAGAAAGTTCAATAGCATTATCCATAAGTTCCTTCCGTTTTGGTAATGAAGAAAAACTCTCCTTTTCCCAAGGGTCATCTTGCCATGAATTAAAGTACTCACATTTTTTGGCAAATCGTAAATAATTAATGGCATCATTATCTTTTTGTTGATAGAGATATTGAATCATGCCGTTTGCCGATTTAGCATCAATTTCAGCTTCTGATAATTGATAAATAGCTTCCTTTACAAACGATATTTCTACTTTTCCTTTGCAGTAATCGAACCATAATTTTGTATTAGGTTCTATATAAGTTTCAGGTGCAATTTCATTGTTATGCTCAAATGTATTTGATGAATAATAGAAATCGGCATATTGATAAAAACCAAATCCTTTTGGATTAAAAAGTGAAATACGGGTATCTTCTCCATAAGGATAATAGCCGCAGGCAACCATCATTTTACTTGCCGAAATCAGTATAAAAAGAAGAAAGTTCTTCATTGGTAAAATTGTTTAGTTGTTCTTCATCTAAATGAAACAGTGTGATAGTGGTATTGTTGTCAAAGTTTATATGCTTTTTTAGCAATGTTATGGCCTCTTTTATTTTAGTAGAATTAGTTTCTTCGTACTTAATTTTATCACCAGCACGCAAGTAAGTATTGTTGATGAGGGTATCTTGCGAAACGCTATACCAAAGAGGTTTTTCTTGTTTTAATACATTTTTTATGGAATTAAAATTGGTATAAATTACCTCCGAAAAACGGTCGTTGTGATAGACTTGTGCCCAAGAATAAACTGGTAAAGCAATATCTAAGTGCTTTGGATATTTTGGCACATCCTTTAAGTAGCTACTTAATTCAGCTAAATCGAGGATTGAGTTTTTATCCGGATTTTCTAAAGGATTGATAAGATTATAACACATGAGTGTAAGTTTCTCAACGGGTGGAACTCCCATTTTATCTGGGTATTTGTATGGATATAAGCGTAAGGTGCATGAAATTTGTTTACCTGAAAGGGCTTTTAATCTTTCCAAGAAATGAAAATAGTTGTCTTTGGTTTTTAATGTCCAATCGCAGTCCATTTGATATTCATTAATAACATAACCATCACGGAATTTTTCTTTAGCATATTTATTAATTAAGAAATTGACATTGTCGGCAAGCACATCTATTTCTTGTTTTGTTGATTTCAGAAAAACTATATTTCGTAAGTAAACAGTTGGAACTATAAACTTAAAACTTTTGCTTTCTCCATAGTTTCCCCACCAATCGGTTTTAGATTCTGGGAAGCTGCCTCTTTCCTCGTTATAATTGACTTCAAAGAATTTTACATAGAGTTTTTGTATGTCGAGAGAATCACAAATTTTGGTCTCATTTGAAGAGAGATAAGCATTACTTTTCCAATAGTAAAAAGCGCGTTCTATATGTTCTATTTTGTGGTTTGTACAGGAAGTAAATTGAATTATTATTCCTATCAACAAAAGGTAGAGGAAGTAATTTTTCTTGGGAAAAAAGTGGTTTTCAATTTTTCCTTTGTGTGATTTGCTTATCATTAAGAAGGGAAATTATGATGAGATGAATTTTTTGAAGTATTAGCTTACATCAAAAATAGCAAAGTGTATGCCATATTTATAGTGGAATATATCTAAATGCAAAAAATTATTGCATAATATTTAATAATAGTTGGATTGATGAGTTTTGGGGAATTCAATTCAAGTATTTTTCTATAAACAATAGTCCAAATTCAAAACGACCCAATCATCTGATTTTAAAAATTAATATAGTATTTTTTGTACCAATCTGTAGCTTCCTGAACAGTCCATATTCTTGAGCTCACACAACTCCATACAAAAATCATTAAGGTTATTGAAAGAATAATTCCTCTATTTCTTTTTATTATGAATTTCATTTCTTTTCTATGTATTCTGTATAAAGTAACAAGCAGTTTTACTTTCAGGTTCAAAAAATACATATAGAATTCCGTCTCCCCAGAAATTCATTTCTTCAAAGTAGCTTTCATATCCCTGATTAACAATTTCAATATTCGTTCTTGCTGTTTCTGGTCCGCCATTTAACTGACAAACAAATTGCATGGTTTTGCCATTTTTAGGGCATTTTGGATAGGTAGGACTTTGTAACCAACTGGGAATTCCGGCATGACCTGTTCCAAAAAAATCATATTCTACCTTTAATGAATAATTAGTTGTTTTATATACAATTTCGGTATTACGATTCATTTCTTCATCAAATGAGGTATCGGCACTTTCTATCTCCTCATTGTTTAATATGATGGGATGATTTGGGTCTGAATAATCAAGGTATAAAAATTGAAAATTTAAATATATGGGACATATTAGGTGTAGTTGAAATGGGAGCCATTTGAAGTATTTATCTTTAGGGTTAATACTTCCTAAATATTGAAATGAAACTGCACAATTATGAGCTGGCATTTTGAATTCTTTTGGGATTTCTCCCCCTAAAACATGTAAACCTTTGTTATTTTCGGATAATTTTAAAATTCGATTTTCTTCATATTCTTTATATAGTAATCCAAGCTCTTTTTGAGTTAATTTTTTCTCAGATTTTTCACTAGAATCATATTGGTAAACAGTAGTTAATTTATTGTTTTCATAAATTAATTCTAAGCCCATATCGGCATACTCAAAGGTTTCAAGGTTGGTTGATTGAGACCTTAAAAAGTTTTCACAATCTTCATCACCATTTAAAAACACTTCCCAACCTAATAAATACTGAGCCTTGGTTTCAGCTCCTTTTTTGATTGGAGTTATTGAATTTATTTTTGTTGGCATTTCAAAATCAGCTTCGATTTCCTCCTCATCATCGTGTTCAATAGTTGGAAATTGCTCTTCTAGTTTTTTGATAATATTTTCAGGAAGAAATTTCGAATATAATGGCAAGAGGTTTTCTTTGTTTTCAAGGAAGTACCATGAATCCTTGCTTTTTATGGCTAATTGTTGACTTATTGAATTGGCTTTTATTTCTCTTTTTGTAGGATTGAATGAAACATTTTCGTTGCCATATCTTTCAGCCAACATTTCATAATGAAAATTCAATATTTCTTGCTTTTCAGTATCATTTTCGGGGAACTCAGCGTATTGAATTTCTTGCTTGTAGGAAGTGGCAATTAAAGAATATTCAGTTTGGTCTAAATGAATATTAAATAGCACATCTTTTAATTCATAATCTGATAAAGCTATCTTGAAATCCGTACTTTCATAAGCTGCCTTCAAAGAAGCTTCAATTGTTTTTTTTGGTACAAATTCAAATAGTTTAGGATATAGAAAATTGCAAGTTACATGGGCATTTTTTTCGACTATTGATTTTCCAAATTGCTCGATGGCTTGAACTAATGATGGGTTGATTGTCATTGTTGTTTTATAATCATATAAAAATATGGAATATTCTTAATTATAAAAATGAAGTACGAATATCGGCATGTTTGCCAGTAAATTATACTAGTAAAACTCTAAATATTTTAAAATTTAGTTATGAATTGAAATCAGGCAATAGGAATGAAAAAATGGAATCCTGTTTATTGCGAAATTTCCAAAAATTCCAGAGGGATGACATTATAGTAGTAAACAGAAACGAATGAATTACCCTGGTCCCAAAACGGGCGCGAACCGAAGGTTCGCGAATGTTTTGGGCTTAGGGTGCTATAAATAAATTTATTGGTAAAGAAACGGATATTCGTAAAAGAAGTTAATTTTTGATAAGAAAAGTCTTATTCAATTCCAGTATGGTTAATCTTGCTTTTTTCTTCGTTTAATCACTATTACACAAGCTAAAATTATGAATAATACTGTTGAGAGTATGATTAATAACTGGATTTGTTTTTCTTGCCTTAAAATGATTGAGTTTGCAAGATTTATTTCATATTCATTATTGTTTATATTAATTGGCTCAACAACTCGGTCTTTTAGTATTAATTCTTTTCTTTTTTGATACAAGTGTCTTAGTTCAGCTAATTCATTTAGATGAACATATTGAAGTAAATTTGTTCTAGAGCAGATAGAAGCGCTGTAGAACAAATCATTTTTGTGGGCATAAATAAGAAATGTTTCTCCTACTTTAAAATCTGCATCACAAGTTCCACCACCTTTACTTAGGAATGTTCTGTGTTTATGTTCTTTATAGAATTCTTGTTTTAAGGGTTCAATAATTTCAATTGTATATAGTATAAATGTACCCCTAAATTCACTCTTCAATTTTAAAGTATCACCACTAATAACTTTGCCAATAATCACATCATCCGCAAACTTCCAGTTGTCGGTAATGTTAGGTTTTTCGGCGCATTCACAAGCTATTGTAGAATAGGAAAGTAAAAACAAAAGGGAGAGGATGCTTACAATATGTTTCATGTATTTAGGGCCTGCTGAAAATCTTTATTAGAACTTATAATCAATCAATTGAATTTGTTTTTTACAAATCACGTACAAGGTTTTCAGAACAATTGCTTAAAAATCCTTGCATCAAGCAAAATTAGTTTTCAAATTACTTAAAGACAGAAACAAGGCCATCTTTGTCGTTGCTGCCAAACTGAGGTATTATTTATACATCTTAAACAAAAGAAATGAAATCAAATAGTTTAATACCGAGGCAATTTTGTTTAGGCCAATTTATTGGACTTTAACAAAATGCATTCGGTATATTTTGGCAGCGTCTAAAATCTGACCTGTTTCTGTCTTTTTCAGCGGGCCCTATTTATTAATGTAGAGTTCAAATTTCAATCAATCATTCATCCAAGCTCTCTGCTTTTCTCTGTTCAATAATAAAGTTATTGCCAAATGTAAGTTTTTTTACCAAAGCTGAATTTGGTTCAATAATTCTCCAAAACGGAGAGATATCCTTTAGCGAATTTGTTTGGGTGTACCTTTCATAATTAGCTTCAGCAACAATACGTAAGAAAATTCCTGTTGTAACCGGACAAGTATATTCGGCATTGTTTTCAATTGCGAGGTCTTTTCGCATGCTTAGCACTGAAACCTTTTTCCCTTCAGGAATTTGTTTGATGTAGTTGTCAATAATTTGTGGAGTTGCAATATACATCTCACTATCTGCTGGTATATCTGCAAATTTGATGTCGATATGTTTTACCTTAGCTTCCTTTTTCTCTTGAAGCTTATCGAGCCATGATTTTTTAGTAGCCATTGAATTTATTTCTTTTTAAACATTTTAGACAAACTTTCAAATGGTTTAGCAATATTGAAATAGATCTCTGATATCTCTTTTTGGTTTTCAGTATTTATGCTTATTCTATCGGTTGGACCACTTAATAATGCCTGGCCCGTACTTTGTAGTTCTAAGTCTTTAAGTATCTGATATTCGTCATTAATTTTAATTACAACATAAGCAGTTTTAATACTTTTTCCATCACCACTTTCATAGATTTCATTTAATAAGCCATAATATAGTTTCGCATATTTCCTTGCTGTTATTTTATCCCCTGACACATGGTAACAAACCATTAGGCGAAATAGTACATTTAAATTTACAGGATTTTCTTTTAATGATTTTTGTCCAAATTCTATAGCCTTATCATACTTTTCTTCATTATATATTGAATTGAATTTTTCTTCATTTTTATCTTTTGAGTAGGGGCTATAATTTGCTGTAAATACATTACCAAAGTAAATATGACTATATTCTTTTTCCGTGAATGTTGTATCTAATAGAAGTAATCTTTGAATCAATTTTGGATAATAATAAATTGAAGAACTATCTTCAGTATTTTGTTTGATAAGGTCATAATCAATGTTCGAAATCTTTTGTCCAAACATGGTATTTGTTATTGTAAATAAAACAACAACCAGAAGTTTCAAGTTTCTTTTCATATATCTAAATTAAAGTTTTGGGTGAATATTTCTTTTTTTTGAAATAGATTTAAAGAGTAAAACGTGTTTTTAAGTTAAATAATTTTACTTTAAATGAATTTATTTTCAGATTCATTTTCTTTGAATGATTACTAAATACAAAGACAAATTATAGGGAATATTGGTTCAATGCTGATATAAATTGTTAATTTATGTTTATTTTTTTGGTTTAATAAAGTTATTTTAGAATGACGTCTATGTTAGTTTAAACTATTTTTATTGGTATGCAAAATTATTCATAATTGGTATGTGCTTGCTATGTGTTTTATGTTTTAATTTTACATGATGTCAAGGTTAAATTATGCCATTTTTGTTTTGCTTTTTTGCATGCTAAGTGCTTGGTTATCTTCATGCAATAACAAAACGGAACTCATTCTTTCGCAAACAATTGATACTTTATCAAAACCCTTAAGTATGAAGGGTTCGGGCAGTCTGATATTTACTGGTTATTCTCCATTGGCAAATAAACCTGTTCAGGTATTTTATCATTTTCCAAATACTGCCAATAATTTTAGTCCGGTTTTAATTGTATTTCATGGTGCTGATAGGAATGCAAGTTATAGCAGAGATGAATTGATAAGTAGTTCAGATAAATTGGGGTTCATTGTTATATCTCCCGAATTCAGTGATACCTACTATCCAAATGCTGACCAATACCAAATGGGTAATATTTTTGTTGATGGCGATAATCCAACTGCAAATACACTAAACGATGAAAAAAAATGGACTTTTTCAGTCATTGATTCTATGTTTTATTTCATGAAGAACAAAATGGGCAGTTCAATTGTAAATTATGATGTATTTGGACATTCAGCAGGAGGACAATTTGCTCATCGTTTTTTGTTGTTTAAACCCAGTGCAAAAATTAATCGACTAGTAACAGCTTCATCCGGTTGGTATACCATGTATGACAATAAAATTAATTTCCCATATGGAACTAAATTAAGTCCGGCAGAGTTTGCATCTTACAATAACTTGTTTAACAAGAAGGTTTTTGTATTGGTGGGTGATTTAGATACCGACCCAAATTCATTCGACCTTAGACATAATGAGATTGTAGATAAACAAGGGCTTAATAGATTAGAACGAGCGCAATACTTTTATGTAAAATCTAGAGAAGAAGCTGAGAAAAGAAATAGTACTTTTAATTGGAAATATTATTCATTAAAAGGAGTCGGACATGATTTTTCTAAAACGTCTGCGGCTGCAATAACTTTACTTTATCAATAACCAATAATTTATAAATAGTTCAAATCATGAAAAAAGTTTTTTTACAATTGATTGTTATGCTCATCTCAACAAGTGCGTTTTCGCAACTTAATGTTGAGAATTTTTCTTATGGAACACCAAGTTCCACTACTGCAGATACACTAACCAATCCTGCCTTTGGTGGTTCTGTGTGGAGAAGACATAGTGGAACAGGAAATCCAATAACTTATAAGGGAACTTCATTAAGTTTTCCGGGTTATACTTCTTCAAATATTGGAGGTTCAGTTGGCTTTAAGTTTTTAACTGCTAGTGCTGAAGATGCAAATAGGTCAATAACACCTTACACTTCAGGTCAAGTTTACATTTCGTTTCTGTTGAATATGTCGAATGCTGGCGGTACAACAGCCGATTATTTTTTCTTTTTAATGGATACTAATGCAATTACCTCCTTTAGAGGAAGACACTATATTAAATCAGGATCTGCTCCTAATACTTTTAATATAGGAATTAATAAAGGTTCATCTGCTACACCAGTTTATTCTCCTACAAATTATGCTTTAGACTCAACTTTGTTAGTTGTAGTAAAATATAGTTTTCATCCAACAGCTAATGATACTATCTATACTTTTATTTTCCCTGCAGGTTCAACAATTCCTGCTACTGAGCCAGCGCCAACTTTGGTAACAGCCGATATCACAACATTAGATATATATACACTTAATGCGGTAGGAATTCGTCAAGGAACAACTGGCACTATGATTGGAACAATTGATGGAATTCGTGTTTCAAATACATGGGCAAATTCACCATTGCCTGTAAAATTTATTAGTTTTGATGCGCAAACAAATGATGATGGAGCTACAGTTTTAAATTGGAGTACTTCTTCAGAAATCAATAACAAGGGATTTGAAATTGAATCAAGTAATAATGGAAAAGAATTTAAAACCATTGGTTTTGTAAGTGGTTCAGGAAATTCAAATTCAGTTAATCGTTATCAGTTTCAAGTATCAGAAAGTTTTGGTTCATACTACCGTTTGAAACAAATTGATTTTGATGGACAAAGTAATTATTCTGAAATCGTTTCTGTAAAAGGCGCTGACGATGAAATCAAGTTTAGTCCAAATCCTTTTAGTGATAATATCCAGATATCAACAAAACAAGAAATTAACTTAATTGAAGTAATTGATATGACAGGAAAAGTTATTATCAGTAAAAATCCTGAAGCTAATCAGTTTAATTTAAACACTACTGAGTTGTTAAGTGGAATTTATTTCATTAAAATTTATAACAACGAGAATGTTATTTTGAAGAGAATTATAAAATCAAACTAGGGTTTATTTCAACATAAAAATGGCCGACTAATTATCTTTAGTCGGCCATTTTTTATTTTAAAACCTATTGAAATTTTGTTGAATTATCGAAGTACTACTTCATTTTCATATTGATTTTCATCGAACTGTTTTTCGCTTTTTGCAATTACCAAAGTTGCTATGGCATTACCAATTAAGTTGGTTATCGAACGTCCTTCACTCATAAACTTATCTACTCCCCATAAAAATCCTAGTCCTTCAAGTGGAATGGAGCCAACAGATGTTAATGTTGATGCCAATACCACAAATCCGCTGCCAGTTACGCCAGCAGCTCCTTTTGAGGTTACCATTAAAATTCCCAATAACAACAATATTTCACTCATACTTAATGGAACATTGTATAGTTGAGCTAGAAATATGGTTGCCATTGATAAGTAAATCGAAGTACCATCAAGGTTAAAGGAATAACCAACAGGAACTACTAAACCTACAATTGATTTAGTACATCCTGCTTTTTCCAATTTATGCATGATGCTTGGCAATGCAGATTCAGATGAAGAAGTTCCCAAAACAACCAGAATTTCCTCTTTAATGTATTTCAGGAATTTGAGGTTACTGAGTTTGTAATACTTCATAATTCCACCTAAAACCAAAAAGATAAAAATGGCCATGGTGATATAAACACTCATTAGGAGTTTTGCAAGTGGAATCAAGGTAAGAAGTCCAAACTTTGAAACTGTAAATGCCATTGCACCAAAAGCCGCAACAGGAGCGAAGTACATGACATACTTTAATAAAAGAAATACCTTTTTAGAAACAAAATTTAACTTTTCTATTATAGGTGCTTTTTTGCTATACATATTGAGTAAAATCCCGACCACAATAGCAATCAATAATATTTGAATTGTTAAGTTAGATTGAAGAAAATTTAACCAGCTAAAAGGCATTTTTCCTTGTTGGGCATATTTGGAAACATCTCCTATTGGGATTTGTGTTCTGTCGATATTACCAGGTTTTACAATTAATGCTACTGCAATTCCAATGGCCAATGAAAAGGTGGATATAACTTCAAAATATATCAAAGATTTAAGTCCAATACGTCCTACCATCTTCAAATCACCCATATAACTAATACCTAAAACAATGGTAAAAAAGATAATAGGAGGAATGAATAGTTTGATTACTTTAATAAATACAGTTCCAATGATTTCAAGCTGCAATCCAAATGCCGGAAAGAATTGTCCAACCAGAACTCCTGATACAATTGCAATGAGCACATAAAAAGTGAGGTTGCTAAATAAACCTTTCAATATTTTACTCATGAAATTAGAGTGTCAATTGAATATAAATACTACCCAATAAACTGCGTTGGCTTTCGAATTTTAAATGACTAATTGTTGCACTTATTTTGAGGTTGTTTTCATTGATATATTTACTAAATCCATAAGAAAATTCTTCATTGTTGCGGATTAGTGAGCTATAATTTCCGTCAAACTCAGGATTTAGTTTGGCATAACGAAAATCAATTCCATACTTTTTGTTCCAAACATAACTTACTTGAGCATTAAAGCCTGTCCCGATTGATAATAACTGACTAATTTCTGTGGGTACAATCGGGTTTAATCCTGAAACATCATAAAAACTTCCATCAGTAACTTTGGCTGTTGCAATCATATATTCTGCAAGGACTGAAAAACCTTTGTACTTCAATAAAACATCATAATAAAGTTTTCTATAATCAGGTAGCTTGTTTTTGCCTTTGTTATCGTATAAGAAGAAGTTTCCATGTCCTTCACCGGTTTGATGAGTAGCACCTTTGTTGATGCTGCCTGCCATGCCAAGAACCACTTTAGGTTTGTTTTCGTATTTAATATCAGCCATCAATAACTCGTTCCCTTCAGTAAAGCTGCCTAGTGGAAGAAAATCCAATCTGCCAGAATACTTTACTCCACCTAAATCGTAATCAGTTCCACTAGCACCAAATGAGTTTCTGCCATCACCTGAAGTTATTGCTGCTTTTGGACTAAATACCATATTACCTAAACTAAGATTTGATTCCACAAACAAACCAAATTCACGTCCGCTTGAGCTAAACCTTGTACTCAATAAACTTCTATCCAAAAACTGTAATTGGTTTTCCATGAAGCCCATTTCACGGTTATTGGCAAAACTTAATTGTTGTCCGAATGTGAATTTTAAATAGGAGTAAGGTTGATAAGCTACCCAGGCATCCAATAAAGGATTCGACAAACTAAAATCGGTTTGGAGTAGGAATGAAATTTTCTCCTTTGCAGCTTTTCCGCTAATATTAAAATAACTGCGTTTCGAGTTTAAATAATATTTGTTTTCAGCAGTACTATCTTTTCTGTAAGAAATTTGAGGCTGAATCATTCCTCCAATTTTAAACTGATAATCACCCTTGTTAAAATTGAATTGAAGTCCTTGACCCATTTCAAAATTTGTTTCTGGGATGCTTTGTTTTTCCTGTGCTTTCATGTTCAAACTAAGCAAGGCCATCAAAGTGAAGAAAAGAGTTTTTATGTTAGTATAATTTTTCATTGCGCATATATCTGTAAATAGGTAAAACAGCATCTTTATTTGTTTGAAGTACACCAAAACTTACAAAACTATTGGGTGCTTCTGGTTCTAAAACTTCAACAATCAATCCAGCATTTTCTTGGTTCATGTTTACCAAAAAACTCCCTTTATTGAATAGTATATTTTTAGTAATTACTTCGGTTTTTATATTTTGACTATAAACGCCTTCATCTTTTTCTGGCGATTTTTCATATTCTTTTACTAAGTATGATTCAACTTCTAGTGTTTTATCACCTGCTAAAGTTTCAGTTTTAATGCCCAGTATATGAAGCTTTGTTATGAGCTCTGTTTGTGAATTATCAATCAAATAATAAAACGGACGATTTCTACTAAGTGTTGCAGTTGATTTCGATGCATTATGAATTTCAACTTCAATATTTGTTTCATTATTAGTTTCTAAATCGATTACACTTAATGGTTCTTTTGTAATCTCCTTTTTACTTTTAACAACCACCAAAGACATGGTATCGGGTTTAAGAATTTCTTTTAATTCTGATGCATGTTCGTATGCAGATTTGAGGTAAGATAAACCAATTGTAAACCCAGTAAATATTCTTCTTTTAAATGATGTTCTTCCAATGCCTACACCTCTTACCTCAATTAAACTAGATATTGTATTAGCTAATGCATAAGAAGTAGCACTAGAACGCGCACTGTTTGAGCCTTGGTTGAAGTGAATTTCACCAAGTACTTTATCTGATGTGAGGTATTCACAGTGTTTTAATCCTTCTTTATCTAATGCCAATTGTGCATTTTTAACAAAGACTGAATTTGTATAATTTCTTAGTTTTTCAGGAACATTCAAATTACCTGAACTCATGAACATTACATCCTGGCGAGTAGTAATTCCATAATTACCCATTTGAGCAAAATCTTTTCTATAAGGTCTGAATTCATGAAAGTCTACGGCAACATCAGCATTAAAATCACTGAAAGTCTGTTTTAAAAACAGACTCTCTTTGATGATGAGTTTAGTTTGATCACGGTTTAAATCTAATCCATTTGCTGCATACCTATCTTCTTTTTCATAACCATCAATATTGGCCATTGGAACCATGCAGATATGCAGTTTGTCTAATAAATACTTGTATTTCGGGTCATTTAAAAGTTTTTCTAACAAAAACAACATGGCTTCTGTACTTGCCATCTCATCACCATGAAGTCCACCTTGTAACCAAACTTTAACTTTGTTTTCTTGGTTTTTTTTGTTCAATGAAACCATTGGAACAGCTTTTCCTTTTTGAGATTCACCAATAAAAGTGATAGTTAAAATTTCAGGATGTTTTGATTGAAGTTCATTTAAAAACTGAATCAGTTCTTCATAAGATGTATAACCCTTTGTCTTTTTTAATGCTGGTGTTGTATTATCAATATCAATCTCAGGAAAAAACTTTTGTGTTATTTCTTTTGATTGAGGATTGAGTTCATTTACAAATCCAAATGCAATAAATAAACAGAAAATGATTCCTATTTTTTTCATGATTAAAAAGTAAAGGTTGTCATGATATTAGTTATCAATTCGTGATTATTGATTGGAGCACTATTTATATCTGTGCTACCTGGAGCTAGTTCAACATAGGTTAAAGAACCTTGTATTTTGAAACCATAATTACGCATCAGGTATTTAGATAAACCAAGGGTATAATACTTTGGTCGGTTATAAAAAGTAGGATTGTTTAAGAATGAATGTTCATCAGCATTAAGATAGGTGTATCGAGCATCGATAGAAATTCTGTTTTTGAATAAATATCCAGCTTGAATATTATAAACTTTACCTAACATCATTCTACCTTTTACATAATTACTTACATCTTGAACATTGTTCACCAAAAAGCTATTAGAAGTTGTTCCATCATTTCTAACCCTTGTTGTGATGCTATTAGGCACATTGGCGCTGCTTTGCACATATTCTCCTAAAACACAAAGTCCTTTATATTTAAACAAAAAGTCGATACCAAACTTAGTGTAATCAGGAAAAGCTTCTTTACCTGTATTGTCTAAATAAAGTAAAGTTCTAGCAGCTTCACCACGTCGACTACTCACACCATTATTTTTACTGTATGTTAATCCGATTAATAATTTAGGAGTGAGTTCTCGTGCCATATCAACCTGACGGAATTGGCCAAAATGATTGAACTTGCCAAAAGTTAAAATATCTAATCTTCCACCATATTTAAATCCACCTGCATTGCTGTTGAAAGTATTAGGACCATCACCATTGGTAATAGAAATTGCTGGTTTTAGAATGATGGTTTTGGTTGCTTTGAATTCACCTGAAACAAAAATTCCAAAGTCTCTTGCTACAGCAAAAGCCGAAGTAAGTCGGCTGCGTTCAGGTAATTGTAAGCTATTTGAGGTCATTAATAATTCTAGGTTCTCTGTAGGGTTAGAGCTTTGTCCGAATTTAATTTGAAGATATTTATTTGGATTGTAAGCTACCCAGGCATCAAATAAAGCCAGATTAGTTTCATCACCAACCTCGGGAGTGCCACTAAAATCAGCCTGAAATCTGTATTCAATTTTATATTTTGGAAGGTCTCCTGCAAATCTGAACCTCAAACGCCTCATTCTAAATCTTAAATACGATTCATCATTACTATCTGCATTGTATTTTTTGATTTCTAATGATGGTTGAATAAAGCCAGTTAGTGTATAAGTAGAATTATTTTTATCAGTGAATCTTAATCCTTCTCCTAATGTATATTTATTCAATTGTGGGTTTTGAGCTTTTAAGCCTAAACCAATGATGATAAACAATAAAGTGTAGATGTAGTGTTTTTTCATATTGATTTATTCAAAAAATCCTTTAACAATAACCTTTTGATTGTCCATCATTTGTTTTCCTTTTGCGAATACATCAATCAAGTTAAAATCGTTATCAAGACAACAGAAATCCGCATCTGCACCAAGCTTAATTTCTCCTTTGTTTTTAAGACCTAAATTGGTAGCAGGATTTTTAGTGATAAGTTTAATGGCATCTTCAATTTTCACCTGACCATCATGAATAAGTTCTTTTACCTGTAAATAATTTTGGTTGATGACAGCCTTTCTGAATCCAATTAAATTTCCGTTTTCATCGAGTTTATCTAAGCCAGCATTACCATCGCTACTGAAAGTCATTTTATCTATTGAAACTCCCTTTTCTAAAGCATATAAAACTGCTTTATAAGGTTCTGTATATTTAGAGGCACCGGTGGTAAGGTCAATCATTCCGCCTAGTTTGGCGAATTCAATTGCTTGCTCAAATAGTTCTTTGGTACGACCAACATGTGTAGGTGAAATGTTTGCAATAGGAAATTCATGTTCTTGTACCAATTTAAAAAGGATATCCATTTTTATCTTTTGGTTTCCTAAATGAATGTGCATGATTCCTTTTTTGTTTGATAACATTCCAGCTACTTTCACCTGTCTTAGAATTCTCAGTAATTCTATTTCGGTTGGGTATGAAGACCTAAAATCGGAGATGGCAATTTTGCAACCAAGTACTGGCTCAATAAAGGTCATATCATCTTGAAGAGAATCGGTGATATAGTTTGGATCAAGACCGTAATAGCCCGTAAACATATAGGCTGAAATACCTTCACTTTCTAGGGATTTGGTTTTAGCAAACAAACTTTTGATACTTCTTGCAGAACCATCAGTGCCTAATAAACCTACAACAGTTGTGCTTCCACAAGTGATGAGTTCTGATAAGGTAATTTCTGGTGTCATTGATGCAAAACCATGTTTACCGCCAGCACCAATGATATGAATATGTTGGTCGATAAAACCAGGAGTTAGCGTTTTTCCTTCAGCATCCCAGGTTTTGAAAAGACTGTTTTCTATGGAATCTTCTATAGCAAGAATTTTACCTGCTGCAGTAAGTATATCTTTTTTCCCAAGTGGTTCAGGGGAAAAAACGTTTGCATTTTTAATTAGAAGCATAAACCGAAATGATAAATTAATAAAGTAAGAAGAACCGCAAACACAGGAATTAAATTCCTTTTTACTATTGCCATCACTGGTACACCAGCAACTTCTGCTGTAGCAATTAGTACACCTGCTATTGGACTAATTGCTCGGCCCATTGAGGCAGATAAATTCATAGGTAATAAAATGGAAGTACTTGAAACACCAAATTGTTTGGCCACATTTGGTATAAGCGGTCCAAATGCAAAAAATGCTGCATTACCGCTACCCATAAGAATGGCTGCAAGGAATATCATCAGTGTCATAATGATTCCAATTCCTTTTGCACCAAATCCTAATTGGGTTGAAATAGAAATTAATCCATCCATAAAACCCAAAGCGATTAATCCATTGGCAAAAATTTCAGCTACGATAATTAATGTTACAACTGATTTAAAAATATCACCCATTCCATCAAGAAATATTTTGATAGAAGCAAATACTGCTTTAATATTTTTTGTTCTGATGAATTCAAAAATCAAACCCACAAAAAGACTAATAATCATAGCAGTAGTTGTTTCGATTTTTAGCTGAATGGGGAATACTGTAAAAACACCTGAAAAACTCAATAATAAAATTAATGGTAATACAGGCAATAATGCATAAATAGCAGGAGCAATTTCTTTGGCTTTGCTTTCTTGTTTTACTTCAGCAAAATTGATTTTATCTTGTTTGTCGTAATATTTATTGACTAAAAAGTAGCTAATCATCAAAACTAAATTGAGTATGATAGCAATTGGAATTTGTTGGTTAATGAAATAGGGAACAGTTTCAATTCCTGCAATCTCAACTGCAGATGCTGTGATTACTGAAGCAGGTCCGATACAAAATGATGTACAACCTGTAATGATTGAAACAGCGGCCAATCTGCTTACACCAAGGTTTACTAAAATAGGAAATACAGATGCCATTAATAATAATCCAAAACCTGCGGCTGATGGAACACAAATGAAAATAAGTTGTCCGATAGGAATTAAAGCAACAGCAGTTATGTTTGGAAATTTCTTTAAAAATGCCAATGGTTTTAAAGCCACTTTAACCAAAGCTTCTGATGCTCCAATTTTATCCATATAGGCAACAAAACCGCCAATAGTCATAATCATTAAACCAACATTTGCATTGGTTTTTGAGAATGAATCTTTGATAAATTCAAAAATATCAAATATGGGTATTCCGCTATTGGTATCGTAAACAGGTGCTTTATTCCCAATAAAATGAGCTAGTCCTAACATCAATAAACCTGATATTAGCAAAACTGCCTGCGGATAAAAATCCTTCAACAAAAGTTTTGCAACTATTGCGATTACAATGATGGAACAAATAAGGCCTATATATAACATGGTTTGAAACTAAAAAGGGTCGCCATTAATTTTAGTACCTGGTGAAAATTTCTTGCTTGTTGAAACCGTATGTTGTTCGAAATTACCAAGGATATCAGGGTTTCTTGTATACGACTCATTTGGGTTATCAGAGAGGGGAGTAATATCGAATGAAATGATTGTATTTCCGGCGGCATCTTGAATCGTTAGCATATCACCAGCATTGTTCAGGTTCATATCACCCGAAGTTGATTTTTGAATAGTAGCTCCTCCAAAAGTTCCGGTTGGAGTACCTCCACCAAATATAAGCAGTGCTTTTTGTGGTTGAATAATTGTTCCTGCAGGTATGGTATGATTTGGATTATTTGCAGCTAAACCAGAAGCATCAAATACTTTGAATCCACTAAGGTCAACCGGTTTTGATGAGTTGTTAATGAGTTCAATAAATTCATCCTGATTCTGAGCATATACACCATCGCCGTTTGCATCACCCTCTAATCCTGTATTGGATGGATCATACAAAATTTCATTTAGAATTAAATTGATAGATGGCGGTGCATCATCATCTTCAATATTTAAACCCACAATTTGTGTTTCATCTTCTAATCCTCCAAAAACAGTATCAATTGCAATCACAATATCTTCTGTACTTTCTTTTGATGTATCCTGAATAGCAAGAATTGTAGTTGAGTTCGATAAACTTCCTGCTGGAATAATAATGCTAAGGTTAGAGCTATAATCTTTGTTGATTTCAGCTTTACCAGAATAACGAAGTTTCACTTCAATACTTGATGAAGAAGCTTTAGAAAGATTCACACTTAATTCAGCACTTCCACCTGCTTCTTCAATCGAACTTGCATTGATAGATAAAGTTACTAGTGGACCTAAATCCGGCATTATAATCGGACTAACATCCTCTGTTTTGCACGACTCAAATGCTAGAAGCAATAAGGCTCCTGCTAAAATTTGGAATTTTGTTTTCATATGATTTGAGCGGCTCCTAGTTTTTGATGATTTTGTATTGAACCCAATCATTGTTTATTTTAAGGTCTAATACGTATACTCCACTTTGTAAAAATGATAGATCTTTTTGATTGGATTCTATATTGCCTGATTCAATTAATTTTCCTTGTATAGAATACAATTTGTACTCATTGATATCTAAACCAGATTGGATATATAAAGTATTCACAATTGGATTTGGAAACAAATTAATGTTTGACTTTTTGATATCATTTAAACCAGTACTTTGTCCGCTTATACTGATACTTTTAGTACCGAATTTTCCACTTGCATCCTTTGCTGAAGCCTTTACAATTACTGCACCATTTGCTTTGGCTGTTAATACACCTTCAATTGAAATTTCTGCAATGGTTGTATTGTCAACCGACCAGGTAACATTTTTATTATAAGCATTTGCTGGTAAAACTGTAGCAAGCATTTTTAAAGTACCAGCCTTTTGTGTAATTGCTGTAGCATTTCCTTCACCATTCACTTCAATTGAACTTACTAAAATGAGGTTACATATTGGGAAAATACAATCGGCATCAAATATAGTTGTTGTGCTATCTGTGCAATTTAATTCACCATAGGTCCAAGTATTTGAGCTGTTTTTGAATGCCCATGAGCCTGTGTATTCCCAAGGCTGCCCTGTGCCATTTAGGTTGATATCACCAAAAGTTTCAATCACATCACCAACTCTAAATAGTTCAACTGCATCGTTTCCATTTTGATTGATTACACCAAATGAATCAACAAAAACATGGGTAAAATTCGACCAGCAAGAACTCATATAAGCTGCTAATGCTGCTGAATCTCTTACAACTACAATCTGACTTCCTGCTGAAACTTCCATGTTTGGAAATCTGTATTCTTGTCCGTTTGTACCATTACCATTGTTTGCAATTCCAATTCCATAAGCACTTAGGTTTTTGATATTACCAGTTGCAAGCATATAAATTGCTTTTCCAGATGAACCGGCAAGAGGTGTGATAAAATCTGTAATTCCTTTTAATTCTAAATTAGCCTGACATGAGTTGCAAGATTCAAAGCATGATTTATTAAAACTTGTATCTGAATTTACAATGGCATAACGATAGATAGAATTACCTACCGATTTTGTGCAGGTGCTTACTGATGTGAATACTTCCTGTGTTAAATTGTTTCCGGATTTTACAGAGAAAAGGTATTCTAATGAATCACCCAAAATAGGTAAAGTTAGTTCCCAAAGTCCGTCTTTGTTTACATCAAGCATGGCATTACAATTGCTGCACCATTGATTAAAATTACCACTAACAAATACGCTATCAATTATTCCTGAATAGGCATTTAAATCTACCTTAAAGCTTATTTGCCTAGCTATTTGAGGAATAAAACTGCTACCATTTATTTTGGTTCCAGGAGTAAATTTGGAAGTATTAATAGAAGCATGTTGTACAAATGAACCCGTAATATCTGGGTTTCTTGTATACGATTCATTTGGGTTATTAGACAAGGCATCAGAATTAAAAACCAATATGGTATTTCCTAAGTTGTTTTTTATAACAATAACTTCTAAGGAATTATTCAAACTCAAACCATCTATTCCTGTATCAGCTAATATTCTTGCACCACCAAATAAACCAATTGGACTTCCACCGCCAAAAACTACTAAAGCTCCTTGAGAAGGAATAACTGTACCATTTGGGATGGTATAAACCAAAGTCCCAACTAGTGTATCATCCCATATTTGGTAACCACTTAGGTCGATACTGCTTGTTCCTGTATTTACAAATTCAATAAACTCATCTTGTGTTTGGCTATATACACCATCTCCATTTGCATCACCTTCTAATAAAGTGTTTGAAGGGTCGTACAAAACTTCATTAATTATTAACTGAGCTTGAGAATTTGCTTCAATGAATAATACAAAAAGTAAAAGTAGTAGAATTTTTTTCATGAGATATTATATTAATCAGTTTGATTTTGTTTAATAATTAATTCAAAGTAATAAGGCTAAAGCTTATTTTTGACATACCAATTATTTTATTATTAAGATACCAATTATGCCCATATTGTTAAAAAAGATAAAGGAGGAGTACAATAGAACTTTGCTTAAATCTAAAGGAGACAAGGCTGATAAACTGTATATTCTTTTATATAAGATGCTTTCGAAGATGTTGATTAAAATTGAAATTCCTGAAAATTCTATTTTACCAGCAACAAGGGTACTTTCTGTTGAATTGGGTCTATCTAGGAGTACAGTTTTAAGAGCCTATGATATGTTGGTTCTTGATGGATTGCTTATTACAAAAAGAAGTTCGGGATATCAAGTAAAACCAAAAGATGAATTTATAAAAGAACCCGAAATGCCGAATGAAACAACGGAGTTTCAATTATCAGAAATTGGCAAGTCGTTTTTAAAACTTAGTAATTTTAGTATTTCAAATAGTCAGGAGAATCTGGCATTTAGTCCAGGTTTACCACCTCTTGATATTTTTCCAGTCTCACAATGGAAGAATCTAACGAATATGTATTGGAAAGAAATTAAGTTTTCTAATCTCTCATATTCCCCATCATCTGGTATCGAAAAATTGAAGCATAATATTGCTGCTTATTTAAGTTTAACCCGAAATATAAAATGTGAGCCGAGTCAGGTTTTTATTATGTCGGGTTCACTACAATCCTTGTATTTATTAGGAACGATGTTAGTTAATCCAGGCGAGCATGTTTTTTTGGAAGATCCCACTTTTCCTAATGTTCATGCGATTTTTAAAGGATTAATGGCTAATGTGCATGGAATTCCATTAGATAAAAAAGGAATTAGCTTAGAAGTTTTGAAATCACAAAAGCATCAAGCTAAACTTATTCATGTTACACCTTCTTGCCATTATCCGAGTGGTGTAAAAATGCCACTCGACAGAAGATTAGAATTAATAGAATATGCAAATGAAAACAAATCATTGATTATAGAAAATGATTACGAGCACGAGCTGAATAACTGGGAAAATCCATTGCCATCGATATTTAGTTTAGATAAAAATCAAAATTCTATTTATCTCGGCACCTTTAACAGAGTTTTGCATCCATCATTAAGAATTGGTTATATGATTGTTCCTCATCGATTAAAACATCCTTTGGAAGTAATGATGAAACATTCTCATCGTTTTGTTGCACCATCTATTCAGTTTGTTTTAAATCAGTTTATAGAAAAGAAAGTATTACATAATCATTTAAATAAAATGATTGCGATAACTAAAGAACGAAAGTTATTTTTCATTCAAACCTTTGAGGAGATATTTAAAGCAGCAGGTTTTACAATAGTTACAAGTGATGTCTTAAGTCTGCAAACTCTTGTTAAACTTGATTCTACCTATATTGATAAAGATTTGGTAGCTGTATTGAATCAACATAATTTAAGTGCGCATTCTTATAATAAATGTTTCATTTCTGATTCAAAAGAACAAGGGCTGATTATGGGTCATTGTTCTATTCAAAGACATATCATTAAAAACAAACTCATTCGCATGCACAATACAATTTTTGAGATATAGGAGAGGGGAATAGTAGGAAAAGAGGTAGTTTTTTTAAATTGAAGGAGTGTTTTATATCTTATATACTATTCTGAACTTGAATCGACTTTTTAATTTTTATTGTTCGTATTAAATTATTCAAAGAATTGATATATAGTAACTCTCCTTCTAAAACAGAATCTAAATCTAAAAGAATTTTAATTGTTTCATTTGCCATATAACTTCCAATTAAGCCACAGGTTGGGCTATTTACTCCAATTACATTGCAAGCCTGACTCTTGAAGTATTCTGTAAAGTCGAATACATCATCTAATCCAAATTCCTGCTTATAGTGAAAAACAGTTATATAGCCTTGCCAATCGGAAACTGCACCATGAACTAAAGGAATTTTCTCTTTTTCACAATAATTATTGATTACAATTCTACCATTTGCTTGGTCTGTGCAATCACAAATAATTTGATAATTTGGAGCAACTTGCTTTATAGTATTTTCATCTATTTTAACTATATAATCTTTAATTATAATTTCAGGATTTTGTTTTCTTAATTTATCTGAAAGTGTTGCAGCTTTGTATTGACCAATTTCATGAGTTGAGTAACTAAATTGACGATGTAAGTTTGATTCTTCAATTTTATCATAATCGCATATTCCAATAGTTCCAATTCCCATTGCAACTAAATAGGAAGAAACTATAACACCTAATCCTCCGGCTCCAATTACTAGAACAGAAGCATTAGTAAGTTTTTCTTGACCATCGAAACCAAACTGAGGAAGGATTATTTGTTGCTTGTATCTTTCCACTATCTGTTAATTTGGGATGTAATTGTAGTATCAGTGATTTTATCATCATTAGCTAAGAGAAAAGCTTTCGATATGATTACAGATAAACCACTGTCGCCAACAAAAGGTAAGAATATATTTTGTGCTTCGTCCTTTTTGTTTCTATCTGGAACTATACATAGATATTGGTCGTTAGGTTCCATTAGAATATTTGTACTACCAATATGAATTTTATAAGTTCTTATCTTCCCCTTTATTATTAAGAATTTATCGGTTAGAGTAGCAAGCGGCGCAATTTTTAATCTTGGTATCAAACCGCTTAAAATTTCCTTTCTGTTTTTAGCAACTTCAGATAAATCACCAAATGAATATGATTGCCAGTAGTCTCTATACGTTGGCAATCCACCTGAATCAATCCAAGTTGGGTCGTTACCTACACTTGCCACACCAACAAATAAATCAATATCTCTCATTGCTTCTGAAAACGCAACAATTGGAACATTAATTAGCTCCAATAATTGATTTGTTTCAGTATTTAAAAATCTAATTTGATCTGTTGAAACATAGTTCCAAATACCAGAATCATTCCATTCGTTTTCTGCATTTAAAGCATTCACCCAATATTCAACCTTTAGCTTAAAATCAGGCAGATATAATTCTGCGGTATCTTCGTCACCACCATCCCACGAACCAATTAGTTTAGCTTTCCAATTTCTTCCTTTAGCTAAAGTAACATATTGGTGTTGCTTAAGGATATGCGATGCCATTCTGTTACTATAAGTTCTAGTATTTATTTCGGCATCTGTAAGCAGATATATTTCTCTAAACGCCTGTTTAAATGGTTGTTGAATTTCATTATTGATTAAGAATTCCCGCCACTTTTGTACCTCTTTCGTAGAACTGTTAGCAGGATGCCATAAGCTTACTTCAGAATAGTTGTTAATTGCAATTTCAATACTATCTAAATCTATCCATTTTTGGTTGATGTATATCCCAAGTATTGTTTCATCACCCTTCGAAAACTTAAAGATGATTTTGTTTATTACAAAATTTAAAAGGCCATGTTCAAGGTATTTTTCTTGAAAATAATTTAAAGTAAGAACCCTATTCGACCTTAGCATTCTGTCGAAGCGTTCTTTTTGAACAGACGTAGTTTGATCAATCTGTTTTTGTTTATCCTTTAGTTTTTTAAGTTTCTCTGAAAAGTTATCCTTTACAATTTGGGGAATTGTTTTTTGCTCCTTGCCATCTTCTTTGTACCATCTGATGAGAGATTTTCCAATACCTGTTAGCTCTAAAATACCTTTTATGTCACCAAATTGAACTTCAAGTTTATTAGCTGATATTTTAAAATCGTCAACTGCCAAATCTTCAATTTCTGAGGTTGAAATACCTAGTTTCTTAGCTGCTTCATCAATATATTTTTCAATTAAAGTAATTGTAGAGCTTTGTTTGATTTTTAATTTAAGTTTTGATAGTTGTGCAATTCCATCTAATCCTTTTGATGCATATAAGGTATATAAACAGGCATTTCCCATTGCAGCTGCTGCTGGACCTTTTCCAGGTATTTTTTTGAAACATCTTTCAGCTAGTTTACTAATAACAATGATACTTTTATTGTCATGAAATTTCGAATTCATCCAAATCAATCCTTTTAGAGCCTCTGAATTAAATGAATCTAAAAATTCTGTTGTGGTGTAGGAGTATTCTATATTATTAAATTGATTAATATTTGTATGAGTAATACTTGTTTCTTTTAAGCCAATAACAAACTCAAATAGATCTTGTGAGAATGATTTAAAATTTTCGTTTCCAAACGATTCAATTAATATTTTAGATTCATCAAGGTATTTCTTTGAAGGTTTGCTTCCAGATGCTTTTTGAGCTAATGTTATGAGCTGAAAACAAATATTCCTTTGGTTTTCATTTAAACTATTTATTAGATTGTTTCCATATTCTTGAAAAACATCCTTACCTATAAAATATGTTGGTTTTATTGAGGTTTCGGAATTTCCTTCAAATAATATTTCCTCAATTTTCTGAATGATTTTCTTTGTTTCAACAACATCTTGGCTTTGATTTTCTAATTCAAGTTTAATGGATTTTAGAATTGCTTTCTCTGCCTCGCTATCGAATTTGTGGAACCTTGTAACATTTGTCAGAATAGGTTTTATGATATATCCAAAATTGTAGTAATACTCATGAAAGTTATTTTTATTTTTTTCTAATTCTTTTAAATCAATCAGTAAGGTATTTAATAACTCAAATGAATAGCTTCCAAATTGAATTTTTCTTTTTGAAATAAATGAGGATAACAGATTAAATGAATTCTTTCTTGAGTTCCATTGCTTATTTTTCTCTTTGTTATAATTGATATTACTAAGTATATCAAGAATTAGAAGTGATTTTTTTTGGTCATCCCAAGTTAAAATTTCCGACTCTGTTGATGAATCAAGTTGCCAGGAAGTATGTTGGTTTTCAATAGTTTTATATAACTTCTCAAACTGACTTTCTTTTTTCTTGAATATATCTAAAAGACCCATGATTATCCGCCAATTAAAGGAGTTAATTTAATGAAAGAAATTTTTGAAGTTTCTTTTAGTTTGATTTCGTGATTTAGCTCTTCAATTTGTTTATTATCGACAAGTATGAAAAAAGCATTTTTTTGGAACGCTGCTAAAGCAATGTAAACTTGTTTCTCCGCATCAATAATTTGTTTCTTTTTAATTTTAATCCCATTTAATGTGATTTCTGCATCAGTGGGTTTCACCAAACCATTGTAATGTTCGGGTAGATTATTATTATAATTTTCAACTTCTTGTATCACTCTTTTTTCAATTAATTCTTGGGTAGTGATTATTTCAGATTCAATTTTTATTTCAAATTGATTAGTTATAGTGCCATTTAGTTGCTCATCAATAATTGTAATGTTCATATACTTTCGATTGGAATATTAGCTGTTAATGTGTAATTAATTTATAGGGCTTAGAACAAATGTATATTAGATAAACTGATTATTCAATTGTTGCGTTTTGGGAACAATTAATTAAGGATATATTATTTTGATTGCTTATTTAACTTAGTTTACAAGAGTTATAGATATTCAAAAGTTGTATTTCTTTACTCATTCAATCTTCTTCAATATTTCACCTTTAGTATTCCAAATTAGTACTTCTCCATTTAAGCTACTTGTGATGATTTTTTCTTCTTTTTCATTCCATGATAAGCCCCATAAATAGGAAGAAGAATTGCCTTCAAATAATAATTTAGCTCTGTTATTCCAAATCCTAAGTTTGTCGCTTGCACTCGCTAACATTGTACCTTTTTTATTCCAAACTAGGTTACGGTATTCTCCTTTGCTTATGTCGATACTTTGCAAAAGGGCTCCATTTTCATCCCAAAACTGCAAGTATGTTTTTATAGAACCATCACCATAATCACCACAAGCAAAAAGTTTTCCTGATGGATGCCAAGTTGCGCTTAGCAGTAAAACGTCTTCTTTTCTATGTTGAATTGATTTGAGAAGTTGTCCATTGGTATTAAAGAGTTTTATATTGTTGCCTGTGGCCAAAAGTATATTTTTTGTTGGATGCCAGTCGATGGAAGTATAACTTTTACTATAATCTGTTTTAATAGTGTTTAGAAGTTCACCTTTTTCATTGTAAATGATTATTTGCCCATCATTATCTGCAATAACAAATTTGCTTCCATCAGAATTCCAATCTATGCCTCTTGCTCCATCAACTGAAATGCCTGTTAGTTCTGTCTTTTCTCCTTTTTCTAAATTATAAATCGATGATTTATCTTCAGATAATTGTGTTGTATAAACAAGGATATTTTTAGTTGGATGCCATTTAATTCTTGTGACAGTATTTTTTACTGCTAAGCTTCTAAATACTGAATAATCTGAACTCTTATAAATTTTTATAGAATCAATATTTCCTGCATAAGCAAAATATGCTCCATCAGGCGACCATTCTGCTGTCCAGATGATTTGTTTAACAACTAACTCTTGACCAAAACATCTATTATTTGGTTGAAATATATTGAGTAAACAAATAAAAAATAATACCACTTTTTTAAAAAACATCTGTACAATTATAAGAGGTTAGGGCTATGGAAAAGAGTTTTAATTTATTTGGAATTTTTATCTGTTCATTTCAATTTTACTTCCTTCACAAAACAGATAATTTCCAGATGGAAATGAGTGCTTTTTGCCATCCTCAGTTGTTATTTCGATTGTTGTAAAATTGGCCAATGTTTTTGGTAAATGTTTGGCTGCATATAATTCTTTTTTGCTGATGTTTGATGGCACTGCAATTAAATTAATGTTGTTTTGTACTGTTTTATTAAAGTGAATTAACTCTTCATTTTCTTTTTTAAATTCTCTATTTTGGTTCCATAAAGCTCTTTCACTACAATAATATTCCGCCTTTTCACCATTTGGTTTTGTGGCAACCAGTTCAATGCTTAATACATTATCAAATTCAGCAGCTATTTGTTCCTTATCTAAATTAACTAAGAAGAACTTTTCCCTTGTTTTCTTAATTTCAATCAGCATTTTGCTTTCATCACGACTTAATTTTCCACTACAATTAATAATAGTAAAATTGTCTTGTCTAGGGCTTTTTGATTGACTGATTTTGCTAATTTTAATTGAAAGAGTACTATCCATTTGTAGCTCAAATCCACTTAAATCATTACTTTTTTTACTGATGTGAGAGTTTTTAAAATTGGAATTTGAGCTATTTTTATTTGAAAAAACAATGCTTTCACCAACCTTAATGAAGTTTTGCTTCAAATCTCCCTGTTTGTTAATAAATGAAATGCAAAAGAATAAACAAACTAGTAAAAATAGTTGAGTAGGATTTTTCATATCTATCTAATGATTGCTTTATCGAATTTAGCGTTTTTAAGTAAAATCAAATAACGAATAAATCTTAATAATATTGATTCAATTCAAAATCGTACAAATAATGGGGCAAAAAAAATCCTGCCGAAGCAGGATTTTACTATTAAATATTGAAATTATTTCAATGTTCTTTTTACTTCAACTTCATCATAAGCTTCAACAAAATCGCCTACTCTTAAGTCGTTATAGTTGTTAATTGTTAATCCGCAATCATATCCACTGCTTACTTCTTTCACATCATCTTTAAAGCGTTTTAATGATGATAAATTGCCTGAGTAAACTACTACACCATCTCTAATTAAGCGCACTTTCGATTTGCTTGGAATTTTACCATCGGTAACCATACAACCTGCAACTGCACCCACTTTAGTGATTTTGTACACTTCTCTGATTTCTGCATTACCAAGGATTTTCTCTTCCATTTTCGGAGCCAATAATCCTTCAATTGCACCTTTGATTTCCTCAATAGCTTTGTAGATAATAGAGTATAATCTGATATCAATTGATTCTGTTTCAGCTAATTTTCTAGCTTGAGGACTTGGTCTAACTTGGAAACCAACGATGATGGCATCTGAAGCCGAAGCCAACATGACATCACTTTCAGAAATTTGTCCAACACCTTTGTATATTACAGTTACTTGAACTTCTTCAGTAGATTGTTTGATTAATGAATCTGCCAATGCTTCCACTGAACCATCCACGTCACCTTTAACGATTACTTTTAATTCTTTGAAATTACCAATCGCTAAACGACGTCCAATTTCATCAAGAGTAATATGTTTATGGGTACGAATACCTTGTTCGCGTTGTAATTGTTGACGTTTAGTAGAAATCTCTCTAGCTTCTTGATCGTTTTTAGTAATAATAAATTTATCACCAGCTTGAGGAGCACCATCAAATCCTAAAATCACTACAGGAGTACTTGGACCTGCTTTTAGCATTTTTTTGCCTCGCTCATCAAACATGGCCTTAACTTTACCACTATAAACACCTGCTAATAAAGGATCTCCAACTTGCATGGTACCGCTTTGTACCATTACAGTAGTAACAATACCACGACCTTTATCTAAAGTAGATTCAATTACACTACCAATAGCACGTTTATCAGGATTTGCTTTTAATTCCAGCATTTCAGCTTCTAACAATACTTTTTCAAGTAAAAGTTCGATGTTTAAACCTTTTTTAGCTGAGATTTCTTGACACTGGAATTTTCCACCCCATTCTTCTACCAAAATATTCATGGCAGATAATTGTTCACGGATTTTATCAGGATTTGCTCCTTCACGGTCAATTTTATTGATAGCGAATACAATTGGAACGCCAGCTGCCTGAGCATGTGAAATTGCTTCTTTTGTTTGAGGCATTACACTATCATCAGCCGCGATTACAATAATTACGATATCAGTAATTTTCGCTCCACGAGCACGCATAGCTGTAAAGGCTTCGTGACCAGGAGTATCTAAGAAGGTAATTTTCTTACCGTTTTCTAATTTTACTTCATAAGCACCAATATGCTGCGTGATACCACCGGCTTCACCGCTAATTACATTGGCTTTTCTAATGAAATCGAGTAAAGATGTTTTACCATGATCGACGTGACCCATTACAGTAACAATTGGAGCACGAGGTAATAATGTTTCTGGATCATCGATTTCCTCTTCAACAGCTTCTTGAACTTCTGCTGAAACGAATTCTACTTCATAACCAAATTCTTCAGCAACAATCGCAATTGTTTCCGCATCTAAACGCTGGTTAATCGAAACCATCATACCCAAACTCATACAAGCTGAGATAATTTGGGTGATTTGAAGGTTCATCATTTTTGCCAATTCATTGGCAGTAACGAATTCTGTTACCTTCAGTTTATTTTGTTCTTGTTGTTCTGCAAAAGCTGCTTCTTCTCTTTCTGCAGCTTGGTGATCGCGTTTTTGTTTACGGATTTTAGAACGAACAGCACCAATATTTGGATTTTTACTTCCCGGATTTAACCTAGCTAATGTAGCTTTTAATTTATCTTGGATTTCCTTTTCACTTACCTCTGTCTTTTCAGGAGGATTTCCTGTTCCACGGTTGTAATTATTTCCTCCACGGTTGAAATTATTTCCACCCGGACGATTTTGGCCACCTTGGTTATTTCCACCCGGACGATTTTGTCCACCTGGTGTATTTCCACCCGGACGATTTTGTCCGCCTTGGTTATTTCCACCTGGTCCGCGGTTTTGTCCACCTTGGTTATTTCCTCCAGGGCGATTTTGACCACCTTGGTTATTTCCGCCTGGACCACGGTTTTGTCCACCTTGGTTATTATTTCCTTGTCCGCCACCTCTATTATAACCGCCTTGGTTATTACCTTGGTTATTATTATTACCTTGGTTTTGATTTTGGTTTTGGCCAGGGATTGGTTTGCGTTTACGTTTCTTTTTCTGGTCTAAGTTATCGCTTGAAGCAACAGGTTGAGCCTTTTTAGGCGGATCAACTCTGAGTTCAATTTTACCCATTACTTTTAAACCTTCAAGTTTTTCGTATTTGGTTTCAAAAGCTTTTGCTTCTTCTTCAGGTATTGGAGTTTCAGCAGCAACAGGAGGAACAATTGGAGTTTTAACTTCAGGGATAACTACTTGTTCAGGGGCTTTTTCTACTTTAGGAGCTGGAACTTCTTTGTTTTCCTTATTTTCCTTAGGTTTTTCAACTACTTTATTTTGAGGAGCAGGAGTTTTAACTTCCTGTTTAGGCTGATGGCTAGGAGCAGGAGAAGCTGGTTTTTTCTCTTCTCTTTTTTCTTCTCTTTTATCTTTAGACTTAGGTTTTTTAAGAGCATCTAAGTCGATTTTGCCAATAACTTTAAAAGTTTGGGCATCATCTTTTTCCGGTTCTGCCTCAACAATAGGCGCAGCTTTAACTTCAACTACTGGTGTTGGCGGTGGAGGAAGTGGTTTTTCTTCAACTATAGGTTGTTTAACTTCTTCCACTGGCGCAGGAGCAGGCGGTGGTGGGGGTGGCGTAGAAACTGGAGCTTCCTCCTTAGGTTTAGTTTCTTCAACTTGTGGTTTAGTTTCCTCAGCTTTTTTAGCTGTATTCACTAGTCCCGACTTAATTAGGATTCTTTCTTCCTCTTCTTCTTCCTCTTCAACCACTACAGGTTTTGGCTTGGCAATTTCATGAACAACATCTTTAGGTTTGCTTCGTTCTTTACCAAGTTTGTTAGCTTCTTGTCTAACTTTCATCTCTGAGGAATACTCAGACAATAATATATTGTACTGGTCCTCAGTAAGTTTCGATGTAGGTTTTGCCTCAATGACATGGCCCTTTTTGCCCAAAAAATCAACCAGTGTGGTCATTCCCACATTCAGTTCTTTTACTACGGCGTTTAATCGTTTTGTTCCGGCTGTTTCGCTCATTATGCGCTGATGCTCTTAAATTAGCTGCAAATATCGTGGTTATTCCTCGATTATCAATTAAAAGGCCTGAAAATACATGGTAATCTGTAACATTTGTTGCAAAATACCAGTAAAGACAGGCCTTTTTTTTATAAAATATGTTGCTTTCGCTTACATAAATTGTTTCATTTTTAGGCCTATTCGAATTCTGCTTCCAGAATACGACGAACTTCTAAGACAGTTTCTTCCTCTAATTCAGTTCTTCTCACTAAATCTTCAACTGGAAGTGCTAATACACTTTTTGCTGTATCGCAACCTATTCCTTTTAATTCGTCAATAATCCAGCTATCAATTTCATCGCCGAATTCTTCTAAGTCAATATCTTCCTCTTCTTGTTCTGCTTCTCTGTATACATCTATCTCATAACCAGCAAGTTTTCCTGCAAGTTTGATATTATGTCCACCTTTTCCAATTGCCAATGACACTTGATCAGCTTTAATTGTAACTGCAACACGTTTACGGTCTTCTTCAATTTTAATACTAGAGATTTTAGCTGGACTAAGGGCTCTTTGTACTAACAATGAAGGATTTGTGGTATAATTAATAACGTCAATGTTTTCGTTTCTTAATTCTCTCACAATACCGTGAATTCTTGAACCTTTCATACCAACACATGCTCCAACTGGGTCAATCCTGTCGTCGTAACTTTCTACAGCTACTTTAGCTCTTTCACCTGGTTCACGAACAATTTTCTTGATACTGATTAATCCATCTATAATTTCTGGTACTTCTTGTTCAAATAATCTTTCTAAGAAAACAGGAGAAGTTCTAGATAAAATAATTCTTGGAGTTCCATTGTGCATTTCAACTTTGTAAACTACAGAGCGAATTGAATCACCTTTTTTGTAATGGTCGGCAGGAATCATTTCAAGTTTTGGAAGCAACAATTCATTGCCTTCATCATCCAATACCATGATTTCTTTTTTCCAGATTTGATAAACTTCTCCGGTAATAATTTCTCCAACACGGTCTTTGTATTTTTTGTACAATTCGTCTTTCTCAAGTTCTAGTACCTTAGAAAGTAAAGTTTGACGAGCTGATAAAACAGCACGACGACCGAATTCTTTTAAAATATCTACCTCAGTTGTTACAGCTTCACCAATTTCAAAATCAGGTTCAATTTTTAAAGCAGCCTGATAAGCAATTTGGGTATTTACATCTTCCACTTCTCCATCATGAACAATTGTTCTGTTGTGCCATATTTCTAAGTCACCACTTTTATCGTTAATGATAACGTCGAAGTTTTCGTCGCTGTTGAATTTTTTCCTCAACATACCACGAAACACATCTTCAAGCACACGCTGCATGGTAGCGCGGTCAATGTTTTTGAATTCTTTGAACTCACTAAATGAGTCAATCAATCCTGAACTATGCATACTTATAAATTTAATTTTTATTAATAAGGTTAATTAAATGAAACCATCACTTTGGTTTCTTCAATGTCGGAAAAGCTAATATTTTTTTCTGTAGGAGTTTTTGACTGGTAAGCTTTTTTAGGGTCTTTTAGTAAAATTTTTATTTCTTCTCCTTCAATTGCCAAAAGTTTTCCTACTAAAATGCTTTGTGAATTAAGTTTAATTTGTAATTCTCTGCCAATATGTTTCGGATACTGCCTGAATAATTTTAAAGGTTTATCTACTCCAGGTGATGATACTTCTAATATATAAGCTTGTTCGCTAAAATCTAATTCATCTAGTTTTTCAGAAATTACCTTGTTAAACTGTCTGCATTGTTCTATTGTAAGTGCCTCATCACTATCCAAAAAAACCGATAGTTTTTTACTTCCAGGTTTAAATTCAACCTCAACTACATAAACGTTTTCGGGTAAAAATTCTACCCCCCAATTGTTAATTTGCTCAATTACTTGCATAAATACCTAATAAAAGAGGGGACTTTCGGTCCCCTCTGTTTAATTCCCTACAAACATAAGTATTTATACTAAAATATACAAGAAAATCTGTAAAACTACTTGATTATCTGATTTCTGTCGGCTTTCATTACCCTGTTAAAACAAGCCAATTTATATAAATCAAATAAAAATAAAGAGGTGTTTCCTTTTTGAAGTTTTGAACGAATTTTATTAAAGAATAATTCTATAAAGACATTAAAAATAAACAAGGTGCCATTTTTTTTGCTTCTAAAATAAAACTTCAAAAGACTAACATTATTAATTAGTTGAGAATCGTATTTAGTAAACTCAAGTATTTTTTTAAGGTTATAAATTCCTTGTTCAGTTTTTTTAAGATAAATTTCATTCAATTCTAAATCAGTTATTTCAACATGATTTTCGATATGGAAAAATTTTATTCCTACAGAACCCAAATTGTACGCAAATAAGGTGTCTTCATGGCCGTATTGCGATAATCTGGTATCAAAAGGATTTTCTGCAAGAACCTCTTTTTTTATCACAAAATTACTGGGCATGAAACTTTTTTGTGGTTTTTTGAGCCTTTCTTTTATTAATTTACTTTCTCTTTTTCGACCATAATTCCACTTTAACCTGAATTTTTTTTCTGGTTTGATATTTAAATATTCATGTCCACCACAAATTAGCCAATGATTATCTTTAATGGCAGAAAGATAATTTTCTAGAAATGAATCTTTTGCAATACTTACGTCACAATCTAAGAATAGTAGATATGGATAATTAGCATAATCGAGAAACAGATTTCTTATAGCAGAACGACCAATATTTTTTTTAAGTTGAATATATTGGTCGGTAAAAGCTACTGCTGGTATATTTTGAACTTTTATATCCTCATTTGAACTGTCGTCTATACAAATAATTTCGCAATCGAGTTGCTGTTCTTTGATTTGCTTTCGTAAATTACTTAGCAATTCAAAAACCAAAACATTATATATAGGTATACAAATGCTTAACATTTAAACTAATCGTTTATGAGAAGTTTAATATAAAATAATGGATTCCTGAGTTTTGCTCTTAAATCTAAATCTTCAAACATACAAGAGATGGTTTCTCTCAATGCCTTATTTTTATGTGCTTTATTAACAACAAAATTGAATAACCATGGGTATTTAACAAGTTTTTGCATGGTATGACTCAGTTTTAATTCATCCCATTGCCTATCATAAAATGCCTTATCATAAGATTTATTAAACTCAGCATCAAATCTATTTTCCTTGATGCAATTTTGAATATGTTGTGAAGCTAACATTCCACTATACATTGCATTTCCAATTCCTTCACCAGTAAAAGGGTCAATTAAACTGGCCGCATCACCTGTAAGTAGAAAGTTTTCACCAGAAATTTTTCTTTGTTTTGAGCCAAGTGGTAATCCCCAACCTTCAATTTTACCATCCAATTTTGCATTTTTAAAACGCTCCTTAATATTTGGATTGTTTGCAATGGCATTAAGCATATCTTTTTTGAGGTTTACCTTTTTTTTGCTAGCCGAAGAACTTAAAATACCAGCACCAATATTTGCATCACCATTAGGTAAAGGGAAAATCCAAAAATAGCCTGGTAGCATTTCTTCTAAAAAATGGAGTTCAATAAAGTTTTGCTCATGTAGTCCTTCAACTCCTTTATAATAAGCCCTGATTCCTGCGCAATAATGGTCGTTTTCTTTTCTGATATCAGATAAATTTTTAGCAACTATCGACCTATCACCTTCGGCACCAATAACTAATTTAGGATGTTTAATTTGATAGCTACCATCTTTATTTTCAAGGTTTAAAACTAAACCTTCTTTTGTTTTTTCAATTGAACTTAAAGAGGTTTCTAGTCTAATATCTGCATAATTTTTATCTAACCATGAAAACAACTCGGCATCAAAGTTTATTCTTTTGCTGATAAATCCAGGAGCATGAGTTTCTTTACTTATATCATTTTTAAAGGGAATGTCTATAGATTTTCCATTGGGAGCAACAAACTTTACACCCCAACTTGGCATGAATGATTCTGGTTTACTGCTTAATTTATCGAGAAAAGCTGGATTTAGTTGTTTTAAAACATAAACTACTTTTCCGCTTAATGCATCACCACAAACTTTATCTCTTGGAAATGCTGATTTCTCGATAATAGTATGCGGAATTCCTGCTTTACTCAGAAACAAGGAAGTAGCACAACCCGCAGGTCCTGCTCCTATAATAATGATATCTTCTGGTTTTAACATAATAAAAGAGGCTGAATCAGTAGACGCTAATTTTGGTACTGATGCAGCCTCCGAAAATAGTGAATAAATTGAGGTCAAAAATATTTTTGATAATCTTTAAGCCTCTTTTTGCAAATTTTACAGCTTATATAACAATCCGGCATTAACAATTCCATTGAAACCATAGCCAAAATCAGCATAAATACCAACTTTTTCGCCATAACGAATTCCTAATGCTGTTAAGTGGTATGCTGGAATATAATCCTCCCCTTTTTTACCTGTATTGGCGTTTTTTGCATTTACGTAACTAACACCAAAATGAACTCCAGAATAAACTGATAGTTTTGGATTGTCTGTATATTGGTAATTTACATTTGCCATTAAAGTGAAATAATTAAAGTTCACAGTTTCTTTTGTTGCATCTGAATAAGTCATTTTGGCTTCAATTGCTGCATAACTTAAATCTGCTCCTAAAGTCAAATGTTTGGTGTCATACTGAGTAAATCCTAAACGATAAGGCCCAGAAATAGAAAAATCTTTGCTTGTACTCGGACCAATACTACCTGAAAATTTTGTTTCAGCAAAATTGTTAATACTCTTAATCTGATTTAAAGATTGTGGCATAATGCCATAACCTATGGTGAATTCGCGTATTTGAGCTTTTGCACTAAAGGAGCAAAAAAGACCTAACGCCATAAAAGAAAGAAAGAATTTCTTTTTCATAAAACTTAAGTTTGATTGTTTCATTTTTTATTTTGTAAACAACTTGTCTCAAAAATTAAATACGATTTTTTATCTTTGAGCAGGTTGCTGGTCTCACGAATATACAAATTTTCTAAAAATTGATTCTGACAATATGTCAATGGCGTGATTTTTGGTACCCACATACCCAATTAATAAAATGGATATTTTTAATACTTTACCCGACTATTCTAGGGTTTGGATTTATGCTTCAACAGGAAAATTGAACCCTGAACAAAGTACTGATGTTCAAAATCTTTTAGACGGATTTGCCAAAGGTTGGACTTCACACCAGCAACAATTGAATGCCAAAGCTGCTTTGGTAAAGGCTCATTTTTTGGTTTTTATGGTTGATGAATCTGCAGCTGAAATAAGTGGCTGTGGTATTGATAAATCAGTTCAGCTTGTAAAAGAAATTGAGCAAAAAACTGGATTGTCTTTTTTTAACCGATTAAATATCCATTTAGCACACGAAAACGAGGTTCTTGTATTTAATAAACATCAATTAGAAAAGGCTGTTGAAGAAGGTTTAGTTGATGAAAACACACTTTTTTACGACAATTTAGTTCAAACAAAAAAAGATTTTGATGAAAATTGGCTTAAACCGGTAAATAAAAGTTGGATTTGGTCGAAAATAAAAACTTTATCAGCCTAACTTTTCTTTTCTTTAAAAACACAAAACATTTTAGCATTTTAGCAATTCATATTATTTAACATGTCAGAAAATCAAAGCGAGAATCCGAAAAACGATTCTAATGAAAATAAAAATAAAAAACCGAAAGTTCCACCAATGCCTAAATTCAATTTTTATTGGATTTATGGAATTATTGCTGTGGTTTTTATAGCCCTTACTTTTTTACCTAAAAATGGAGCTAACAAGACATCAAAAATTGAGTTCATCAATAAAATGTTATTGGCTCATGATGTAGAAAAAGTTGTTGTTGTAAATAAAAGCATAGCTGAAATTTATCTAAAAAAAGAGGCCTTAAAAAACGACAAATACAAAGATTTAAAAAATCGTAGCATTATAGGTGAAACTGTTGGTCCACATTACTTTTTTGAAATTGGAGATATTTCTAGCTTCGAAAAAGACATCAATGAAAAACAGAAAGATTTTCCTGCCAATGAACAAGTTGCAGTTGAATATGTAACCCAGAATAATTACCTAGGTGATTTCCTATTCACATGGATGTTACCTCTTATTATCTTAGTTGGTGTTTGGATGTTCATTATGCGTAGAATGGCTGGTGGCCCTTCTGGTGGCGGGCAAATATTCAATATTGGAAAGAGTCGTGCGCAATTATTTGATAAAGATGGTCATGTTAAAACCACTTTTAAAGATGTTGCTGGTTTAGATGAGGCTAAGGTAGAGGTAATGGAAATCGTAGATTTTCTAAAAAACCCTAAAAAATACACAAATCTTGGTGGTAAAATTCCTAAAGGTGCATTGCTTGTAGGCCCTCCAGGAACTGGAAAAACTTTATTAGCAAAAGCAGTTGCTGGTGAAGCTGGTGTTCCTTTCTTCTCTTTATCCGGTTCCGATTTCGTAGAAATGTTTGTGGGTGTTGGTGCTAGTCGTGTGAGAGATTTGTTTAAACAAGCAAAAGAAAAAGCACCTTGTATTATTTTTATCGATGAAATTGATGCTGTTGGTCGCGCTCGTGGCAAAAATTTAGTTCAAGGTGGAAACGATGAAAGAGAAAATACTTTGAATCAGTTATTGACTGAAATGGATGGATTTGCTACAGACTTAGGTGTAATTATACTTGCTGCTACCAATAGACCTGATATTTTGGATTCAGCTTTATTAAGACCAGGACGTTTCGATAGACAAATTTCTATTGATAAACCAGATTTAAATGGACGTGCAGAAATTTTCAAAGTGCATTTAAAACCATTGAAATTGGCTACTGATGTTAATCCTGAAAGATTGGCTACTCAAACTGCTGGTTTTGCAGGTGCTGATATTGCCAATATTTGTAATGAAGCTGCTTTAATTGCTGCAAGAAAAGATAAAACTGCGGTTGATATGCAGGATTTTCAAGATGCAGTTGACCGTGTAATTGGTGGATTGGAAAAGAAAAACAAAATTATCTCTCCAGAAGAAAAAGAAATTATTGCTTACCATGAATCTGGTCATGCTATTGTTGGTTGGTTTTTAGAAGGTTTAGATCCTTTAGTAAAAGTGAGTATTGTTCCTAGAGGTGTTGCGGCTTTGGGCTATGCTCAGTATTTGCCAAAAGACCAATACTTATATACTACCGAGCAGTTAAAAAACATGATTTGTATGACTTTAGGTGGCAGAGCGGCTGAGGATTTAATCTTCGGTAGAATTAGCACTGGTGCTCAAAATGATTTAGAAAGAATTACTAAGATGGCTTATGGAATGGTAACCATCTATGGTATGAATGATAAAATTGGAAATGTATCGTTTTATGATGCCAATCAAGAGTATGGTTTTACTAAACCGTATTCAGATAAAACAGCAGAAATGATTGATATAGAGGTTAGGTTACTTATTGAAGCATGTTTTACTGCAACTAAAAACCTATTAATTGAAAAAAGAGATAAATTGGAAGAATTAGCTAAAATTTTGTTGGAAAAGGAAATTTTGTTCCAACATGATTTATTAGAAATTTTAGGTAATCGTCCTTTTGATAAAGTTGAAATAGAATTACCTGCTATTGAAGCTGATGTTGTTGAAACAATACAGAATGCATCAACAGATGAGCCAAAAGTAGAATAGTAATTTATAGTATTTTAAAAGCCCATTTAAGTTCAAATAAGATTGAATTTAAATGGGCTTTTTTATGGAATTTTTCTACTGAGTATATTTCAAATGATTTATTTAAATTGCGTGTCTTGGAACAGTTTATTACATCGAAGGAAAAAATCCTGAAAAAGTTAAGACAGGCTCTTAATGTGAAATCAAAGAGCTTGTATCAAAATATCGATTTTGAATCGAATATTTATGCTCGTTCCAATGAAGAAACCCAAGCTGAAACCTTTGTTAAAAAGTTTACAGAATTAGGCGGACAGTATGTTTATTGCGCAAACCAATTTGATTGTATTGATAAACTATTGGATTTAATAGAACTCCGTAAATGGAAACACGTTTTTTGTTGGGAAGAGGAAATGCAAAATCTTTTAACAGATAGCGGTATTTCTCATCAACAAGGTTCTGATAATATCGAAAAAACTCAAGCTGCCATATTGGGTTGTGAAGCTATGATTGCCAGAACCGGCAGTATTTTAGTTAGTAGTGTTAGAAATTCACGCACCATGACTATTTGGCCTCCAACCTTGGTTTTTGTGGTAAAACGCTCGCAATTGGTTGCCGATGTTAAAGATGGTTTTCAGGTTTTAAGAAATAGATACGGACGTAAAACTCCTTCAATGTTTAGCCTAATAACTGGGCCTGCTTGCACCGATGAAATTCCTGCTGAAATACCTGGTGACTTGCCAAAAATTATTTCTGGTGGAATGGGTTCACAAGAAATTGTTTTGTTCTTTATTGATGATACCCGAAGAGATTAAGGATTTTGAGTTTAGTTAAAAAGATATATTTTGCTTCTGATTTTCATTTAGGAATTCCTGATGAAGCTTCCTCTTTTGAAAGAGAAAAAAGAATTATAAGGTGGTTAGATTTCATAAAACCTAGCTGTGAGGAACTTTATATTGTTGGTGATATTTTTGATTTTTGGTTTGAATATAATTTAGTAGTTCCAAAAGGCTTTGTTCGTTTACAAGCCAAAATCGCAGAATTTACTGATGCCGGAATTCCTATTCACTTTTTTCATGGAAACCACGATTTGTGGCAATTTGGATATTTTGAAAAAGAATTAGGCGTGAAAGTTTATTCAAAACCAATTACAAGAACTTTTGGTAACAAAAAGTTTTTTATTGGTCATGGTGATGGATTAGGCCCTGGTCAGCATAAGTTTAAGTTGGTTTTAGCAACCTATCGAAATCCGTTTTTTCAACGTCTTTTTGCATTTTTGCATCCTTCAATTGGCATTGGTTTTGCAAATTGGCTTTCTCATAGAAGTAAATTAAAAACCTTTGATGGCAACTTTACTTTTTATGGTGAAAAAGAACATTTGATTCAGTTTTGTAGAACTACTTTGAAACAGGAACATTTCGATTTTTTCGTATTCGGACACCGCCATTTGCCAATGAGCTTTAATTTGAATGATACAAGTACTTATTATAATTTAGGCGATTGGATTGGTTTTAATTCATATGCCGAATTCGATGGTGAAAATTTGGTTTTAAAAACGTTTGAAGCCACAAATAATGAGAATCCAATTCCAAATATTTAAGCTTGTACTTTTTGCACTTTTGTGTTTAGTTTCAATTCGAACTTTAGCACAAAATCCTGCAAAAAACGATACAATCAACTTTTCGCTTGTTTTGAAAATCCCTGTTTCATCAAAAATTATTAGCAGTGATAAATTGGGGAATTTGTATGTTATAGATGAATCAGACAGATTAGTGAAGTATAATTCTTCAGGAGAATTATTATCTACATTAAACTATAATTATAGTGGTAGTATTAGTTCAATTGATGTTTCCAATCCTATGGAAATCTTTTTGTTCTATAAAGAATTAAACATGGTAATTCTTTTAGATAACAATTTGGCCTTCAGAGGAAAAATTAGCTTACAAGATTGGGGAATAACTCAAGCTGCTTGTATAGCTAGGTCATACGAAAATGGTATTTGGGTTTTTGATGCAGGTGATTTACAGTTAAAAAAGTTTAATAGAGAAGGTAAACTTTTACAAAGTAGTGGAAATGCACTTGATTTTGCAGGAAGTGATAAGTTAAACCCTACTAATTGTTATGAAAATGGCAACCGATTATTATTATCAGATAGTTTAAATGGTTTGTTTTTATTTGATGTATTTGCAGGCTTTATCAAAAGAATTCCGGTTCAAAATTTAAAAAGTGTTCAATTATTGGATACTGAAATTGTGTATTTACAAAACAATATTGTAGTTATTTATAATCTACAAAATTCAAAAAGAGAGTCAATTCCAACGCCATTTTTAGCTACTAAAAGTGTTTTTAAATTGAAATCAGGAAGCTTTATTTTCCAAACTTCTGATAGCATCCTCATTACAAACATGGCTAAGTAGTTCTGTTTGATTATCTTTGCGGATTCAATTTGAACCGATGTTAGATAAGTTAGAAGCAATTTATATTAGATTTAAGCAAGTAGAAGAAACGCTTAGTCAGCCAGATGTTGTGGCTGATATGAAACGTTTTACCCAATTGAATAGGGAATACAAAAGTTTACAAGGTATTGTAGATAAGTACTTTGAGTACAGAAATTTGGTAAGTAATATCAGTGGTGCTCGTGATATCCTCAAAACAGAAAAAGATGAGGAAATGCGTGCAATGGCAAAAGAGGAATTAGATGAATTGGAGCCTAAAGTTGCTCCAATGGAGGAAGAAATTCGCATTTTGTTAATACCTAAAGATCCTGAAGATTTAAAAAATGCTGTTTTAGAAATCAGAGGTGGCACTGGTGGTGATGAAGCCAGTATTTTTGCAGGTGATTTGTATAGAATGTATATGTATTTCTGCGAAAAACGTGGATGGAAAACAGAGGTTGTAGATTTTACAGAAGGTACAGCAGGTGGTTATAAAGAAGTTATCATCGAAGTTACTGGTGATGAGGTTTATGGTATTTTAAAATACGAGAGTGGCGTTCATCGTGTACAAAGAGTACCTGAAACAGAAACACAGGGTCGTGTTCATACTTCAGCAGCAACTGTAGTGGTTTTGCCTGAAGCAGAAGAGGTTGACGTTTATTTAAATCCTGCTGATATTGATATGCAAACTGCTCGTTCTGGTGGTGCTGGTGGTCAGAATGTAAATAAAGTTGAAAGTAAGGTTATGTTAACTCATAAACCTTCTGGTATTGTTGTAGTTTGTCAGGTTGAAAGAACCCAAAATGGTAACCGTGAACGTGCAATGCAAATGCTTAGAACCAAGTTGTACGAGATTGAACTCCAAAAACACAATGAAGGTATTGCTAGTAGAAGAAAAACCATGGTTTCATCTGGTGATAGATCAGCTAAAATTAGAACTTATAACTATCCACAATCTAGGGTAACCGACCATAGAATTAACTATACAAAATACAATCTTACAGATGTAATGAGTGGTGAAATCCAAGATTTTATTGACCAATTACAAGTAGCAGAAAATGCTGAGAAATTAAAAGACGGATTTGGAGCTTAAAATTAAGCTCCGAGTCTGTAGTTAATGATTTTCTGAATTTCACTGTACAGTTGCATCGGATTGAATTTTCGCCAGTTAAAAGAATCAAGCTCACCTCCAAAAATTAGGTAATAATCTAGATTCTCTTTTCTGAATTGCTCTAAAACATGTTCCTGAAAATTTAGTGCAACAATCCATCCATTATCATCTTCTACATCCTGAAACCATTCTTCGTAGTAACTGTCATCACTTCCATGGAAGTTAAGCACGTTTTCGCCAACAAGAATAAATTTAGTGATTCCAGCATGGTTTAAGGCCTCAACAACTTCTCTTTTCAAAAACATGATATCATTGTTAATGGCATCATTCCATTCACCAATTAGTTCTAAAACCGCGAAGTTTTTAATATAGTCGGCAAAAATAATTTTCAAATAAAGGGTAGGGGAGCCAAATTCATCCCACTGAGGATGAATAACATAGTTGTAAACTTGGTTGCTGAATTCAAATTCACTGTACTCTCTTTCATAAAAGGGTGAATTTGGATCATCCTCACTTTGGTAAATATCTCTCCACCGGAAAAATGGCTCTATTTCTTGCATATTGAATTGCAAAGATATGATTTCAGTTTTTCCCGCTTTAATTGAAAAGTAAGTTTTTAAAAAGCAAATCGTAAAATTTGCTCTTGTTTAAGAATAATATTATTAACTATTTGATCTAATTGGTCGTAATAATTTACCTTCAAAGGAGCTCCGTATTCAATCCACTGCTTTAAAATATTGGTAAAATTGGGATTAATTTCTTGAACAACTGTACAGCCCATCAATTTTAAAGCTTTGGCATTACACAATTGTTCGTATTGGTTATTCATTGGAATTACAAGAACCTTTTTATGTAAATACATGGCTTCAGCAGGACTTTCAAATCCACCATTAGTAATTAAACCATCACTACTACAAAGACTTTCTACAAAAGCATTATTATGAATAGGTTGTATGCTTACATTTTTATCGTAGTAGGCTTTTTTACTGTGTTTACTAAATACATGCCATTCAATATCAGGTATTTGGTTTAAGTGTTTTGAAATCTTTTCATCGCTATAAGCAGGTAAATAAACTGTAATATGACCCTTGTTACTTAATCCATTTTTTCTGATTTGCGAACGAATTACAGGTGTATGAATAAACTCATCGTATTGTTGAAAATGAAAACCTACTTTATCTGTTACTGGCGCATAATTTTTAAGAATGAAATTTGCCAATTTATTCGGTTTATCTAAACGAGGTGTTTTAGGTGATAAAAAAGAAGCCTGATGACTTAATCCAAAACATGGCAGTCCTTTAAAATGACAAGCCCAAGCCGAAATTGGTTCGAAATCGTTGATTACTAAATCATATTTTTCTACAGGACATTTTCTAATATCATTTAAATATTCAAAAGGTCTTAGTTTTAGAATGCTATCTATAATATCGATTCCTCCATTTTTACCAAAAGTAAAACTAAGTCCTTTGCGTTTATATTTGATAATATAAGGAATATCAACATCACTTTGAGTGCCACTAACAAGCACATCTAAATCACCATGGTTTCGTAAGTGAGGAATAATTTCTTTTGCTCTGCTTAAATGGCCATTTCCAGTTCCTTGTATAGCAAAAAGTATCTTCATTAGATTATTTTAGAATGGTTTGTAAAAGCTTTTCGGGGTCAAAGTTTGAGTTTTCATTTAGTTCATCTTCTATTTGATCAACTAATTCTTCAATGGTATCAATGGTTTCGTGGTAATGAATTATTTCCCATTTGCCATCATTGTATTCAAGTGCTGTTAAGTTTTCAATCCAATCGCCACTATTTAAATAAAGTGTTGCGCCTTCATTGGTTCTAACTTCTCTCATTTGTGGATGATGAATATGTCCGCATACTACATAGTCATATCCTTTTTCGATAGCGATTTCGATTGCAGTTTGTTCAAAATCATTAACGAATTTGATGGCAGATTTTACCCCATTTTTGATGTTTTTTGAAAGAGAGATTTTGCCTCTTCCTAAGAATTTACTAATCCAATTAACAGCACTATTAAGTAGAATAAGTGTATCATAACCAACAGCACCAAGTTTAGCCAGCCACTTACTGTGTTTCATGGTAATATCAAATACATCTCCATGAAAAAACCATGCTTTTTTGCCATCTAAGTTTAAAACTAGTTTGTTTAGAATTTCGAGTTTACCCATTTTAAAATCCGTGAATTTTCTTAGAATTTCATCGTGGTTGCCAGTTAAGTAGTAAACTTGTGTTCCATTGGCAAGCATTTTTAGGATTCTTTGTATGATTTTCATGTGTGAATCTGGCCAATAGTTCTTGCTAAATTGCCAAACATCAACAATATCACCATTCAGAATTAATATCTCTGGGTCAATACTTTTAAGGTATTTGTTTAATTCTTTTGCCCTGCATCCGTAAGTTCCAAGGTGAACATCTGAAATACAAACAAGGTGTAGTTTTTTCTTTTTCATACACTTAAGATTTCCAAAGCTCTTAAAGTATTATTTCCTTAAAATCAATTTAGTGTGAATTAATCAAGAACAATTAAATTGTAAGTGTAAAATGAGGTTTAAATAGTATTTTGTAGCACTAATAATATGATACCTAGTTTAAGTTCACATCAGCTAAAAAGAGATATTCCAGCTTCATTAGCAGTTTTTGTAGTTGCTGTGCCATTATGTTTGGGAATTGCGCATGCATCTGGAGCGCCACTAATGGCTGGTTTAATTGCAGGAATAATTGGAGGAATTATAGTTGGTTTAATAAGTGATTCAAATTTAAGTGTAAGTGGTCCTGCTGCAGGTTTAACAGCAATTTCAATCGCTGGAATTCAAAGTTTAGGCTCTTACCAGATTTTTGTTGCTGCAGTTTTATTTGCAGGACTTATTCAGGTACTTTTTGGGTATTTAAAATTGGGTTCTTTATCGAATTACATTCCAACAACTGTAATTAAAGGTATGTTGGCTGCTATTGGATTAATATTGGTAATTAAGCAGTTACCTCATTTGGTTGGCTACGATATTGAAGAGATGGGAGTGGAAGAGTTTAATATTAGTAAAGCTGATATGAATGAAACTTACCACGAAAAACCTGATGGAGAGGAGAATACTTTTACTTTATTGTTTCATTCTATTCGACATATGAATTTTACTGTAATGTCGATTGGTTTATTTTCTTTAGGATTTCTTTTTTTATGGGAAAAAAAATTGGCAAAAAAACTTAAACTACTGCCAGGAACCCTTGTTGTTGTAGTATTGGGTATGTTTTTCAGTTATATGGTAAAATTATCTGGATTAAATATCCAAATGGAATCTGATCATTTTGTAAATGTTCCTGAGATTTTATCGGCAAGTTCATCATCCTATTTTTTTCCTCCCGATTTTAGTAAGATTTTTTCTATAAACTTTATTAAAGTAGTATTTACAATAGCTATAGTAGCTTCAATTGAATCCTTGTTGAGTATTGAAGCGCTGCAAAAAATTGATATTCATAGACAAAAGGTTGATGTTAATAGAGAACTACTTGCACAAGGTGCAGGAAATGTAGTAAGTGCTATTTTTGGAGGATTACCTGTTACATCTGTTATCGTTAGGGGTTCTGTAAATCAGGCAGCTGGTGCTGAAACAAAAATGTCGGCAGTTTTTCACGGATTTTGGATTTTTATATCTGTTTTATTCTTTACAGGAATACTTAATCAAATACCACTGGCTAGTTTAGCAGCAATTTTGTGTTTTACAGGATATAAATTAATTGATTTTAGCTTACTTAAATTTTTCTATAAAAAAGGATGGTCTCAGTTTATACCGTTTTTAGTTACAATTATTGCTATTGTTTTAACTGATTTATTAGTAGGAGTAAGTATAGGTTTATTATTAGCTGGATTATTTATAGTAAAAGAAAATTATAATTCACCAGTTTTAAAAGTTTACGATTTAGGTCCAAGAATTAAAATTGTTTTAGGTGAAAATGTGACATTTTTACATAAGAAAAAAGTAATTGATGCATTAGAATCTGTGCCTCCTTTTACCTTACTTGAAATTGATGGATCCAAATCAAAGTTTATAGATGAAGATATAATTGAAGCAATTATTGAATACCGAAAAGCTGCACAATTACATGGAATTAAAGTAATTTTAGGAGGCATACACCAATTAGATGATAAAATAGAACTTATGGAATCAATAGATAAATCTTACGAACGCCTTTTCTCTAATAACAAAAAATGGGTAGAGGAGAAACTTCAATCAGACCCCGAATATTTCAAAAAGTTAACAAACGGTCAAAAACCAGAATACCTTTTTATTGGCTGTAGTGATAGTCGTGTACCAGCAAATGAGATAACTGGAACCGATCCTGGTGAAATGTTTGTACATAGAAATATTGCAAACTTAGTAGTGAATACAGATATCAACTTATTATCGGTTTTACAATATTCTGTAGAAGTTTTAAATGTTAAACATGTGATTGTATGTGGTCACTATGGTTGTGGTGGTGTAAAAGCTGCTTTAGAACATGAACCTCATGGTTTAATTGATAAATGGCTAAGAAATATTAAAGATACATACCGTTTGCACATGGATGAATTAGATGCCATTGAAGACCATGACGAAAAACACAGAAGAATGGTTGAAATTAATGTTCAAGAACAAGTTATCAATCTTTTAAAAACATCATTTATTCAAAAGAATATTGAACTATATGGCTTCCCAAAAGTACATGGTTGGGTTTACGATATTGCAGATGGTTATATAAAGGATTTGGAAATTGATATTGTAAAACATTTTCCTGAATATAAAATTTACAAATTTGATTAAACCGATTTTTAATTAAAATTTGATTTGAAAAACGTAATTTCATGGTAATAAAACTTTCTACATGAAATTTGGTTTCCTTTTTAACGTTTAGTTTGCTAATATTTGCAATTATGACACCAGTTGTTGCTATAACAAATCATGTGAAAATTACGGTAGAAACTTTCTACCAAAACATGCTTTCTCCAAACCAGGAAGCCAGGAACATGTTTGCCTATAGAATTAAGATTCAGAATCAAGGTGATCATACCATAAAGTTGTTAAGAAGACATTGGTTTATTATCGACCCAATTAATGGCAATTCTGAGGTAGAAGGAGAAGGTGTAGTGGGAAACCAACCTGTTTTAGAGCCAGGTGAGTTTCATCAATATGTTTCGGGTTGCTCTTTAGGAGGTGATTTGGGTAAAATGTTTGGGTTTTATATCATGGAAAGGCAGTTTGATGGAAAATTGTTTGAAGTTGAAATCCCAGCTTTCACTATGATTGTTCCTTATATCATGAATTAATTCTGACTTGTAAAAAGTCTTTAATTTGATTCAGGAATTCAATTCTTAATGGCTGCATCCGCAAGGTTTGAAGCTTTTTCTGATACCTTTATTGTCGGTCCATTCAACTTTTTCATGCTTCTGATTATAGGTAATTGTCCAAATCCAATTCCCATCCTTCCATTTTTCTCTTTTTTCCATCCACCCAGTATCAGTGTAAACAAACCAATGTCCTACTTTTTTGCCGTTTTTTAATTTACCCTTTTCTTTTTTATTTCCATTAGAATAAAATGTATTTATTTTTTGAACGGAACTCGTGTTGCATGAGCTGATAATCAGATACATGCAGCTTACTAATAAAACGATTATTCCGTTAATTTTCATTTGTAGAGTAAATTTGATTGAAAGGGAAAATAAAGACCTTTTGAAATTCAAAGATTTTATTATTTTGCGGACTTAGCAAGAAGTAAAAATTTTGATAGCACATATTCAAGGAAAAGTATCGTATCGTTCACCTGCCTACGTTGTAATTGACTGTGGAGGTGTTGGTTATGGAATTCAAATCTCTTTTAATACTTATGGATTAATGGGAGATTCTGAGTCTATAAAGCTACTAACTTACCTTAGTATTAAGGAAGATGGCCATACACTTTTTGGTTTTGCTGAAGAAAATGAAAGACAATTATTTTTACATTTGATTTCTGTTAGCGGGGTTGGGGCAAATACTGCCCGTGTTATTTTATCGAGTTTAAAAGTGCAAGAAATTGCACAAGCAATACTTGATGGTAACTGGACTTTGTTAAAAACAATCAAAGGAATTGGCCCCAAAACTGCTCAGCGTATTGTGGTTGATTTGCAAGATAAAATGAAAAAATTGGGTGAAAGTTCTCAGCTTTCTGGTCTACAAGATACTAACCCTGCGGTAGAAGAAGCGCTCGCTGCTCTACTCATGTTAGGTTTTTCTAAGATTGAAGCAGAGAAGGGTCTAACGAAAATTAGGCAACAAAATCCAAGTTTAGGCGTTGAGCAACTCGTTAAGTTAACTTTAAAAATTCTTTGATGGGAAACTTCTACTTTGTACAGTAGCTCAAAATTAAAATACATACGCGCCTTCTTTACGTTCACCTTTGTTGTATCACTGGTGTGGAATGCTACACCCCGCGGTGCAGCAAGAATTAGAAGAGATTTTAGCGTTCTCCTGCCGGATTCCGGAAAGGCCGATACGGGGTCAACGAAATTGCCATACCCTATTAAAGATAAAAAGTCATACGAAATTTATGGCCCTAAACATCCTCTAGATTTAGGTGATCCTTCGATTTTAAAAAATAAATTCGAACTCAATCCAAATAATTATAATTACGATTTTTCATCCAAAGTGGGTTCTGAGGATGTAAAATTACCTGCTTCTATTAAAGTAACAGAACAACTTAAAAAGGAAAGTAAACAAAATAATGATTCTTACTTCCGTCAAAGAGCTCAAGCTCAGAATTTTACTAAAGGAGCAGGAATCATTCCTCAATTAAATATCAGTAATAAAATTATAGATAGGATTTTTGGTAGCGGTATTATCGATATCAAACCTAGAGGTACTGCTGAACTAATTTTCTCTGCAAACTTTAATACAGTTCGAAATCCTGCTTTCTCTCTTCGTCAACAAAAAACTGGTCAGTTCGATTTTCGCCAAAAAATACAGTTAAATGTAAGCGGTGCTATTGGTGATAAAATGAAGTTGAATCTGAATTATGATACCGAAGCAACTTTTGAGTTCGAAAATCAAATGAAACTCGATTATGCTGGTAAAGAAGATGATATCATTAAAAAAATAGAATTAGGTAATGTTGGTTTGCCTCTTCAATCTTCATTGATACAAGGAAGTTCAAGTTTATTTGGTGTAAAAAGTACCCTGCAATTTGGTAAATTAACTGTTACTGGTGTCGTTTCTCAACAAAGAGGAAAAACCCAAGAAACAGAACTTGCAGGAGGTTCAGTTACAACCAGGTTTGATATTCAAGGCGATAATTATGATATGAATCGCCATTATTTTTTATCTCACTATTTTAGAGATAATTATGAAAACTGGTTAAGTAATTTACCTTTTGTTGGTTCGCCGGTTGTAATTACCCGTGTTGAAGTTTGGGTTACAAATAGAAGTGGTTCATTTGATCAGTCAAGAGACGTAATTGGATTTTCTGATTTAGGTGAAACTGATAAACGTTCAAATCAATTCTGGACAGTGAATACAAACAGAGGAAACCTAGGAAATGAGGTGAATAGTTTATATGCCTACTTAAATGGAAATGGTGATAACAATAAAGCCGGAGTTTTTAGAGCTGCTTATCAAATTCAAAACCAATTAAGAGCTGACGAAAATGCTACTGGTTTGTTTCCAATTTCTCAATACCAAATTGTAAATTTTGCCCGTCAGTTAGGTCCAAATGAGTACACCTTTAATCCTCGTTTAGGTTATATTTCTTTAAACCAAGCATTAAACAACGACGATGTACTTTGTGTTGCTTATGAAGGAACAGTTAATGGAATTGCTTTTAAAGTTGGTGAATTTAGTATGGACATTCAACGGAATACAACAATTCCGGAAATAATGTTCTTGAAAATGTTAAAAGGACCATCACAAAGACCAGATTTACCTATGTGGGATTTGATGATGAAAAATGTTTATTCTTTAGGTTCATTTCAGGTTCAACCCAAAGATTTTAAACTAAATATTGTTTATGCCGATGACCCTTCTGGTGCAGATTTAAATTATTTACCAGTAAAAAATGAACCTAATTTAAGTGGAATTCCGTTATTAAACGTTTTTAAACTTGACCAACTAAACACACAACAAGAAAGGGTTTCAGATGGTTTGTTTGATTTGATTGAAGGAGTTACCATCAATTCTCAAACGGGTAGAATTTTCCTCCCAACAAACGAACCTTTCGGAAATTATTTGAGGAGTAAATTTTCTAATGATCCTGCATTAGCCAATTATTATTGCTTTTTTTCTTTGTATGATTCAACCAGATTTGCAGCAATTCAGCAGCCTCAATTCAATAAGTTTTTCATCAGAGGTAGTTTTCAAGGCTCTTCAACCAATGAAATTTCTTTAGGGTCTACAAATGTACCTCGTGGTTCTGTTAGGGTTACAGCCAATGGTGCACCTTTAACAGAAAATGCAGATTTTATTGTAGATTATAATTTGGGTAGAGTTAAAATTGTAAACACTGCTTTATTAAATTCAGGAGCGATTATTAAAGTTTCATCTGAAAGTAATAATCTTTTTCAAATCCAACAAAGAAGCATGATGGGTGCTCGCTTTGATTATAAACATAGTAAGGATTTAATATTAGGTTCAACCTTCATGTATTTAAATGAGCGTCCTTTAACTCCTAAAGTAAATATTGGTGAAGAGCCAATTTCAAATGTGGTAATTGGCTTTGATGGTACATATAATAAGAGTTCACGTTTTTTAACTAAAATGGTAGATAAATTGCCATTTATTGAAACTAAGGAAGCCTCAAATATTACACTATCTGGTGAATATGCTAGGTTAATTCCAGGTATTCAAGGTTCTTTAGGTCAAAGAGGTACTGCTTATATCGATGATTTTGAAGGCGCAGAAACGCCATTCGATTTAAGAATGGGAAATACTTGGGCATTGGCAAGTACGCCACAAGGTCAGCCAGATTTGTTCCCTGAAGGAAATACAATCAATCAATTGGATTATGGATTTAGAAGAGCAAATTTAGCTTGGTATACAATTGCAACTACATTTTATAGAAATGATGCATTTACACCAGAGCATTTAAAATCGGATCCAGATGCTTTATCTAACCATATTTCAAGAGAAGTTTTACAAACAGATGTTTTTCCAAGTCGCCAGATTCAACAGGGTTTGCCAAGTACTTTACCAACTTTAGATTTGGCATTTTTCCCGAATGAAAGAGGTCCGTATAATTATACCATCAATGAGTTAAATCCCGATGGAACTTTAAAATCACCAAACAGAAATTGGGGTGGAATTATGCGTAAGGTTGACCAAAACGATTTTGAACAAGCCAATATAGATTATATTGAAATTTGGATGATGGATCCTTTTGCAGATAAACCTTCAAGTTTTGATAAAGGATTTTTGTATTTGAATATTGGTAATATCTCTGAAGATGTTTTAAAAGACAATAGAAGATCTGCTGAAAATGGATTGCCTAAAAATGGCACTCCAGAACAACAAGCTTTAGCCGATACGACAATATGGGGTAAAGTACCACGTGCCCCAGTTATAAACTATGCTTTTGATGCTGATGCCAATGTGCGTCAAACACAAGATGTTGGTTTAGATGGATTAAATGATGATCAAGAAAAGGTTTTTTTCGAAGATGAATACCTTGCAAGAGTTAGAAATACTTTTGGAGCATCATCAGTAGCTTATCAAAATGCCTTAGCTGATCCATCAAACGATAATTACCACTATTACCTTGGTGGTGATTATGACAATGCAAAATTAAGTTTGGTTGATAGGTACAAGAAATTTAATCGTCACCAAGGAAATTCTCCAACTGTTGACCAATCGCCAGAATCTTATCCTACAGCCGCAACCAATGTTCCGGATAATGAGGATTTAAATAAAGATTATACGGTAAATGATGTTGAAGCTTATTTTCAATATAAGATAGAAATTAGCAGAGATGCTTTTACAATTGGTAGGAACTATGTAACGGATACTTTAACTGCACCAGCAAAATTCGTTAATGGTGATTATGCGCCAGAGAAGTGGTATCAACTTAAAATTCCAGTAAGAGAATACGAAAGAAAAGTAGGTGATATTTCTGATTTTAAATCAATCCGTTTTATCAGAATGTTCATGCAAGGGTTTTCTGAACAAACCAATATGCGTTTTGCCAGTTTGCAATTGGTTCGTGCCGATTGGAGAAAATATTTAAATAGTTTAGAAACAGGTGGTGAGCACAAACCAATCGACCCTACAGATAATACCCAATTTGTTGTATCTACTGTAAACATTGAGAAAAATAGCAAGCGTGTTCCAATACCATATGTTGTTCCTGCTGGTATTCAAAGAGAAATCGACTTTAGTTCTCCAAATCCAATTCAGCAAAATGAGCAATCAATTAGTTTACTTACTTGCAATTTAAAAGATGGTGATGCAAGAGGTGTTTTCAAAAATACTACAGTTGATTTAAGACAATACGGAAACCTTCGTTTGTTTGTTCATGCCGAAAGTAGAGATGAATTAAAAGATGGTGAATTAACTGCATTTTTAAGATTTGGTACCGACTTAACAACCAACTATTACGAGTATGAAATTCCATTAAGTTTCACAAAAAACAATACATCAAATCCTAATGATATTTGGCCACAATCAAATGAAATGGACATTATTTTAGAAGAAATGATTAATACCAAAATTGCTCGTAACAATGCCAATTACGCCTTTTCTGGAAGGTATACGAGAACAATTGGTAATGGAAAATACACAGTAGTTGGTCAGCCAGATTATAGTCAGGTTCGTGTATTTATGGTTGGTGTTAGAAATCCAAAACGTATTGCCGGCACAGTTGGTGGAGATGATGGTTTACCAAAATGTTCTGAGGTTTGGTTTAACGAATTACGCATGACTAATTTCTCTACTAGAGGTGGTGATGCAGCAACTGGTAGAGTTTTGGCTAAATTAGCTGATTTTGGAAATGTACAATTAAGTGGTACTTATAAAAGTGTTGGATGGGGTGGAATTGATAAAAAATTACTTGATAGAAGTATGAGTGATGATTATCAATACGACTTACAAACCAATTTTGAATTAGGAAAGTTCTTCCCGAAATCAACAGGTATTTCAATACCATTCTTTTTCTCATATGGTACAACATTAATTCGCCCTTGGTATAATCCTTTAAATCCTGATACCAAATTACAGAAAGAGATTGATGAAACAACTAATCCGGAACGTACACAAACCATCAGTAAAGCATCTGATGATTATACCATGCGAAAGAGTTTCAACTTTACAAATGTTAGAAAAAATAGAATAGGAAGTAAAAAAGCATATCCTTGGGATATTGAGAATTTTAGCTTCACTTTTTCATACAATGAAAATTTTAGAAGAAACCAAACGCTGGCATTTAATTCACTTAGAAATTATAAAGGAATTGTAACCTATAATTATACTTTCGTTAATAAACCTTTCGAGCCGTTTAAGAATCTTAAATCACCTTATTTGTTGTTGTTAAAGGATTTTAATCTGAATTATTTACCTGCAGCTTGGGGAGTAAGAGCTGAAACTGATAGAAGATATGGTGAACAGTTAAACAGAATTAATGATACACGAACTGAAAGTCTACCTATTATGTATGATAAAATGTTTACCATGCGCAGGTATTATGAGTTTAGGTATGATTTAACTAGAAATTTAAAAATTGATTATAATTCAACTGCCGATGCAAGGGTTGATGAACCAAATGGAAGAATTTCAGATGAAACTCCTGAAAAACGTGATAGTATAGTTAGAAATTTTTGGAGTGGTGGTAGAACTACTAAATTCGATCAAACTACTCGAATCAATTACAATATTCCAATCAACAAAATTCCATTCTTAAATTGGGTTAGTCAGTTTAGTTATAGTTACTCTATTAATTATCAATGGTTACAGGCTCCACCAGCGGCAGATAGTTTGGGAAATACCATTCAGAATTCAAGACAAGACCAATGGAATTTGAACTTGAATTTTGTTCAATTGTATAATAAAGTTGGTTTGTTTAAGAGAGTTAATTCTCCAGGTCCTCCGCCAGCTCCGAGCAGAGCAAAACCTAAAGCCCCAACTCAGAAAGGTGATGCAAAAGGTGAAGGAGAGGCTGCTCCTAAAACTCAAAAAATACCATTTTGGTTAAGTGTTCCTGTAAAATTGATTACGAGTGTTAAAAATTTAAGTGCATCTTACTCTACTACTCAAGGTACTCAATTACCTGGTTTCAATCCTAAGCCACAGTATTTAGGTCAGAATATGGATGTAGGTGCGCCAGGTTGGGATTTTATATTTGGTATGCAAGACCCTAATTACAGATTCAGGGCAGCAGATAATGGTTGGATAAGTAAAGATCCAAGGGTTGTTAATCCTTATACCATGAACTATCAAGAGAACCTAACTCTCCGTTCAATGGTTGAACCAATTTCTGATTTTAGAATTGAATTATCTGCCAATAAAGCATATTCTAAAAACTTAACTGCTTATTTTAGGTACGATGCAGATAGTAATGATTACAGAGATTTTGGTCCACCAATTGAATCAGGAAACTATAGCATAAGTTTTATGATGATAAAAACAGCTTTCTCTAAGGAAGACGATCAAGGTGTTTCAGATGTATTTAAACAATTTGAATCAAATAGATTGGTTATTGCTAAAAGGATTGCTGCTGAAAAAGGTATTCCACTTTCACATCCAGATTCATTCCCAACAGGTTATGGTGGTTTCCAACAAGATGTATTGATTCCGGCCTTTTTATCTGCATATAGCGGCCAATCTGCTGATAATGCTTCACTTTCTGCTTTTAGAAATTTCCCATTACCAAATTGGAGAGTAACCTATAATGGATTATCGAAATTGAAGTTTTTAAAGGAATATGCTTCAAACATTAATATTCAACATAGTTACCAAAGCACTTATACTATTGGAGGTTTCCAAACTGTGGTTGATACTACAAGAAATGCAACACTAAGTAATGATTTTTCTCCGGATTTAGTCATAAGAACAATTTCTTTAGTTGAACGATTTGGGCCTTTTATTGGAGTTGATGTTACATTAGTTAATAATCTAACTACTTCATTTAAATACAATCAAGATAGAACCTTAAATTTTGCCTTAGGAAATCGCCAAGTTAATGAGCAAAGAGGAAGTGAATTTGTTTTTGGAATTGGTTATAGAACCACCAAGCTCACCTTGCCTTTTAAATCAAGAGGAAGAAAGATTGTTTTAGATAATGATATCAATTTCCGTTTCGACTTTACTATCAGAGAAAATATAACTAGAATTAGAAACTTAGATAGACCTAATAATGATCCTGTTTTGGGTCAATCTATTATCAGCATAAAACCAACCATTGATTACATGATAAATGAAAAGTTGATGCTGAGAATTTTCTATGATAGACGTCAAACCAATCCATTTACATCTAATTCATTCCCAACCATTATTACAAGTGGTGGATTTTCAATTAGGTATACCATTCAATAGTATGGAGATTTCTGATTCTAAGATTTTAAATTACTGCGAAAAACATTCTTCAGAGGAATCTGAAACCTTAAAAGAACTTAACAGATTTACACATGCAAATGTGTTACAATCAAGAATGTTAAGTGGGCATTTACAAGGTAGGTTTTTATCGATGATAAGTCATATGATAAAACCAGAATATGTTCTTGAAATAGGCACTTATACTGGTTATTCTGCTATTTGTTTGGCTGAGGGATTATCGGAAAAAGGTAAATTAATTACTATTGATATTAATCCAGAACTAGAGGATGTAATTGTTTCGCATATTGAAAAAGCAGGATTTGCAGGAAAGATTCAATTTATAGTTGGGGATGCATATCAAATCATAAGAACATTACCTTATGAATATGACTTAGTTTTTATAGATGCTGATAAATTAAGCTATGCTAAATATTATCATCAGGTTTTAGAAATATTAAAACCTGGAGGTTATATTTTGGTTGATAATGTGCTTTGGAGCGGCAAAGTGGTTGATGAAAAGGAATTAGCTAAAGATAAAGATACCATTAGTTTGCATGCATTCAACGAAATGGTAATGACTGATTCTAGGGTAGAAAAAGTATTAATACCCATTCGTGATGGATTGTATTTGATTAGAAAAATTGCCTAGTTAGGGCCTGCTGAAAAAGACAGAAACAGGTCAGATTTTAGGCGCTGCCAAATTAGATGTATACATAATACTTCAATTTGGCAGCAACGACAAAGATGGCCTTGTTTCTGTCTTTAGGTAATTCGAAAACTAATTTTACTTGATGCAAGGATTTTTTAGCCATTGTTCTTAAAACCTTGCATTTAAATTATTTAAATACAATCTAATTGATTGATAATAAGTTCTAATAAAGATTTTCAGCAGGCCCTAGTTAATTTTTATTTTCCTGATTCACCTGCTCCTGCATTAGAGTTTTATATTTATTCAAAAACGAACTCTTTGAAACGAATCCTGCATACCTTCCTTTTTGTGTTACAGGTAAATTCCATAAATTCTCATTACCATCAAATATTTTCATTACCTCATCCAAAGAATAGTCTAAATCTGCTTCTGCGGGTACTTGCTGCATTAAATCTTTGGCCTTAATTTTATCGTATAACTCAGGTTTAAAAATCACTTGTTTTAAGTCTTCTAAAGTTAGAATACCTACAAGTCTTTTATTTCTTGTGATAATCGGGTAAACATTACGCTTACTTTCTTGCAAACCCTCTGTAATTTCTCTTAAAGATTGGTCGGGATAGTAGGATTTAAAATCAGTTTCTAAAATACTTCTAATACTAAATTTACTAAGTATTTCTTTTTCCTTGTTTTGATGACCAAGTAGTCCTAAAGCGGCTAAACGTTTTGTATAAATAGAATTTGGTTCTATAAATCGTGTTACAAAAAAGCTTATTGCCGAAACTATCATTAAAGGCACAAACATTGCATATCCACCAGAAACTTCTGCAATCATAAAGATTCCAGTTAATGGCGCACTTAAAACACCGCTTAAAACTCCAGCCATTCCACAAACCACAAAATTCAATTCATTTAATTCAGCAAATCCACTTAAATTAATGATTCTACTAAATAATAAACCAATAATAGCTCCACTAAATAAAGATGGTGCAAAAACACCTCCATTTCCACCAGCACTTACTGTAAATGCAGCAGCAATTGGTTTAAATAGAAGAGTTAAAAGCAAAAAACTGATGAATAAGAAATCGTAACTAAATGAACTTTGAAAAGCAATTTTTTCCATATACTTATCAATTCCACCAGAAAGTATTGTATTTATAACAGCATATCCTTCTCCATATAAAAGAGGGAATGTAAAAATTAATAGTCCCACAACAGCACCTTGAAATAGCGCTTTATTGATTTTTTGCTTCACATTCCCAAATCTATTTTCAATAGCATGAATACTCAAAATGGTATATGCCGAAACCAAACCAGCTAATATTCCTAAAACTACATAATATGGAATTGCACTAACTATCCAGCCAGTTGCTTGAAAATGAATAAGTGAGCCTTTATAGAATATACCATTTATTAATGCAGCAGTTGCAGAAGCAATTAATAATGGGATGAAAGAAGCAACACTTACACGACTCAAAATTACTTCTAAAGAAAAGATGACAGCGGCAATTGGACAATTAAAAATGGCTGAAATTCCAGCAGAAGCACCACAAGCTAGAAGTAAGTTTTTTTCTTGCTGACTCACAAACAATCGTTTTGAAACATTGGAGCCAATTGCAGAACCCGTAATTGCAATTGGAGCCTCAACTCCAACAGAGCCTCCAAATCCAACTGTTAAAGCGCTTGTAATAAGATGTACATAAGTATGATGGCCTTCTATATCACCATGTTTATAGTTTACTTTATAAATAATTGAAGCTAATCCTTTTTCTAAAGCAGGTATTCTTAAAATATATTTGATGAAAAGCAGTGAAAGTAGGATACCTATTGCAGGAAAAAATACACTTTTGTATTGCAGTTCAATAAATTTCGCATTAAAAGATATTCCTTCGATATAATGAATTAATCCTTTAAGTATAATTGCTGCAATTGATGAAACTATAGCAATAAGCACACTTGCAATAATCAGAAAATTCTGATTACTGATGTATTTCGACCTATTTTTAAAAAATTTATAGGCAGGATACTTGAGTAGAAACCTAATGTGCTTAAATTTCGAGTCCATGAATAAAACAAATGTAACAAACTTTAAACAATGGTTATCGGCTTTTCGCTTTCGCACCTTGTTTTTGTCTTTTTCTTGTATAGGCGCTGGTTTAACATCGGCCTTCTTTTTTGTTGAAATAAATACTGCAGTTGCAACTTTTACATTATTAACTGCATTGTTTTTACAGATACTATCGAATTTAGCAAATGATTATGGTGATAGTGTTCATGGTGCAGATAATCAGCATAGAAAAGGTCCAAAACGAGCTGTACAAGCTGGACTTATTTCTGCAAAACAAATGAAAGCAGCGGTTGTAATATTTTCATTTTTATCCTTGGTATCAGGTGTATTACTTCTTCTTTTTGCATTTCCAATAATTGAGTTAAGCGGAATTATTTTTTTGTTTGTATTAGGACTTTTTGCCATAGCAGCAGCCATTCTTTATACAAATGGAAAACGCCCATATGGATATTTGGGTTTAGGAGATATTTCGGTTTTTATTTTTTTTGGATTGGTAGCAGTTTTAGGAACATCTTATTTACAGATTGGTGAATTTAAATCAGAGATTCTTTATCCCGCAATCACTTTTGGTTTATTGTCGGTTGGGGTTTTAAATGTTAATAATATGAGGGATATTGAATCAGATACCATAGCTGGAAAGTATTCAATTCCAGTAAGATTGGGTATAGAAAAGTCAAAAATCTATCATTATATTTTAATCATTGTTGCTGTATTTTCGATTTCATATTACTTTATAAATAATGAACTAAGTTTTCTTTTTTTAATACTTCCTTTAATAGCTTTTGTTTTACATTTATTTAAAATTTCAAGAGCCAAAACTGTTGAAGAATTCGACCCTCAATTAAAAGTTTTATCATTGAGTAGCTTTTTACTTTGTTTGAGTATAATAGCATCTATTGTTTTTAAATCATGATACAGTATTCTTATATCAAACATCAGTTAGCTTTTAATTTTGAAGCAAAGACATCAAGAGGAGAGATTAAAAAGCATGATGCATATATCATAATAGCAAAGGATTCATTAAAGAAACTTATTGGTATAGGTGAAGCTTCGCCATTAGCTGGATTAAGCGTTGATAGTATTCCCGATTTTGAATTGAAACTCAATCAAATTATCAATAAATTAAATGAAGGAATAAGTATTGAAGAAGACTTGGAACTTTTACCTTCCATACGTTTTGCATTAGAATCAATCGAATTAGATTTAAAATTTGGAGGAACCAGGAAATACTTTGAATCAGGATGGTTACAGGGCGAATCCATTAAAATTAATGGACTAGTTTGGATGAACCAAATTGATGAAATGTATAAGGAAGCAGTTGCTAAGTTTAGCAGTGGCTTTGATTGTATTAAATTTAAAATTGGCGCTCTTGATTTTGATGAAGAATGTAAACTTTTAGAGAAATTTAGAAAGATTGCTTCTGAATCAAAGGTTCAAATTAGAGTAGATGCCAATGGAGCTTTTCAAACAGATGATGCATTAATAAAACTAAAGGAACTTAGAAGGTTTGATATTCATAGTATTGAACAACCAATTAAACCCAAATTATGGGATGAAATGCAGGAACTCATTGCTAAATCTCCAATAAAAATTGCTCTTGATGAAGAGTTAATAGGTTTAAATCCGTTTGTGTTTGGTAAAAAAATAATGGAATATTTAAATCCAGATTTTTTAATCATTAAACCTACATTAATTGGCGGTTTGAAGAATGCAGATGAATGGATAAATTTGGCTCAAGCTTATAATAAAGATTGGTGGGCTACATCAGCACTCGAATCGAATATTGGTTTAAATATAATTGCTCAATGGTGTAGTTCAAAGGATTCTAAATTACACCAGGGTTTAGGAACGGGAAGTTTATATTCAAATAATTTTCCTGCCCCTTTTAAAGTAGAAAATGGATTTTTATCTTATATTTCCGATGAAAATTGGAAATTTCCTCAAGATTGGAACCTTTCTTTTTAAAATTATTTAAATGTCTCGCGAAATAAAACTACTCCAAATACTTTCATGGCTTTGTATAGCTAATGGTATTGCTTTTACAGTCTTGGAATTGTTTTTTGGTCAATACATAAATTCCTTAATTGCATCACTAGCAATAGTACCTGGTTTAGGTGTTTATTTACTTGTTAAAGCAAACAAAGCATCGGCAGCATATAACTTTTTCAGGATAGGCTTATTAATTGTATTTTACATTTTTGATACCGGATTTTCTATCAATACGGGTTCCTATTTTTTTTATGTGCCATTTATTATTGTCACGTTTTTATTTGAATCTCCAAAATATACTCAGTCAAAAATATTTGGACTTTCAGGGGTTTTGTTTTTAGTAATAGCGATTAATTTATTTGAATCTCCTAAGCTAGCATCTTTTTTTATTAGCGAATCTATGCCACTAGAGAGATTATTTTATATCAACCTAACTTTCTCATTTATCTCTAGTATTTTAATTCTTCAATATTTTAGTGAAGCAAGGAAAAAGGTAAGTTATGATTTAGAGCAAAATCAAGCAAGTTACAGTGCTTTAGTCGAAAATACAGATGATCAAATTTGGGCAATTGACACCAATTATAGACTACTTTCATTTAACAATAACTATAGAATTGCTTTTGAAAGTTTTTGGAAAAATGCTCCAAAATTGGGTGAAAATGTGATGAGTGATGGTACAGCTCATCCAGAAGTTTTTGATTATTGGATGGGATTGTACAACAAAGCAATTGCTGGTGAAAGATTCAAAGAAGAACAAGTATATGAGTATGGTGGAGAGAAACATTTTTTGGAATTTTCTTTTGTTCCGGTTAGCTCAAATGGACAAGTTAAAAGCATAGTAATTACTGCTACAGATATCTCTGCAATTAGAAACCGAGAAGAAGAACTTAAAGTTTATGCAGAGAACCTAAACCTACTTTTAAGCTCAACAGGAGATATCATTTTTGAATTAGATGAGAACTCTGTTTGTATTCGGGTATGGCATGCAAAAGAAGTAGAATTGGTTAAATCTATTGATTTTTTTATTGGTAAAAAACTTAAGGACCTTTTTGATATTCCTTTTAAAATTAGGTTATCAGACCAATTCGATCAAGTATTAAGAACAAAACAATCGAGAGTATATGAATACAGCCACGATTTTAAAGGAAGTTTAAAACATTATAGCTGTAAAATCAGGATTATTAATGCAACTGGTCCAGCAAGAATAGCAGTAGTATTAGAAGATATTTCAAGTCGAAAAGAAATTGAACTCAGACAAGCCAGGCAGAGTATTTTCCTTAATAAACTAATCGACCATATACCACTTGGAATTTATGTTAAGAATGTAAACGATAATTTTGCTTATACACTTTGGAATCGTGAGTTAGAGTTGATGTTTGATTTACCTCAGTCAAAAGTTATTGGTAAAACTGATGCTGAAATATTTAATAATGAAGGTGAAATTAAACAATATATTTCTTCTGATTTATTAGTGGCAGAAACGGCAGAACCTGTTTTAATTAATAAACTGAATATTAATTTTGGTCATAATAAAATTGTTGCCAGAAACTTTAAAATTCCTATTTTGGATTCAAAGGGTAAGGTAGAATTAATTATTGGAATACTTGAAAATATTACTGATATAGTTCATGCTCAACAGAATCTTGAATTAGCAGAAAAGCGCTGGCAATATGCCTTATCAGGTAGTCGTGATGTTGTTTGGGATGTAAACATTATTTCAGGCGAAATTTATTATTCTCCTTTATTTAAGTTGATGTTGGGTTATGAGGAAGATGAAAATCCTGTACTAATCTGGGAAGAATTAATTCATCCTGAGGATTTCAAAAATACTTGGTTTAAATACCAGCAACACATGAAAGGTTTGACAAGTTATTTTGAAGCAGAGTATAGATTTCGTAAAAAGGATAATTCTTTCCTTTGGGTTCTTGATAGAGGTCGAGTTGCTGAGCGATCAGAATCAGGTGAGGCATTAAGAATTATTGGAACCTTCCACGATATCACTTATAAAAAGAATTTAGAGGACCAATTAATTAAAGCAAAAGAAAAAGCTGAAGAAGTTTCAAAGGCAAAAGGTTTATTTCTTTCAACCATGAGTCATGAAATCAGGACTCCCATGAATGCGGTTAATGGCATCATTCGTTTATTGATGCAGGATGATCCCGTACCTCATCAAATTGATAATTTAAAAGCATTAAAATTCTCATCAGAACAATTAATGTTTTTATTAAATGATATTCTTGATTTTAGTAAAATTGATGCAGGTAAATTAGAAAGAGACGAACGTAATTTTAAGCCTGAAGAGCTCTTTAGGAATATTGTGCAAACAATGGGTTCTCAATTGGAAGATAAGCCTGTTAAACTTAATTTGAATTTCGAAGGAAATATTCCTCCTTTTCTTTTAGGTGATAGACATAGATTAGGGCAGGTTCTTAGTAACTTATTATCGAATGCCATTAAATTCACAGAAGAAGGTAGGGTTGATGTGAAATTTAAATTCCCAATTCTAAGTGAAAACGATTATTTGTTGTATTGTGAAGTTGTTGATACAGGAATTGGAATTCATGAAGAAAAATTACCGTTTATTTTTGAACTATTTACTCAAGCAACCAACGAAACCACAAGAAAATTTGGAGGAACAGGACTTGGTTTAGCAATTTCTAAAAAGCTTATTGAGTGGCTAGGCGGTTATTTAAGTGTTGAAAGTAAAATTGGTTTAGGCACTCGTTTTTGGTTTGAAATTCCTATCAAAAAAGGTACAGATAACTACGCTGAAATCAGAGATAAAGAGAATGAAAATTTAACCTTTAATCCACTTAAAAACTTTAAGGTTTTAATTGTTGAAGACAACAAAATGAACGTTTTCGTTTTGGAACGTTTTATGAAAAAATGGCAAGTAGATTTTAAAATTTCCGAAAATGGTGTTTTTGCATTAGAGGCGTGTAAATCTGAAAAGTTTGATTTGATTTTAATGGATCTTCAAATGCCAGAAATGGATGGATTTGAAGCTACAAAAGAGATTAGAAAAATGGGCTTAAACATGCCAATTTTCGCCTTAACAGCTAATGTATTTTCTGATGTTAAAGAAAAGGTTTTAGACTCTGGAATGAATGATTATATAAGTAAGCCATTTAATCCTAATGAATTATACTCTAAATTACAATCGCAGTATAAAATAAAAACTAAAAAAGAAGACAACTCTAAATTGAGCTTATTTTGATTTAAGAAATAATATAATTGAAACAGAAATAGCACCAATAGCATTGGCAAGCATATCAGCATAATCGAAACTTCTATAAACTAAAAAAGCGCCTTGTATAACTTCAATTATAATCCCATAAACTGAACTTATAATACCGGCATACAAGAAGTATTTCTTTTTCCAATCTAAACTTTGTATGCCAATAATGAGACTTAAACTCATTACGGCAAACATAGTAAAATGTACAAATTTATCTGGTCCAATATCCCAGTTTACTTGAATACTGGGCAGATTGCTCGGATTCATAATACATAGAGTCAGAATGCAAGCTGCCCAGATAATTGCCCATTTAAAGGCGAAAATTATTTTCATTCTTGTGCTAAAACAGCTGCAATACCAGGAAGGGTTTTACCTTCAAAATATTCTAGTAGAGCACCACCACCTGTACTTACATAACTAACTTCATTTTCGAAACCAAATTTCGCAACAGCCGCAGCGCTATCTCCACCGCCAATTAAACTGAAAGCACCATTTTTTGTAGCTTCAGCAACAGCAATTGCTATTGTTTTTGTGCCTTTTTCAAAATGACTCATTTCAAAAACGCCCATTGGTCCATTCCATAAAATAGTTTTAGAGTTTCTAACAACATCAGCAAAGCTTTCTATAGCTTTTTCACCAATGTCTAAACCCATCCAACCTTTATCAATTTGTTTGTTATCGCAATTTTTATAATTGGCTTCATTACTAAATGCATCGGCAACAATTGAATCTTCAGGTAATAACATTTTTACACCACGAGCTTCTGCTTTTTTTAGTAATTCAAGACATAAATCCAATCTATCATCTTCGCATAAACTTGAGCCAATTTCGTAACCTTGAGCTTTTAAGAAAGTATAAGCCATACCTCCGCCAATAATTAAATTATCAACTTTCTCAATCAAGTTTTCTAAAATTAATAATTTATCTGAAACTTTTGCTCCGCCAGTAATAGCAGTAAAAGGACGTTCAGCGTTTTTCATTACTTTTTCTGCATTGGCAACTTCTTGTGCCATTACATAACCAAAGCAACTATGTCTAGGGAAGAATTTTGCAATAATTGCTGTTGAAGCATGAGCTCTATGTGCGGTTCCAAATGCATCATTCACCCAAATATCTCCTAGTTTGCTTAATTTCTCAGCAAATGCTTCATCGCCCTTTTCTTCTTCTTTGTAAAATCTAAGGTTTTCAATCAATAAAACTTCACCTGGTTTTAATTCAGATGCCATTTTGTTGGCTTCTTCACCAATACAATCTCCGCCCCATTTAACATCAATTCCAAGTAAACCAGAAAGTGTACTTAATACGTTTTTTAAACTATGTTTATCATAATCTACCGTACCATCATCTTTTAGTTTTTTTAATGGTCTACCAAGGTGACTCATTAAAACACAAGAACCACCATCATTTAAAATCTTTTTTAAACTTGGAATGGTTGCGCGAATGCGAGCATCATCTGTTACTTCTAAAGTTTTTTTGTCGAGTGGAACATTAAAGTCAACTCTTACCAATGCTCTTTTTCCAGAAAAGTTAAAATCGTCTATGCTAATCATATTACTTTGGGTTAAAGTGCTTCAAATGTAGCCATTCAAAATAGAATTAAGTTGATTTATCATTAACTTTTGATGAAAATCAGCTAAAATTTGGAAGCTTTTTCAGCTAAATTTTGCTTTTCAACAAATTACATTATTTTTATAGATTAATTTAGTCATATGCAAAGAATTATACTTGTTATTGTATTACTTGGTGCTTCATTTTTCAATAGTGTAAATGCACAAATTCGTTATCTCGATCCTATTTTTGATAGTGCAATTGTTTCGCCAAATGAAAAATACGGTCAAGCACTTAATTATTTGGGTCAGAATCAAGAACTTTTCTTAGATTTTTATCAAGGAATTTCAGATACAGTAAGCAGCAGACCTTTGTTAATTCTAGCACATGGAGGTTCTTTCATTCAAGGTAATAAAGCTGCTACAGATATTAGCATTGTTGCGAAGGAAATGGCTAAAAGAGGTTATGCAGTTGCTTCAATTCAGTATCGTTTAGGTGTGAATATTTCAGGTACAGGCGGTTTAACACAGGAATTTACTTATGCAGTTTGGCGTGGCGCTCAAGATGGAAGAGCTGCGGTTCGTTTTTTTAGAAAGAGTTTTGAAAACGGAAATCCATATAAAATTGATACTTCAAAAATTTATGTTGGAGGTATTTCTGCTGGTGGTGTTTTGGGTATGCATATGCAATGTCTTGATTTGCCTGCTGAGTTACAAACAGTAAATATTGATACAAATATTATTGGAGGAATTGAAGGGAATAGCGGTAATCCAGGTTATAGCTACAGAGCTAAAGGTGTAATCTCACTTTGTGGTGCTATTTCGAATGTTTCTTGGATGCAGAATAATAAGTCTATCAAATTAATTTCAATGCATGGTACCAACGACCAAACCGTTCCTTATGCTTCAGATTATTTTAAATTCTTTAATAACCCAATAGGATTTTTACAAGGTAGTTATAGTGTTGATTCTGCTGCAAAAATTATGGGAATCACATCTGCTTTTCATACCTTTTATGGCGCAGATCATGTGCCTTTCTCAACAAATGCTTTGTATATGGATACTACCATCAAATTTGTAAGTAAAGAATTATACAAGCAATTAACCGGACTTATTCCTTCTTCAGTTTCAGAAAATACTTTATCTGATTTTACAGTGTTTCCAAATCCTGCTACACATAAAATTTCATTGATTAATGTGCCAAAAGAATTTCAATATGAAATGTATTCTTTAGATGGTAAATTAATGCTTTCAGGAAGCAATGAAAATAGTAATGATATCAATGTTTCTCATTTGGTTTCTGGAATCTATTTGTTAAAAATTAAAGGTAATAATCAGTCTGTTTCAAAGAGAGTTATTATTGAATAATGCCTAAGAAATTCTTCAAAATTTATGACTTTGCCGAACATGGCAATGAGCCTCAAGCTATAAACTCGGTAAGAACAATTGATATTGAGGGTAAGAGAATTTGCTTAGTTAGACTAAGTGATGCTTATTATGCAATTGATGATGCTTGTCCGCATGCTGGAGCTCGCCTAGGACTAGGTAAATGTGATGAAAACGGAATGGTAGTTTGTCCGATTCATAGATATAAATATGATGTTAAAACAGGTAAGGGTTTACCTCAACAAGGTGATTTTGTAAATACTTATGCAACAGAAACCAGAAGTGATGGTGTTTATGTTGCATTTGATAAAAAATGGTGGCAAATTTTTTAAGTTTTCGATATGCAGAATTGGGTTTATGATTATATGAATGATACAATTCCTTTTTACCAATGGAGTGTATCACATTTTATGGCTTTGGGTGTTTCTTTATTTGCAATCATTTTTATTCCTTGGTATAGCAAGAAATATTTGAATGTTAAACAGCAACATATTGTAGGCTCTACAATTGGAATCACTATTACTTTAAGTCTAGTAATTTGGAACTTGCTCAATTACATGGCAGGTACTTATAGTTTGCAAGAAGACCTTCCATTGCAATTATGCAGATTCTCTAACCTAACTATCTTTTTAGTGATGGTTTGGAAAAAACAATGGTGGTTCGAAATTTTATATTTTTGGTCTTTAGGAGGCATGTTACAAGCTAGTATAACTCCTGATTTACAAGAAAATTTCCCTCATTTTTTGTATATCAGATACTGGATTGGACATACAGGAATGATACTTGCAATTGTTTATGCATGTGTTGTTTATGGAATGCGTCCTAAAGCCAAAGATATTGTAAAAGCCATGATTGGTATTAATGTCTTTTTGTTAATTGCTGCCGTTGTAAATTACTTGTTAGATGCCAATTATTTCTGGATTTGTGGAAAGCCACCTTCAGCAAGTATTCTCGATTATTTAGGTCCTTGGCCTTATTATGTTTTCTTTGCTGAATTTGTTGCCTTAGCAAATTTTGTTGCCGCTTATATTCCTTGGTGGATAATTGATGCTATTGATAAAAAAGAATTGGCAAGTAAGAATAATGAATAAGGGTTTACTTGTTTTTTTACTCCTCTGTTATTTTAGTTTTAGTATTTCTGATGCTTTTGCTTTTCAAAGAAGTGGAACTCCAAGCACTATTTCACCCAAGGGCCAATCTTTAAATAATCGTTTAGATGGTTTTGCTTTTTCAATGGGAATTTCATTTTGTAGTTTAAAAGCAGAAGGTAATGGAGCTTACAATTTAATAGCAATTGGAAAGGCAAATTACAGCCTAAATACTGGGTTTTCTGCAGCCGTTTTTAGACAGTTTAGTCCAGTTTCATACCGCAAGAGTTTTAAAATTGGTTACGGATTGAGATACCATGAAATGAATGCTAATGGTGATTACTCACAGATTTATTCAAATGGAGTTGAAGAAAAGTATCAGTTTAACTTTAAGTTCTCTGCGCTTGAAATTCCTCTTTATGCTAAATATAGGTTTGTAAAGAATAATCTTGGATTTGGATTTGCACTAGGAACTTCTTTTTCTATATTCTTAACAAAAAGCGATAAGTTACATTACGAGGAAAGCTTCAATGGCGTGCAAAAACGCAATGAATCTAGCGGAGCAGTTTACCTTAATAGGGCTTCTGGTGATGGTTTGATGTCGAGTTCATTTAATACATTTGCTGCTTTTAGTTTAGATATTCCAATATTTGAAGAGCAAATTCTTTTTCTTGAGACAACTTATTGCCCTTATTTTAATATTGCCAATTCTTCAAAAACCTCTTTGTATCCTACTTTTACAGATTTACATGTTGGAATAAGATTCTAATTCTTATAAATCGTTTTCTTAATATAATTTTCCTAATTTTACCTAATGGCAGATGAATGGAAAATTCTCAATGAAAAATTGAATCTTTTAATCAGAGAACAAGAACGTTTTCAAAGGGAGATAAATGAAATTAAATCCCAAGTCGACAACCTCAAACCAAAAGAAGAATCCATTCCAATTTTGGCAGTTATAGAACCCGATTCTAAACCAGAGATTTTACAACCAGTTTATGAGTCAAAGCCACAATTAAATATTGAAAAGGAGCCAGTACTAGAAGTCTCAAATCAAGATTCTAAAAACCTAAAATTAGAAAAGTTTATAGGTGAAAACCTTATAAGTAAAATTGGAATTGTTGTTTTAATTTTAGGTGTTGGCATTGGCGCAAAATATGCAATTGATCATGAATTGATAAGTCCTTTAACCAGAATAATTCTTGGTTATTTATTGGGATTTGGCCTATTGGCTTTTGCATTGAAGTTGAAGGAAAACTACCATCAGTTTAGTGCAGTTTTACTAAGTGGGTCAATGGCCATCAATTACTTTTTAACTTATGCTGCTTATTCAATATATGAACTTTTACCGCAAAGTTTAGCTTTTTTATTAATGCTGATTTTTACTGTTTTTACAGTATTAGCATCACTGCGGTATAATTTACAATTAATAGCACATATAGGTTTAGTAGGAGCTTATGCTGTTCCGTTTTTATTAAGCAATGGCTCAGGTAAAGTTGCGATTTTATTCACCTATATCGGTATTATTAACTTAGGCATTTTGTTTATTGCATACAAGCGTTTTTGGAAACTGCTTTATCAAGTTGCTTTTATTTTAACCTGGTTAATTTTTGCTTCTTGGTTTGTGTTTTCTTACAGACATGAACTACATCAATGGTTGGCATTTGGCTTTGCTACTCTGTTTTATCTTACTTTTTATGGAATGTTTTTGGTTTATAAAATTATTGGCAACGAGAAATTTGAGCCCAAACACTTATTACTAGTTTTAAGTAATTCATTTATTTTCTTTGGTTTTGGTTATGAAATTCTTGATCATTCTTATTCCACCAATGATTTTTTAGGCTTATTTACTGTATTTAATGGATTGATTCATTTTGTAGTTTCATCCTACATAAAAAAGAAGGATTTAGCGGATGAAAATTTGTTTGTTGTTCTGATGGGATTGGTTCTAGTATTTGTTTCTATAGCTATACCCATTCAGCTCGATGGAAATTATGTCACACTTTGTTGGGCAGTAGAAGCCGCATTATTATTTTGGTTGGGTAGAACCAGAAGTATAGTTATTTATGAAACTTTGTCTTATGCAGTAATGACCTTGTTTTTCTTCTCTATTTTGGAAGATTGGACATCAATGCTTAAGGAAATTAATTTGGGTCAGGGTTTGATAACTTTGGTATTGAATGAATATTTTTTGGTTGGATTTTTAGCAAGCATGGCTTTTACTTTTGTTAATTATATACATCTTAAACATACGAATGATTTTTTAAAAACAGATGAATATAAACTTCTGAGAGATATATTCTTGGTGGGCCTATTGTTTATGGTAAGTTTTGTTTCTATTGCGATGGAAATAGTGAATTATTGGAATTCTATCATGTATAATTACTTGTTTTCACACAAAGAAATTATAGCAGATTCAATACTAAATCCTATGATTGATGCTTTAAGATTCAAGAATATTTGGTTAATTAATTTTGCGGCAGTTTATTTTATTTTATTGACATGGCTCGATTTAAAATTCTTTACAAATAGAAGAATGAAATTCGTTTTACTTGGTTTTAATATGTTAGTAAGTGTCTTGTTCTTAATCATTTCTTTGTTTGAGTTTAGTGAATTAAGAGAAGCCTATCTAATGCGTTATTTGCCAACGGAACATATTATTTTTCCATTTAGTCTTTCAATTAGATATATCAGTTTTTGTTTCATATTGCCACTTATTTTTTATGTCTATAAACAAACAAAAGGAGAATGGTTTCCTTCGGAATTCTATTGGATTCCTGAATTATTTATACACCTATTTACTTTGTGGGTTTTGAGCTCAGAAATGCTTCATATTATGGATGTGTTAGGTATAGAAGGTTCGTATAAATTAAGCTTGAGTATTCTTTGGGGTGTTTATGCTTTGCTATTGGTATTTTTAGGGATTTCAAATTCTAATAAATATTTACGTTATGCTGCAATTGGATTGTTTGCTTTTACACTTTTAAAATTGTTTTTCTATGATATTTCAGGACTGAACACAATTGGAAAAACAATTGTTTTTGTTTCGTTAGGTATTTTATTATTGGTTATTTCGTTTCTATACAATAAAAATAAATCCAAACTTTTTGATGAGAATACAGAAGAATAATATCATTCTAGTTTTGGTTTTTCTTTCTGGAATAATGCCTCTTTTGGCTCAAAAAGGCTTTAATTTCAAAAGAAGAATTATTGGGGTAAAAAACGAATGGCAACAATTGTTTTTACCAGTTGAAATGTATAAAAACTGTAAAACTGATTTTTCTGATATTAGAATTCAAGCTTATACAAATTCAGGTGATACTTTAATTGTACCTTATATTTTCGAAACTGTTAATTCTGTTCGAAAGGAGAAAAAAGTAGATTTTAAGATTATCAATGAATCTTACAGAAATGATTGGTATTATTTTACACTTGTTTGTCCAACAGATGTTTTAGTTAATAACTTAGAATTAGATTTTGAGGATGCTAATTTCGATTGGCATGTAAACCTTGATGCTGCAGAAAAACTGGGTGAATGGATTACCATTTTAGATGATGTTAGAATATTATCTTTCAAAAATGAGGAATCCTCTTATGTGTTCTCTAAGTTAAAATTCAGTGATTCGAAGTTCCCATACTACCGAGTTTCGATACATGGTACAAGCAAGCCTAAATTGAAGTCGGTTGTATTATCTTATTTTGAAAATATTCCTGGTAGCTCTATTAGTTATCATGTTAAAAAGTTTTCGAGTAAAGACGACTTGGCTAAAAAGGAAACTGTTGTTGAATTCGAATTAGATGAAATTTTACCTGTCAATTCAATTCAACTTTTTGCAAAAACAAATACAGATTATTTTAGGAATACAAAGTTGGAATATGCTATTGACAGTGTTTATTCTGATGCTAAATGGACCGATGTTTTTAATCCCTTATTGCAGTCATATATTTCATCAGATGATTATGAACCAATAAAATTTAATGAGGTACTTGCTAAAAAGTTTAGACTTAAAATATACAATAACGACAATGAGCCAATAAAACTTGAATCAGTTCAGGTATTTGGTCCCCAACATAAATTAGTTATAAGATTAGATAATAAAAACGCTAATTACTATTTGTTTTACGGTAACAAAATGGTTCAAGCACCAGTTTATGATTTGTTGAATTTCAAATCAAAAATACCAGCTGATTTAGAAAATCTGAATTTGGGGCCTGAATTAAAAGGAGATATAGTTCAAGAAGTAACAGAGGTTCCAATTGTACAAAAGAAGAGTTGGCTATGGGTTGTATTGGTAGCTATGGTATTATTACTTTCCTATTTTTCATTAAAGATGTTAAAACAAGAAAAACGATGATTAAACATTTACCCCTTATTGAAAAGGTTCTTCTTTTTCAAAGTTTATTGACTTCAATATTGTTAGTTGGATTTGATTTAGCATCAGTTTGGTTTGTACTTTCAACTATGTTATTAGCTACATTTTATATGTTTGCTACATTTTTACTGGTATCTTCTTTAGTAGATAAAAAAGTAAAAGATGGTTTTGAAGTAATAATTCTTCTAGTCTCACAATTATTACTTTCAATATCAGTTATCTCTGTTTTTTTTAAGGTGATGGCTTTCCCTGGAGCTGCTGTATTCTTAGTCGTTTCTGCTATAGGTTTATTATTTATTTCAATTTTAATCACCCTAAAACAGGTTTCATTTTATAGCATACTTTTAAAACGGACAATGTTTTTTGGATTATTATCTGGGATATTATTTTGGATGCCTATTTCTAATTGGGTTCATTTTCGTTACCACAATCATCCTAAGTATGCAGAGGTTTATATCAAATATCTAGAAAATCCAAGAGATAGCGCTGCAAGAGCCAATTGGGAAAACGAGTTAGAGAACTATCATAAGGATAAGTAAAACGGCGTTTTGGCAGTTCTCCTGTCATTCTCATGGAGAGGTTCATCGGCATATTTTGGCGTTTCATCCAAAAATAGCTCAGGTTTACCTAGATACTTACTGACAATACCTTTTTTCGGCATAGATTTTAATGCTTGTTCATTCATTAAAATTTAAATCATGCACGGAAGTCCTACACCTTGGTTACTCTTAATACCAGTAATAATTATTTTCTCTTTAGACTATTATGTATTTCAAGGAATTCAAACCATAACACAATCATTAAAATGGAAAACTCTTTGGAATATTCTTTATTGGATTATTGCCGTTTTGCCGGTAGTTTTAATTGTTTCAGGGTTTGGTTCAATAGGTAAACCAGGAGGATTAAGCAGTTTTCAGCAATTGGTATTTAATCTGTTCATCACCTTGTTTGTTACCAAAATTTTCGTTTTGATATTTTTATTAGGTGAAGATGTTTTCAGAATTTTTACTGGAATTTTTAAAAAGGTTTCAGGTACAAATTTAGAGGGAGCACCACTAATGCCAGAGAGAAGAGAAATGGTTTCGAAAGTAGCATTAATGTTTGCTGCAATACCATTTGCTTCATTTATTTATGGAATAACAAAAGGAAAGTATTCATATAAAATTCACAGAAAAGAATTGTTTTTTAAAGACCTTCCTGAAGCGTTTAATGGCTTTACTATAACTCAAATTTCAGACGTACATGCAGGTAGTTTTGATGATAAATCTGCAGTTCACGAAGGGATTAAATTAATACAGGAACTTAATAGTGATGTGTTTGTATTTACTGGCGATATGGTAAATAACAGAGCAGAGGAAATTGAGCCATTCAAAGATATTTTCGGAAGTATTAAAGCTAAACACGGACAATTTTCTATTCTTGGTAATCATGATTATGGAGATTATGTTGCTTGGGAAACTCCACAACATAAAGCAGAAAATTTAAATCGTTTAAAACAACACCATTCCGATATGGGATATAAATTGTTATTAGATGAACATATCAGAATTCAAAAAGACAATGAATCTATAGTATTAGCAGGAGTTGAAAATTGGGGTAAAGGATTTGGTGAACGTGGTGATTTACAAAAAGCTCTTCATGGTACACACGATAAAGATTTTAAAGTTTTGTTATCGCATGATCCAACACATTGGGATGAACAAGTGAAAGTGAATCAGAATCCAATTCATTTAACATTATCGGGGCATACACATGGCATGCAAATGGGCGTAGAAATTCCGGGATTTAAATGGAGTCCAGTTAAGTTTCGTTATAAAAACTGGGCTGGATTAGCTACTCATGAAGACCGTTATTTGTATGTAAACAGAGGTTATGGCTTTATTGGATTTACAGGAAGAGTTGGTATTTGGCCAGAAATTACGGTTCTTACTTTAAGAAAAGCATAGTTATCTGTCTAAGCATTTCTTCTTTTTGTCGAATTCGATTTTTCTTGTTAAAGTAAACAATCATTTTTGTTTATTAATTCTATAAATATGGGTTCTTGCCCTCAGAAAAGTTATCCGGTTAAGTTGGTTACCATTTTGCTGCATATAACGGCATGGCTGGTTATTTTACTTATTCCAATGATGCTTCATCCAGCTCCCAAACAAATAACAGATTATGTTGAGCCAGAAAGTATTTTTATCATTAGGTTGATTTTTCAATTGGCACATATAGCGCTATTTTACTTTAATTATCATGTGCTGGTGCCAAGGTTTTTGATGACGAGAAAGTATGTAAAATTCGTTTTTTCAATTTTGTTTGCTCTTTTAGCTGTACAATTCATTCCATTGTTTGCTGATAATTATATTATTAATGGAACAGATGAAGTAAGCAGTGATATTAGAAGGGTAGGACGATTTATGGCATTTACTTTTGCTTTGCTAATTATTGCCACTAGCACAGGTTTTAGGTTATTAACCGATTGGTTAAAGCTAGAATCTGAAGCAAAAGAATTATCAAATGAGAAATTATTAGCAGAACTTTCTTTTTTAAAAGCACAAATCGACCCACATTTTTTCTTCAATACTTTAAACGGAATTTATTCATTATCAATAACCAAACCCGATAAGGTTCCAGATTATTTATTGCGATTGTCTCAATTTATCAGATTTGTCATAAATGATGAAGCTGGACAACTAATTGCAATTGATGATGAAGTACAACATTTGAAGGATTATATTGAACTTCAAAAGTTAAGATTAACAGACAAAACTAAAATTGATTTTCAAGTTCAAATTGAAAGTTCAGCATTAAAACTTTCGCCACATTTGTTTTTACCTTTTATAGAGAATGCATTGAAATATGGCGTTTCTAATAGTAAAAGCTCTGAGATTTTTATACAAATACATACCATTTCAGATAGTGTATTTTTTGAGGTTAGAAATTTAAAACTTAGAAATAATTCTGAGGTAGAAAGTAACTTAATTGGTATAAAGAACGTTAAGAGAAGATTGGAACTCATTTATCCTCAAAAACACATTTTGGCGATACATGATCTTCCTAATAGTTTTCAAGTTTCACTTCAAATTAATTGCTCATGACTCGTTGTATTGCTTTAGATGATGAACCACTTGCCTTAGATATTATTCAAGCTTTTATCCAAAAAGTTCCTGGATTTTCTTTACTCAATTCTTTCACGGATGTATTTGAAGCAACCGCTTTTTTAAAATCAAATGTTGTAGATTTAATTTTCCTTGATATTAATATGCCAGATGTTAACGGAATTAAATTTTATCAATCATTAGAAAATCCGCCAGTGCTTGTTTTTACTACTGCTTATAGTCAGTACGCTGTGCAAGGTTTTGAGCTCGAAGCCATTGATTATTTGCTCAAACCATTTTCATTTGAGCGCTTTGAGGTAGCTTTGAAAAAGGTGAAAGAAAATTTAGAATTGAAATCAATAAAAGACAAAATAGAAGAAGAAGCTATTTTTGTTAGAGCTGAATACTCATTGGTGAAAATTTCTGTTGCCGATATCCAATATATAGAAAGTTTGGGTGATTATATTAAAATTTATATTGGAACCAAACCAGTTGTAACACATAGTACCATGAAATCAATTTTAGAAAAATTACCACATGGAAAATTTTCAAGGGTTCATCGTTCATATGTAGTGCCACATGCAAAAATTGATTCTATTAGAAACCGCAAAATTTATATTGGAACTACTCAAATTCCTGTGGGTGATACTTATTTAGATTCTTTAAATAAATTGTTGAATTAGAATTAGTAGAAGTGATTTTATTTTTCAGAACAAATTTTATTTTAAAGATGCTACTAAGAATGTTTAATTTCCAAATATATTTCTTTGCTCTACTTCAAAATAACCTTGGTCAAAAAAGATGTTTCTTAGTACAAAAATTACTATCCATAAAACCAACATAATCAAACCAACTTTAAAAATTTTGTTTCCTTTTTCTCTGCTGTTTTCATCATAAGCAAAAACGCTTTCGCCATTAGGTAATGTTTTTTTATGTGTATTGATATGCCAACCAATCACCAATCCTATTAAGCCACCAGCTATAGAAACTATATAAGCAAAACGAATCCACATTTCAGAAAAATGTTCTGGTTTTGATAGTTCCGAAATTCTCTTTTTCTGTAATTCCTTTAAATCAGATTGACTAAAAACAATGCCTCTTTTTTCTAATATTTTTCTTGCTAAAGCGATATCAATTTCGTTCCATTCATCGGCTTTATTTAATACTTCTTTTAACTCATCATTATTGTATTGAAAGAGGTAATGATTTTCATCAATTTCATCAATAATTGTATTTGCTTGTTGTAATAATATTGCATCAGCTTTTTCAAAATTATCTGATGTTATTTTAATTCTGAATTCCTTTAACAACTCGTTATTGCTAAATCCAGGATCAAACTTTGGACTACTATCTTCTAATTGATTTTCTATGCCGGCATCATCTAATAACAATGAAAATGTTTTGGCTGCAGTATATTCATTAAACTTACGGTAAGTAAGGAATTCCATGTTTCTATTTTTCTGAAATTTAAGCTTTTTCTTTACTTAAAAGAATCAATCCACAAATTGCAGAAATAAAGGTGATTGGCGTAAAAATGAGCGTTTCTGTGCTGGTTTTAGCTAATAGATTTCCGATAGTATTTAATAAAAACATGATTGTCATGAACCACAATAAAAACTGTATGAGTTTTAGATTGTGTTTGATTCTAATTTTTTCTGTTTTAAGTGATACTATCAACAAGAAAAGTAGATTCATAAACATAGAAATACTTTCAAATATGTAGAGTTCTTCCTTTACCGTAATTCTTCCTCCCCAAACAATTTCATTGGGAATAAATTCCATTAAAACTAAAAGATGAAATACAATAGCCAAACTAAACAGCGTCAATAAAATTAGGCCTGCTATTTCTTTTATTTTTTTACTTGTTCTGAACATCTTTTTTAAAGTTAATTCCCAAAAGTACATTAAAAGCAAATCCTTCATGGAATTGAGTTTCCATTTTCACTTTGCCATATTGAACGCGGGTTTGTAAATCTAAACTAAAATTCTTTGTTTTATGGAATTCGTAAGCAATGCTGCTTGTGGCTGCAGTTCCAAAATAGAATTTCCTCTCAGTTTCATTTTTGATATCGTAAAAAGCTGGTGCATCTAGACCTAATCCAAATCCAACTAAAAAGCTGAGTTTTGAATTAATTTGATATTGATAGGATGGTAAAATGGCTTCAAATCCACGGTCTCTTGTTCGACCGGTTTCTTTGTATTGGTATAGAGTTCCTGGTAAGTACAATACAACTGCGTGTTTAGATTTTATTTGTTTTCCCAGTTTTATATTGGGGAGTGAAAAGCTTAAGTCTGTATAGTTTTTGTTGTTAATTTGATGGTAGAATTGAGCTGAACCAAAGCTTACACCAAAGAAGTAAGTTTGTGCTTTAACATGGGATAGGCTCAATAAAAAAAGGCCAATGATTAGAATAATGTTTTTCATGCAGCAAAGTTCCAATTGCAATTGCATGAAAATTTACCCTATGGTAATTATTTACATTTTTGAATTCTACTTAAATTTTGAATATGTAATTGTAGTAGCTGAATTAAAAATAAATGAATATCCGCTTCATTACTAAAAACAAATCTTCATCTGATAGAAAGGAAATTTGTAATTCTTACTTTGTAAACTTGGTCATTCATTTTGCTGAAATCTTATGTGCCGTTAGGTACATAATATCGGTAGAAAATAATTGGTGAGAATAAATCCCCCGCAGCGCTCCAAATTTCAATGACCGA